>JAMQPI010000675.1 GCA_023717565.1 Pyrinomonadaceae bacterium | reverse complement strand
CAATCGAGCGTTACTCTACCTATGGGCCCGATCCCGAATCGCTGAACTCTCCGATTATGGATCCAGAAACCAGGAACCCGACAAGGTCAAGCAGATCACTTCGCTGGGTTTGAAGTACAGCCTGTTGACTCAATACACGTCATTCATCGCAGTCCTCGAACAGGTCAGAAACTCATTAGGATCGGCAGAGGATGTGGATCAACCGTTGCCGCTGCCATTAGGAGTGAGCGACCTGGCAGTCGGTGAAGGCACCGAGCTAGGCAGTGAACCGGAGCTCGTTTGGTTGGTGATCGGATCAGTGATGCTGGCCCTGATCATGATCTTTCGCGGACGTCGTCGTCGGCTTGTCAAGATCGCCTGAGGTATTAGAAATGTCCGATATGCTTCAGCTTGTCGACGAGATTGGAAAAGCTCAATGTGCGAGGTTATGGGTGATTGTCATTGCTTGAGTGTAGGCCAAGCTCGACGACAAGCTGAAGCATATCGGATATTTGGCCGCCCTTCCCAACCTGCGAGTTTTCCTGGGCTCATGAGTATTCGGGCACGAACTGAATCTTTCACAACTTCGGAAGCGAGTCGATCAAATGAGAGTGCTTTTATGAACAGAGTTTTCTGGAAGCGTAGCGCACAGCTGGTTGTCGTCGTGCTCTCGGCTCTAGCGCTCAAGTTCTATTACTCAACAGCAAGCGCCAATCAGTTGCGCTGGATTCTCGCTCCTACGACCTTCCTGGTCGAACTAATTAGTGGTACTTCGTTTAAGTTTGAATCTCACGCAGGCTACCTCAGCAGCGACCGCACTTTCCTGATTGCCACATCCTGTGCCGGGGTCAATTTCCTGATCACATCATTCTTGATGCTGTCGCTGAGAAGGTCGTGGAGAGATCGATCCCGTAGCATCGGTTGGAGATTCATCCCGGTCGCGGCGCTGTTGGCCTATCTCGCAACCCTCGTTGCTAATACGGTTCGCATTTCAACGGCTTTGCAGCTGCGGCGGATGCCTCTGGAGATTAGCTGGTTGACCGGAAATCAACTTCACCGCTTCGAAGGGATCTTCATCTACTTTGGATTCTTGCTGCTGTTGTTTATCGTCAGTGAAAAGCTGAGTTCTAAAAATAGCTTGGGGTTCTCATCGAATGCTGGCGGCGAGCGAGGTGACCACGGTTTATTCCGGCAATCCTTCTTTCCGCTGCTCGTGTATTACGCGACAACGTTGGGAATTCCGCTGGCAAACGGCGCATATCACCTTGGAAATGTCACACGTGATTTCTGGGAGCATCTTCTCTTTGTATTACTGACTCCCCTACTACTCATTCTCCCACTCGCCACATTGCGCTTTTTCGGCCTTGCCTTGCGAATGTTGCCGATGGATAGGCTGCGTCCTTCCGTTCGAGACGGTTTGGCTGTTTGGATCGCTAATACCTCTGTTTTGAGAATGGGCTCGTATAAGATGGTGTCAGTGTGCCGGCAGCCAGGCAGCGAAGGGCCGAGGAGGCAGCATCGGGGAATTGGCTAACCCGCGGCCTGTCTGGAGGGCGCCCCAACCTAATGGCGACGCGTCGCATGACACAGTCGGAAGGTGAGTTTCAGAATTGATGCCACGCTTGTTGGAAGATTCTTCTCAACTCTTAATTGATTGGTCTGGCCTTCAAAGTAGCGAAGGGAAGTTAAGCATCGGTGATGTTCACGTTTGGCATGCGATGCTGGACGACCGACTCGCAGGTCGGCTGCGATCAGTCCTCTCCGAAGACGAACTCACCCGCGCGGATCGCTTTCACTTTCAAAAAGATCGTAATCATTTCATCGTAGCGCGGGGGCTGCTCAGGACAATCCTGGCATCCTATCTTGACGTTAGCCCGATTGATCTTAGGTTCTGCTACGGGGAAAAAGGTAAACCCGCTCTAATGAAAATCAGCGGGGAAAACTCGATAGAATTCAATCTATCTCACTCGCACGGAATGGCTCTATTCGCCTTCAGCCGAAACCGGGCACTTGGTGTGGATCTCGAGTTTATTCGAGATGAGCTCATGGGGGAGGATGTTGCCGAGCGATTTTTTTCGGATGCTGAGGTGACCGCCCTGCGAGCTTTGAGTCCAGAGACAAGAAGGCAGGCGTTTTTCAACTGCTGGACGCGCAAGGAAGCTTACATCAAAGCTTGCGGCGAAGGCCTTTCTATGGCCCTAAATGAATTCGACGTTTCTCTCGTCCCTGGTGAACCAGCCGCGCTGTTGAAAAATAAGAAAGATCCAAATGAAGTTTCGCGCTGGTCGATGCACTCGATTCCAGTTGAATCGGGTTACGTGGCGGCATTGGTAGCCGAAGGCTCAGAGGTGAGGCCCAGCAACTTTTATTTATCCTAGATGGTCCATTAGGCGTGTTGCGAGCAACGTCTACCAGTCATTCTTTTTTGCTGATCCCGACTTGGTTTGGGTTCCCCTACCTTGCAAGTTTCCATGCATTACATTGGTGACACACCTTGTCACAATTGCGCCCCACCTGTGAATAGACCGCACATCGAGCAAGAAGTTTTGCATCACTCAGCATTGCTGCCGCAGGTTCATAACCTCCATGAGAGTGATTGATTTAAGCACCGGAATCAATTGTTAGATCCCTTTATCTCGGCGGTGGATTTTTAGGCATGGTAGTTGCCGCGTGAATCGTGAACGCGAAAAATGATTTGCGGGCCGGCAAGCATCCGACGGTTATATATCTGTGCGCTATCCCAAACTCCAAAGCGCACCTCAATGAACGGGCGTTGAGTTTTAAGCTACCCGATTCGCCGTCCTCTTCCAAAACGTGAGGCACAAATAGTGCCTTACGCGATCGTCTTGCAAATGCCACGCATTTTGATACGGCAGTCTATCTGGTTACCAGATGGAAACTGCCATTCGCTTGCTTAGCGAAACGCCAGGTGTCCGATAGGGCGCTGAGTCGTGTCGTCAAGTCGAAGAGAGATAAAAAAAAGAGAATCCGACGATATAGGCATTTACCGTTGTAACGTCGAGGGGTTGTGCAGGTCGGCTGAAAGAGTACCAACGCCGCCTCAGCTTTGAGGCTTCCCCCACGGGGGTACCCTGGATGCGTTCCGTGTTTCTAATTAACGGCTCGTATGCATACGGCCGAACTGTATCTAAAGCAAAAAGGAAGTTTTGACCTTGCGCACAACCACTGCAAAGACAACGGCAAAAAAGAAGCCAGCTAAGGACAAGAAGAAGAGAAAGAAGCGCACCGCGCTCGTGATTTGCAAGGATCGCAAGCAGTTTTGGACTACCCAAGCTCAGTTTTGGCAATGGGTGAGGGAAGCGGTGGTCATAAAAACATCCGATGCTCCTCTGACCGGGATGTTCGTTCGTGAGAATGAAGAGTTAATGGTCGTACTAAGCAATACAGTCCTCAACCTTGCGCGACCTAACCACCTCCGTGAAGCCATGCTTTCTCGGCGGATAGCCACGGGGTGGAAACGAACCGGGGGGCTGCGCACCTCGAAATAGATCCGAGCTGTTGGAAGAGATCTCATTTATCATGCGTCACCAATCTCGTTGCCAAGATGAATCCTAAATATTTCATTGGTTGTGCGTTCCTGAGTAGGGCTACTGTACCGGCAATTCTGGCTGGGATGCTGGCCGGGTGTTTGCAGGTGGCATTTGCTCAGCAACCGGCCGAGAGTATTCCTGCCCCGATTGCGGCTCGTGCTACGAAACCTCAAGTCCATGTCACATCATCGTTGAGTGACGATCAATATCGTATCGGACCTGGGGATTTGCTTACCGTTCAAGTTTTTAATAGAACACAACTTTCACGCGAAGAACAGGTAGACATGCGGGGCATGATCTCGATGCCCTTGATCGAGGGTGAAATTCGGGCGTCATGCCGAACTGAGAAAGAACTGGCAGAAGAGATTGCCCGCCTTTACCGCGATGGCCAATTGTTGAAAAACCCGATGGTCTATGTCTCCGTTAAGGACTATCAGTCACAGCCCGTGGCGGTTATGGGCGCCGTCAACTCCCCGGGCCGATTTCAGCTACGTCGCCGAGTACGACTGCTGGAATTGCTCGTGTTTCATGCTGGCGGCCCCTCTCCTAAAGCGGGTCGCATAGTTCAGATCCTGTCCACTTCCCCGTCTGACACCTGCGAGGGACGTGCTGATAAGGCAAACGCTAAAAAAAGTTCCATAACAGATGATGACGATGGCGTGTTGACTTATGACCTGAAAGAACTTTTACGAGGCGGTGACGATAAGAGTCTTTACGTGCATCAGGGAGACATCATCAACATCCCAGATGCGGAGGAAGTAATCATTGTCGGAAATGTGGCGCGCCCGGCGGTGGTTCCGATTGTGGAGCCTATCACTCTGGCCCGCGCGTTAGCGATGGTAGGTGGAACACTTCCTAACTCGAAAAGAGACAAAATCCGCGTCACGCGGCAGATTTCCGGTAGCTCAGCAACTACGGAGTTTCTGGTTGATATGAAGGCGCCTGACAAGAGCCAGGGTGAAGGCTTCCTGCTGCAGGGTGGTGATATCGTCGAAGTCTCTACCAAAACTGGTCTCCAAGCTATTTTAAGAGGAATGGCCTCGACCATCATTCCCATGGCTACAAGATTGCCCATAGTCATACCGTAAGCCATTCTGTTCGAAAGAGAAATTAGGAATCGGTCCCATGAAGCGTTCTGGAGATATGATCAAAGCTAGCAGCGACGAGCGCGAAATACGCGCTTTGGTGCCCTACCGAGAGTCACCTCCTTCATCGTTTCCGGCCAATGATGATCCGGACTTTGACGACGAGCAGGTATTGGGTTTGCGCGATTACTGGGGCATGGTTTGCCAACGGCTTTGGTTGGTACTGACGATCACCTTCCTCACTACGGCCCTGGCCCTAGTCTATGTTGCGCGCCAAGTCGACGTTTACGAAGCTGAAGCGAGGATACAGGTCAATCTGGAGAACAACGCGGCTCTCGGATCTTCTAAGAACGGATCGGTAGTAATAAATAACCCAGGCGACGACCCCTCCTATTTCAACACCCAGTTATTGCTCTTAAAGAGTCCTGCATTTTTGAGGCGCGTTGCCAAGACCCTTGATATGGAGCCCGCGCCAAACGCATTCGTGTGGGACTCTTCCCGGCGAGAATCGGCGTGGAGCAATATTATGAGGATGGCAGGTCTGGCCGGGGATCGCTCACAGTCAGAAGGGGTCGCGAACAAACCTCTGAGGGTGAGATCGATCGCTCCCCTATCCGCGGATGGCGACATGGCCGAGGCTGAGAGATTAGCGAAGCATGTTTCAGCTATTCGGAACGGACTTGACGTGAAGCTAACCGAGACCAGCCGGCTGATTAATATCAACTTCAGTCATTCCGATCCGAATTCAGCCGCCCGAGCCGCCAACGTTGTTGCTGACACTTTCGTACAGGCCAATTGGGAGCGGCGCGCCGCATCAACCTCATCTACCAGTGACTTTCTGCAAAAGCGTATAGCCGAGCTTCAGTCTAAGATCGGGGAAAATGAAAGGCGGTTAATTGAATACGCCAGGGACCATCAGATCTTTCCCCTCGATTCGGGAAGAGATATCGAATCAGATCGGCTAGCCGCGCTTGACCGCGGATTGCTCGAGGCAGAGAACCTTCGTAAGGCGGCCGAAGCAGAGTACCAGGGCGCTCTCGCCCCTGGGGCCGCCGCCGCTATTGTTGAAGGCAATAACAACGCGCAACTTTCCGCAATCGACGCCCGCTTGGCGGACGCCCGGCAGCGACGCGCTGTCATGCTGCTCGAGGTCGGAGAAAACTGGCCAGAGGTGAAAGAGCTCAATAAGCAGATCAGTGATCTGGAGGATCAACTAAAACAGACTAGTGAGCGTGCCATCGGAGTAGTGCTCACGAACCTCGAAACGCGTTACCGTCAGTCGCTGGCTCGGGAGCAATCCTTGCGAAAAGCGTTTGAGCAACAGCACAACTCGGCGATGACCCAGAACGCGGCTGCTATTGACTACCGAATGATCCAGCAGGAGACGACAACCTACAGGGGTTTACTTGATAGTCTGCTGCAACGCTCGAAAGAGAATGAAATAGTTTTGGCAGCAACGCCGAACAATGTGCAGGTTACGGATTACGCAACCCTCCCCGCAGTGCCTGTCGGCCCCAAGCGGGCGAGGCTTGTTGCCCTCGCATTTGCATTCTCTCTCGCATTTGCTGTCGGATTGGTTGTTCTACTGGGTTCGCTTGAGGATAGCGTTTCAGTTGACTCCGTCGACAAGGTTGAGAGGATGTTTGGCCTATCGGCGCTTGCTGTTATCCCCATCGCTAGTCGACGCCGGCGCCAACTTCGGGAAGTTCTAAAGCTGAAAAGTCATGGAGGCCCAGGACTACTGCTGGGAGAGCAGACTCCCACACCGAATCCTGAGCCTGGCAAAAAGTCTCCGAAGAAATCGGTGCGTAACGCGCGTGGGCATGTTGGATTACTGATTTACGAGGAAGGGTCTTCGTCGTTATCCGAGTCTTATAAGAAACTGCGAACTTTGGTCATGCATTCGAATGGCAACAGTGCTCCCGCAACCCTTCTGGTGACGTCGAGTTTGCCCGGAGAGGGGAAGACCACGGTGGTCATCAATACGGGATTCGTCATCTCCCAAACCGGGGCCAAGGTGCTATTGATTGATGGAGACTTGCGTCATCCGACTATTCATGAGGTTTTGGGAATCGAGAACGCGCAGGGTCTTAGCACCATTCTATCCGGCGACGTGACCGAAGCCGAGATCCTATCAATGATCGAGCAGTATGATGGTAGCAATCTCTACGTTCTCCCGGCTGGGCCGGCAACGGACAACGCTGCTGAGTTGCTGGCGTCGGAAAGCATGCGGCGGCTGGTACATACGCTCAGGTCTACTTTTTCCCACATCATTATCGATTCGCCGCCCATAAGCTTTTTTACAGATGCAGTATTGATCTCGTCGCTCGTTGATGGTGTTTTGATGATTGTCCGCGGACCGAAGAGTCCGCGTCAGGTTGCCCGGTATTCGGTGCAATCATTGGACGGAGTGGGTGCTCCAATCCTTGGAGTGGTTCTGAACGCAGTCAATGTTCGATCGAACGACTATTCATACTACCGAAACTACTATCGCTAAATTTCGACCCCGCTGTTCCAGGACAGGG
The DNA here is from genome assembly GCA_023717565.1 of Pyrinomonadaceae bacterium. Taxonomy (GTDB): domain Bacteria; phylum Acidobacteriota; class Blastocatellia; order Pyrinomonadales; family Pyrinomonadaceae; genus PSRF01. The sequence goes on along the minus strand of JAMQPI010000675.1, from coordinate 61,040 downwards.
CAAGAAGTCTGGCTGCAACAATTACGTATGTTTTCGCAAGTCGAATGCAGGCAAATACGATCCAGTCTCCCCTTCGTCAGCGAATCGGGTGCTGGCTGGATGGAACGATCTTTTACGGTGTTCTGATCCTAATAGGGTTAGCTGCTGTGCCTTTTGGCACGGTTGACCCTTGGTGGGAGTCGATCTTTGAATCAGCGGTCTTCGGTTTCGCGATCCTGTGGATAATCGAGGGGTTTTTGCGAGACACTTGGTGGGTGAGAGTACATCGACTCTTGCTGCCGTTACTAGCGTTGATAATCCTCGCTATTGTCCAAAGCCTCGCAATATGGAACTACGATGCAAGCGTGGCCCTGGGAGGGACGGAAGTGGGCCGTACGATAAGCGCCGACCCCTTCGAAACTTGGCGCTTTGCCTACAAGCTCTTAGCCCTTACGCTTACTCTCGGATTACTCCTGCGCTATGCCTCAACTGAGCAACGATTGCGATGCATGATTTACCTTGTTGTTGGCATTGCTCTGGCAAGCGCATTGTTTGGTATCTTCAGGTCGCAAATGCCCCAAGCCTTGATGGACTTGGCAAGGCACCGGCTCTCAGCCGACGGAAGCTACGGCCAATTCGAAAACCGCAACCACTTTGCCTTTCTCATCGAGATGGCCATCGCTTTATTACTTGGCCTGAGCGTTGGCGACCGCAAGTACAAGAAACGACTTATCCTATATATTTCGACGGGAGTAGTACTCTGGGCGTCTATTCTGTTAACTCACTCGCGCGGCGGGGCGCTTAGCCTTGTTGTTGAAGTGCCATTCTTCTTCCTTCTAATGAGTACCGTGCGCAACGGGTCACGTTCCAGAGATTTTGGCCAGGATCGTCTTTCTTCCAAAAGGTTATTGCGGAACCCTCAATTGATCGCCACCGCAGCTTTAGTTTGCCTGCTGCTGGCGACTGTCGTGGCCAGCGTCATTATTATCGGTGGTGACGAAACGATTTCCCGACTCGAGAAGACACCCACTGAATTCCAGACCCAAACAACCGGGCCGCCAAAAGTCCTTCGACCACAGATCTGGCAGGCAACGCTGAAACTGATTAAGGATAACCCGATTCTAGGTGTGGGCTTTGGGGGATACTCAGTGGCGATTTCGCGATACCTTCAGTCTTCAGGTGAGGCGAACTTGGAACAAGCCCACAATGATTACCTCGAACTGCTGGCTAGTGGTGGAGTGATAGGTGGAGCGTTCGGCCTATGGTTCGTAGCGTCCTTTTTAAGAGTTGCACGTGAGCGGCTGCAAGGAGCGTCTCCTTTCTCCCGAGCAGCAAGGTGTGGGGCACTTACAGGCCTTTTTGCCGTGGCTGTGCACAGTCTCTTCGACTTTGGCCTGCACATAACAATCAACAGCCTCGTCTGTTGCACACTTATTGTGTTGGCGGTCAAGGTCTGTAATGGCCAGAGCCTGGGCAGACACGAACAGATTCAGCAGCCGGCGTAAGACTTTCTCCAGGTCTCCTCGGACCACATTAATAATGAACAAGCGCTTCAGTAATCGGGATTCAAGCCGAATGGTTCGTTTCGCCTTCATGTTTGCCGGATTAATCGGATGCGTCTTCGGGATCTCGAGTGCCTTGCGTATTGGACAAGCGCGTTCGCTCGTGAACGATAGCCTGTCAACTGGGTCGGTCGCTGCCGCCTCTGAAGCGGTGCGGTTGAGCCCGCACGACCCTGAAGCTTACGCAGCGCGTGCCGTCAGTCTCACCAAGCGTGAGGAGTTAGGCCTGGCTTTAGAGGATTTGCGACGCTCGATTGCGCTGAGGCCCCTCGATTACAGATTGTGGGCTGAACTCGGGACTGGCCTGGACAGAATGGGTGAAACCAAGGTGGCCCTTGCAGCATTGGCTGAGGCTCGAACCCTCGCGCCCTTCTATGCAGAGCCTCATTGGAACACTGCGCAATTGTTACAAAAGCTCAGCCAGCGGGATGAAGCGTTTAAGGAGTTTCGAAGCGCTACCTTGACCGAGCCGAGGCTGTTCACGAAGGTGATTGAAATAGCATGGGAAGCCTACTCCGGGAATTGTGAGGCCGTCCAACGTGCAGTCGATCCACGAACGCCTCAGGAGACGCTGGCTGTGGCTCACTTCTTCGTGCGGAACGGCAAGGCGACTGAGGCATTAAGTCTCATTCGACTGGTAAATAGGTTGCGATATCCCGAGCGACGCCAATTTGTCATTGAGTTCCTGGAAGCGAAGAAGTTTACCGAAGCTCACGAGCTCTGGGTTGGCATGCGCCAAGGGGATTCGGGCGTCCCAATTGCCGGTTCGGTTGATGATGGTGGCTTTGAGACGGGACGCCTTTCAGACGAACCCGGCTTCTCATGGAGAGTAAACGAGATTCGCGGAACAAAGCTCTCGATGGACCAGGGCATTCATCGGGAGGGAGCTCGCAGCTTGCGCATCGACTGGCATGGCACTCCGGACACCTCGGAGGAGGTGGTGTCGCAACTCGTACTGGTCGAGCCGAATACACGATATCAATTGAACCTGGTTACGCGCGCTCAGGAGCTTGTGACCAGTGGAGCACCAGTAGTCACAGTGACCGACGCCAGTCAATCGGATAGTCAAAGATTAGCGCAGTCGTCCACACTGCCGCTCGGCACAAGTGATTGGCAAAACATTCGCGCAGACTTTACGACAACCAACGCCACCCGGGCAGTGCGTATAGGCATTCAGCGTCAACGTTGCCAGGAGCAGCCCTGTCCGATCTTCGGAGTCCTCTGGCTTGATGACTTCGCGCTGGTTCACATCTCAGAAGACCAGACCCCACATTCCAGTGTTTCCCAGGAGCAGCATGTCAGCGATAACTGAAACATCTAGTCAGTCGAAAATTACCAGTAAAAGCGCCACCCAAGTGCTCCACATCAAGGCGTCGCGCGGGTGGGTTTCGCTTAAACTGGGCGAGCTGTGGGCCTATCGCGAACTACTTTACTTCCTCATCTGGCGGGATATCAAAGTTCGATACAAGCAAACTGCTCTGGGAGCGGCCTGGGCCATCATTCAACCGTTCTCCACAATGGTGGTGTTCAGTCTGTTTTTCGGCAAACTTGCGAAGATGCCGTCTGACGGTATTCCATATCCGATTTTTAGCTATGCAGCTCTGGTCCCTTGGACATTTTTCGCATCTGGATTAACCCAATCATCCAACAGTCTGGTTGGAAGCTCCAATCTGATCACCAAGGTCTATTTCCCGCGACTTGTGATTCCACTGGCAACTGTACTCTCCGGGGTCGTGGACTTTGTTTTGGCCTTAGTCGTGCTGATTGGGATGATGTTCTATTACCGGATGGTGCCGACAATAAACATTCTCTGGCTCCCGGTGTTCCTCTTGTTAGCTCTGATTACGTCGCTCGGGGTCGGATTATGGCTTTCCAGTTTGAACGTTAAATACCGGGACGTCCGTTACATTGTGCCCTTCATCACGCAGTTCTGGTTATTCGCGACACCCATTGCCTATCCAAGCAGCCTGCTCGCCGAGCCCTGGCGCACGCTTTACGGGCTTAACCCCATGGTTGGCGTGGTCGATGGTTTCCGCTGGGCGTTATTAGGAACTAAGTCCTTTCCCGGTCCGATCGTTCTCGTTTCCGCCGGAGTGGCTATTTTGATTCTTGTCAGTGGCGCGTTCTACTTCCGGAGGATGGAAAAAACGTTTGCGGACATCGTATAAGAACTTCGGATTGCGGAATTCGAATTTCCTGTCTCCAGCTTGGCAAACTATTTAGCATACCGCTCTCTCAAGTTTCTTCCTGTCTTCTCGATACGAAATTCCAATCCGATTCGACAATCATTTTGAAATCCCAGTTCGTCACGGGATAGAAATGTCGAAATTCGCAATCTGAAGATTTCCACATGTCATTTAAAGACGTCCTAAAAGGGCAGTCCGCCCTCACGAACCCGACAGCAGGAGACTGCTTGATTATCGGCGAAGTGGCCCAAGCGCATGATGGAAGCCTTGGTATAGCGCACGCTTTCATCGACGCCATCGCGGCGACTGGTGCCGACGCAGTCAAGTTTCAGACTCATATCGCCGCAGCGGAAAGCACACCTCAAGAACCATGGCGCGTCAAGTTCAGTTCTCAAGATGCTTCCCGTTACGACTACTGGAAGCGAATGGAGTTTAGCGAGGAGCAGTGGAGTGGTTTGAAACAACATGCGCAGGAAAAGGGTCTGCTTTTTCTGAGTTCTCCGTTTTCACTGGATGCGGTCGAACTACTTGAGCGCGTTGGAGTAGCAGCATGGAAGATAGCTTCCGGCGAGGTTGGAAACGCCTCGATGTTTGAGCGTTTGGCCGACAGCAATCTCCCCCTCCTGCTTTCTACCGGTATGAGTCCTATTAGTGAGATCGATGACGCCGTCGCCAGAGTAAAGGCGCGCGATCTTCCAATTGCCGTCTTGCAATGCACATCTTCCTATCCTTGCCCGCCGGAAAAAATCGGCTTGAACGTGCTTTCCTACTTTCGCGAACGGTATGGCTGTCCGGTAGGTCTTTCTGATCATTCGGGTTCGATTTATCCAGGGCTGGCCGCAGTCACGCTGGGCAGCGAAGTCCTGGAGGTTCACGTCACACTTAGTCGCGACATGTTTGGACCCGATGTACCTGTTTCTCTGACGCCCAGCGAGCTAAAGCAATTGGTGGAAGGTGTGCGCTTCATCGAAAAAATGCTGGCGCACCCGATTGACAAAGACACTGCCGCCCGCGAAGTTGCGCCGTTAAGAGATCTTTTCACCAAGAGCTTGGTGACACGTACTGAATTGCCTGCTGGGACAGTCTTACGCGAAGAGCACTTAACTGCGAAGAAGCCTGGTACCGGAATTCCCGCCAGCTGTTTGCCAGAGTTAGTTGGCTCGCGTTTGCGGCGCAATCTCCACGCCGATGAACTCCTTCGTCGCGAAGATGTCGAGGTAATTGGCCGATGAGGCGCAAAGTTTGTGTAGTAGTAACCGCGCGTCCGAGTTATAGCCGGATCAAGACTGCGCTCAGGGCGATTGAGGAACATCCCGATCTGGAGTTGCAACTCGTGGTTGCGGCTTCCGCTCTCCTGGAGCGTTACGGGAGTGCGGTGAAATACATCGAAGAGGACGGTTTCAAGATCTCGGCCCGCGTTTACATGGTGCTCGAAGGAGAGAACCTGGCTTCGATGGCCAAGACAACCGGCCTTGGGGTCCTCGAGCTGGCAACTGTGTTTGACAATCTCAGTCCGGACGTTGTGGTCACAGTCGCGGATCGCTACGAAACTTTGGCGACGGCTGTGGCCGCCGCGTACATGAACATTCCAGTGGCCCACGTACAGGGCGGTGAGGTGACCGGCTCCATAGATGAAAAGGTCCGGCATGCCGTGACTAAGCTGGCAGATCTCCATTTGGTTTCCTCAGAAAATGCTGCTGAGCGGGTCAGGAAGATGGGAGAAGATCCCTGTTCTGTGTATGTAACCGGTTGCCCATCCATTGATCTAGCTGCACAAATCCTCGAGGCCCCGAAACTGAACTTCGATCCCTTGCAGAGATACGGCGGTGTCGGCGCGCCTCTCGACATTTCAAATGGTTACCTGGTCGTGATGCAGCATCCCGTGACAACCGAGTATGGACTTGCCCGCGAGCACGTTTTCGAAACACTCAACGCCGTGCAAGAAATTGGCCTGCCTACGCTTTGGTTCTGGCCCAACGTTGACGCCGGCTCTGACGGCACGTCGGGCGGCATCCGCAGCTTCCGGGAGACTTTGCAGCCAAAGAACATCCACTTCTTCAAGAACATGGAGGGAATGGATTTCCTTCGTTTGCTTCACAACAGCCGCTGCCTGATCGGCAACTCCAGTGTGGGCGTTCGCGAATGCTCTTTCCTGGGCGTGCCAGTGGTAAACATTGGCTCGCGACAGGCGGGACGCGACCGCGGCACCAACCTGCTGGATGTTCATTATGATCGCTCTGAAATTGTTGACGCTGTCCGGCATCACATGGGCAACGGGCGCTATCCACATGACACGATTTACGGCGACGGACGAGCCGGCAAACGCATCTCGCAAGTACTTGCCCAAGCGCCTCTGAAGATTGACAAGAGACTGACTTACTAAATGAAGGTTCTCGGACTTATACCTGCACGCAGTGGCTCAAAGGGCGTACCCGGCAAGAATACTCGAATGCTGTGTGGAAAGCCGCTCTTGCAATACACAGCTGAGGCGGCACTGGATGCTCGTCTCCTGTCGCGATTGATTTTGAGCACCGAAAGTGAAGAGATTGCGGCCGTCGGTAGAAGTTGCGGGTTGGAAGTACCTTTCATGAGACCGTTGGAACTGGCTGAGGATGACACTCCAATGTTGCCCGTGGTCCAACACGCCTTACGCTGGATAGAGAGTCAAGGCGAGCGCTTCGATGCAGTTTGCCTTCTGCAACCTACCAATCCATTGCGCCGATCAGAAGACATTGATGCGTGTATCGAACTCCTTGATACCACCGGTGCCGACGCCGTTGTCACAATCAAGGCAGTGCCGCCAGAGCACAATCCGCACTGGGTATATTTCCAGAATGGCTCAGACTTTCTGCGCTTGAGCACTGGAGAAGATGCACCGGTCTCACGCCGCCAGGATTTGCCGCCCGCCTTTCACAGAGAGGGTTCGGTGTACGTGACCCGGCGTGATGTCTTGATGGAAACGAACAGCCTCTACGGTAAGAGACTTGCGGGCCACCTGATCGAAGCGGAGTCCACAGTGAACATCGATAGCCTGCAAGACTGGACGCGCGCCGAAAAGTTGCTCGCTGTTATTCAATGAAGCCTTTTGAATTTGCATACCTCTGCGCAGAGCCGTTTCTACCGCCGCTAATGAAGCTGGTGCGCAGGCGACTCATGAGTAGTCCCCAGGTTCGCGCGAAGGACGCGCGCCTCCTTGATGTAGGGGGGAGGAAGTCACACTACACAATTGCCTTGCCGGCTCAGGTCACAATCACCGACCTTCCCAGGGAAACAGAAGTTCAGAAGCAACTTAACCTTGGGATAAGCGACCAAACAATTTGTCAAACCCTTGGCAGGCGAACGAATGTCCGCGAAGTACTTTTCGACGATATGACTTGCTCAGCACTCCCAGATGATACTTTCGATGGTGTCGTCGCAGTTGAGGTTCTCGAGCACGTGGAGCAGGACGGCGACTTTGTGAGAGAAGTCTACAGAGTATTGAAGAGCCAGGGCGTGTTCCTCATGACCACGCCAAACGGTGACTTCGTTAAGAACACTAACCCCGATCACAAGCGGCATTATACACGTCAGCAATTGACCGACCTCCTTTCGTCCGTCTTCGATAACGTCACCGTGGAGTATGCAATACGTGGCGGTACGTTCCGGCGTTGGGGACTTAGATCGTGGTCCCCCAGGCGGCCTATAGTCACGGCTTTGAGTATGTTCGCGAATCTGGTTAACACGATCGAGTCGTCGGGTGAAGCGATAAAGCGTCAAGCCAAGGGCACGCATCACTTGGTCGCGACAGCGCAGAAGTCCGGCCGAACGGTGCGCAACGCAAGCCTTTTGCATTCGTCAACGCGAGAGCGGTTAATTAGAGTCGGCTAGATAGCAAGGGCTAATACCAGGTTTTTCTTTATGTGTGGAATCGCCGGCATTTTTGGAAGTAACTGGAACCAGTCGCAATTGAACGCGATGGTGGCAAGTCAGCGTCATCGCGGACCAGACGGCGATGGCAAGTACATTGATCCTGAATCTCACGCTGGATTGGGGCACAACCGCCTCAAGATTATCGATCTCTCGGAAGCGGGCCGCCAGCCAATGTCTGATCCTACGGGTCGCTACCACATTAGCTTCAACGGCGAGATCTATAACTATCTTGAACTGCGTCAGGAACTGAATTATTCCTTCAGTACACGCACTGACACGGAAGTCCTGCTAGCAGCCTTCGAAAAGTGGGGTGAGCGATGTCTGGATCACCTCATCGGCATGTTTGCCTTCGCCATTTGGGATCAGCGTTCAAAAAAACTCTTTGCTGCGCGAGATCGTTTCGGTGTCAAGCCCGTCTACTTTCATTATGGAGTCGACGGTACTCTAATGCTTGCTAGCGAAATAAAGGCGCTGCATGCCGCTGGTGTTCCTCAGGAACCGGACGAAACTTCCTGGGCAACATACCTGGCCCTTGGTCTATCGGACCATAGCGAACGCTCGTTCTGGAAAGGCATTCATGCGTTGCCTCCGGGGCACTCCTTAAGTTGGCAGGATGGACGCCTCTCGGTCTCCTGTTGGTATGACCTCGCCGCGCGAACTGGCGACCGTTTTGATGACCGGTCTATCACGGATGTGCAGGAGGAGTATGTAGCTTTACTAGAGGAGAGCGTAAAACTCCGATTTCGCTCTGACGTTCCGGTTGGGATCAATTTGAGTGGCGGCCTGGATTCCTCCACATTGTTGGGCCTCGTACACGCTGCGCAGGGTAAGGACAGCGACGTCAAAGCTTTCACCTTCACGACCGGCGATCCGCAATATGACGAACTGCCCTGGGTGCGACAGATGCTCAGTCGAACGCATCATGAGTTAGTTGAATGTCGTCTGGAAGCGCATGAGGTGCCTGCACTTGCCGAGTCGGTTCAGATTTCACAAGACGAACCCTTCGGTGGACTACCGACACTGGCCTATGCTCGTCTCTTTGAGACAGCGCGGTCGGAGGGAGTAATAGTTCTGCTGGATGGGAATGGGATGGACGAGCAGTGGGCCGGATATGACTATTACCGAAATGCCAATGGAAATGATACTTCGGTCGTACAGGGAACCCGCGAAAGTCCCACACGTGCCGAATGCTTGACACCGGAATTTCGCGCGCAGGCCAGTCAATTTAGCTCTTCAAATTGCTTTCACGACTCTTTGCGCAACCTCCAATATCGTGACGCTCGTTATACCAAGATTCCGCGAGCAATGCGCTTCAACGATCGCGTCTCGATGCGCGCTTCGACCGAGTTGAGAGAGCCCTTCCTGGATCATCGGCTCTTCGAACTGGCTCTTCGCCAGCCTGCCGAGCGGAAAATTGCCAACGGTACAGGCAAGTGGTTGCTACGACAGATAACAAAGAATCTGCTTCCGGATGGTGTAGTCGAAGCACCGAAGCGACCGCTACAAACACCTCAACGCGAATGGCTGCGCGGACCCTTACGCGAGTGGGCCACCGGTCAGATCGAAGAAGCGTTGGCGGCATATGGCAATTCCTGGTTAGACCGACATTCCGTGCGCGCGGAATGGAAAAACTACTGCAGTGGAGAGGCTGACAACAGCTTCTACATTTGGCAATGGATCGGTGTTGGACTACTGGCCAACAGGGGGGCGTTTGCCGGTGCCTAGTCCAGGTCAGAAACGCAACCAGATCGCGGTTATCCCGGCTCGAGGTGGGTCAAAGAGAGTCCGTGGCAAGAACATTCGAACGATGCTCGGCAAGCCCTTGATCGCGTATACGATCGAGGCTGCTCTAACTAGCGGGCTTTTTGCGCGAGTGGTTGTCAGTACCGACAGCGAAGAGATCGCCAAGATTGCGGAGCGCCACGGCGCAGAGGTTCCTTTTCTGCGAGACTTGGTTCTGGCTGACGACGATACACCGGTTTCGTTGGCTACGGTTGACGCACTGAACCGACTCGACCCAAATGGTGAAGAGTATCAAAACGTGGCCCAGCTGATGGCAAACTGCCCGCTGCGAGATTCGAACGATGTCTGTGCTAGCTTTGAGCAATTCGTTTCCACCGCTGCCGAGTCGCAAATATCGGTGACACGTTTTGGCTGGCAAAATCCTTGGTGGGCGATGGAGCGCACTCAAAGTTACGAACTGAGACCGATCTTCAATCAGCAGGTGTTACGACGTAGCCAGGACTTGCCTGAGCTGTTATGTCCCACGGGTGTCATCTGGTGGGCCAAGGCGGAAGTGCTTCGGCGCGAAAAGACCTATCACGTTCCAACTCGGACCGGATGGGAAATCCCGTGGCAGCGTGGGCTGGACATCGACACAGAGGATGACTGGGCGATGGCAGAGATGTTGATGAGTCTATCGAGGAGGGAAGTAGAGGCTCATGTCTGAAGGTCTTGCTCTCTATACTACCGTTTACCCCGGTGTCGAACCGTACTTGTCGGTTTGGTACCAGTCGGTAGTCGCACAGACCGATCACAAGTTTGATCTCTGGATTGGGCTTGACTCACTTCATCCCGCCAAGGTTATCGAGCTGACCGGTGCCAAACCTGAATCCATCAACTTCATCACGGGCAATGAAGGCTCCCCAGCACAAATCCGGCAGGGCGCCCTCGAGTTTCTGGTTGATGAATACCCCGCTATTGTCTTCGTAGACAGTGATGACCTGCTTTACCCAAGCAGAATCGCAGCCGCTCGAAAAGCGCTGGAGAGTTATGACGTGGTGGGTTGTGCGCTGAGTATTATCGATGAAGAGGGCTGCGATCTGGGAATAACTTTCGGTGGGACAGACGGAGAACAATTCAGTTCCTTGCTGCCTCGTTACAATGTTTTTGGTTTGTCAAATACGGCCTACCGCTCGGAGATAGTACGGGACTGCCTGCCGTTGGGTGATGCTTGCGATCTGGTTGACTGGACTCTGGCGACGCGCGCGTGGGCTGGGGGTGCGAGTCTCAAGTTTGAACAACAACCTCAGATGGCCTACCGGCAATACTCCAGAAATATTGCCAGAGTGTTGCTTCCATTCTCTTGCGATCAGGTGGTAAAGGCGTCAGAGCGAGTGTTGGGTCACTATCAGTGCCTGCTGGAGTCCGAGCGGCCAGTCAACGGTGCTTGCGGCGCCGCCATTCGCGATGCTAACGAGCGAGCGCTTTTGTTTGACCACTGCATTAACGAGTCACCTGAAGTATTAGACAGTTATGTTGCAGCGCTCAATCAAAAGACTCCCCGATATGTGTGGTGGTGGTGTGTTGCGCATCCAGAGTTGGAATACATATGGAGAAACTAAACATAGCGGGGCGGTTAGTGGGGGCAGGCGAGCCGCCTTACATCGTCGCCGAGATCGGCTCCAATCACAATGGAGACATGGACCTCTGCAAGAGGCTCATTGATGCAGCCAAGGACTGTGGAGCTGATGCAGCAAAGTTTCAGTCATGGTCAAAGTGGTCATTAATTTCCAAGGCCGAGTACGCGCGAAACACCAAATATGGAACAGACCACGCGAAACTTCCGAGCCTGGAAGACGAAGTCGAGAAATATCAACTAAATCCCGAACAACACCGCGAAGTAGCAGAGCATTGTCGCAAACGTGACATCACGTTCTTCTCTAGCTGTTTCTCGTCTTCGGAGATTGAGTTGCTCGAGTCACTCGACGTCCCTGCTTATAAGATCGCTTCGATGGACGTCAATCATTTGCCCTTGCTTGAACGAGTGGCTCAAACGCGCAAGCCCGTCATTCTTTCAACCGGGCTAGCCACATTGGGAGAGATTGAGCGTGCCTTAAGCGTGTTACGAGAAGGAGGGGCGGGCGAGGTGGCATTGCTTCATTGTGTCTCAATCTATCCGTCAGCTCCGGAGATCGTGAATCTCCGTAACATGGCGACAATGCAATCCGCATTCGATGTGCCGGTTGGATATAGCGATCATTCGATTGGCGCCTCCATACCACTCGCTGCAGTCGCACTTGGCGCTTGCATCATCGAAAAACACTTCACCCTGGACAAGGGAATGGAGGGCTGGGATCACGCTGTGTCGGCAGATCCGCTTGAGATGAGCCATCTGGTGCAAGAAAGTAGAAACGTGTTCTCGTCTCTCGGCAGCTCGGTAAGAGCAGTCAATGAGTCGCAGTTGGCCAAGCGAAAAGTATTTCGACGGCGCATGGTAGCGATCCGGAGTCTGAAGAAGGGCGAGAGCCTCACTCCGAACGACATAGACTTCAAGCGCCCTGGAAGCGGCATCCGGCCAGACGAACTAGAATATGTAGTTGGCAGGCCATTGCTTCGCGATCTGCAGAGCGAAGACGAAATCGAATGGGCTGACTTTGGATAACTTGCATATATTGCCTCACAGTTACCACACGAACTCCTACTCGCTTCAATAATCAAATGCGCATTGTGATCTTTGGCGACGGCCTCTGGGCCGCGAATAGCCTGTTGCCTTTGGCACATTCAGGACATGAGATAGCTGCGGTTGTACTTCGTCACATTCCTTCGGATTCAAGTTTGGAGCAGGCGGCACGCAACCTCAACGTGCGAATTCTGCAACCAGCAAATGTGAACGCGCCGGCGTTCGTGGAAGAGATCAAGTCAATGACTGCCGACCTTGGTATCTCAATTTCCTGCAATCAGATACTCAGGCAGCCACTGCTGACTTCAACGCGACGAGGGTTTATTAATTTTCATGCTGGGAAGTTACCAAACTATCGGGGGCGCAACGTCATCAACTGGGCTCTTATCAATGGTGAATCGGAGATCGGCCTCACAGCCCACAAGGTCGACACCGGAATCGACACCGGGGACATCGTTCTCCAGCGAACACTGCCGATTAATTGGAACGACACTTACGGTGACCTTCTCCAGCGAATCGTCGAGCACTTTCCAGCCCTGGTGAATGACGCAGTCTCAAGTATTGAGAATGGCAACCTGGTTACGCAGCCGCAACGTCACCACCGCGGTACCTACTTCTGTGGCCGCGCGGACGGAGATGAATGGCTTGATTGGTCGGATTCAAGCCTGAACCTCTTCAACAAAGTGCGAGCTATTAGCCGGCCCGGTCCCGGAGCGCGCACTCTGCTGGGCGATAAGGAGGTCATAGTTTGGAAGGCAGCATACGATCCATGGTGGCCTACCTACATCGCCACGCCTGGACAGGTGGTTGGTCGCTGCGACGATGGCGTGTTCGTCAAAACAGGTAACTCAACAATTGTATTGAAGGAAGTTCAGGTAGCAAACGGTCCCTGCGAGAAGCCGACATGGCCTATTGGTGCGCGGTTGGGTGTGAACCTTCTGAGCTTGGTTCACTCGCTACGAAACAGAGTTCAAGAGTTGGAAAACCAAATCTCATCGGACCCAAAAAGTTATGGTGCGACCAGCAGCCTCCATTGATCGTCTTACCAGGACGATAATTCCATCCCACGCTTCTATCGCCGAAGCAATCGCGCAGCTGGAGCGAGCGGGCACCGGTGCCCTTTTGCTCTGTGACAAAGAGCGCATCCTGCGGGGACTTCTGACCGATGGCGATCTTCGGCGCGCCATCTTGCGCGGAATTCCATTCGACAAACCCTGTAGCGATATTGCCAATCCTGAACCAATCGTCGCCATCGGTATTAGGGAAGCCGCCGATGCATTGAGCTTAATGGACCACGCCCGGGAGTTTCTGCTGAATCATCTTCCGGTGGTGGATGATCTGGGCCGGGTTGTTGATTTGGTGCTTCGGAGTGATTTCGTTTCCGAGGAGAAGCTTGGACTCTCTGCGGTCATTATGGCCGGTGGATTTGGAAGCAGGCTTCGCCCGCTAACAGATGATGTGCCAAAGCCCATGCTGACCGTTGGTGATCGTCCGCTGCTCGAGTTGACCATTGAGCGATTGAAGGATGCCGGCATCAAGCGTGTGAATCTAACCACCCATTATCTGGCCGAGTCGATTTCCGACCACTTTGGTGACGGACAGGCGTTTGACGTCGACATTCGATATGTGCACGAAGATCGTCCTTTGGGCACGGCGGGCGGGCTAAAGCTGCTCGAGGAATCAAATGAAACATTGTTGGTAATCAACGGTGATATCGTCACCGAAGTTGATTTCCGGAGCATGCTCTCTTATCACCGCGAACACGGCGCCGATGTCACTGTCGGAGTAAGACAATACGAGTTGCAGGTGCCTTACGGAGTGATTGATTGTGACGGTTCACGCGTGCGAAAAGTGGAGGAGAAACCGGTCCTTCATTTCCTTGTCAATGCGGGCATTTACCTGCTCGAGCCCACAGTATATCGATACATACCTAGCGGACTTCGTTTTGACATGACCGACCTAATTGGACGCCTGATCGAGAAAGGCAGGCACGTGGTCAGCTTCCCCATCGTCGAATACTGGTTGGACATTGGGCAGCGAGCCGATTACGAGCGAGCCCAAGAGTACGCAAGAAACGGGGGTCTGCAAGCATGAACATTCTTGTCACCGGTGGGGCTGGTTACGTTGGGTCGACTCTAGTTCCCATGTTGCTTGGTGAGGGCAATCGGGTCCGAGTGCTTGACTCGCTTCTGCACGGCGGCGGTTCGCTACTAGGCGTGTGGGCTAACCCTGGATTTGAGTTTCAGCTCGGCGATGTTCGTGATCGCGACGCTGTTCGAAAAGCGCTCCTGGGGATTGATGCAGTGGTTCATCTGGCGGCGATTGTTGGAGACCCGGCCTGCGCCCGGCAGCCCGAACTTGCACGTGAAGTCAACCTTGATGCGTCTCTGACTTTATTGGAAGACAGTAAGCGAGCGGGCGTTTCCCGCTTCGTGTTTGCTTCAACTTGCAGTAATTACGGAAAGATGAGCGATCCGGAGAGCTACGTCGATGAAACATCCGAGCTCAGACCGGTATCGCTTTATGCTGAGACGAAGGTGGCAATAGAACAAGCCATGCTCGAGTCAAATGGTGCCATGTGCAAGACGCCACTTCGGTTTGCCACTGTGTTTGGTGTGTCTCCTCGAATGCGTTTCGACCTAACTGTCAATGAATTCACACTGGACCTGCTCACCAAGAAACATTTGGTTGTGTTTGGTGAACAGTTCTGGCGGCCTTACATCCACGTCCGAGATGTGGCCCGAGCAATATGCTTGGTGCTGGCATCTCCAGAGAACGCGGTTCAGGGCGAGGTCTTCAACGTCGGTGACACCACCGAGAACTATCAAAAGCTACAGCTAGTCGACCTGATGCGCCCTTACGCTCCTGATGCGAAGGTCGAGTTCGTGCGCCGCGAAGAAGATCCCAGAGACTATCGCGTCTGCTTCACTAAGATAAATCATAGGTTGGGATTTGATGTCTCTCTCACTGTGCGCAACGGCATCGAGGAGGTAGCTTGGCTCGTCAAGCATGGCGTGATCAGCGACTTCGATGCTCCAGCCTACCGAAATTGAACTGCCCACAATCCGCGCTGCAAGATCACAAAGCTGAATAATCGTTCCATGACCAATAAGCCTCAAACAGCTGTGGAAGCTTTCGTCCCACTATGTGCTCCGGAGATCCGCGGTAACGAGTGGAAATACGTTAAGGAATGCCTCGATACGACCTGGGTTTCCACCGTTGGTTCCTACGTTGACCTGTTCGAACGCTCGATTGCTGAAGCCGTTGGTTCGAGTTGCGCGGTTGCAACGAGTAGTGGAACGGCCGCGCTCCATGTTGCTCTACTGGTGGCAGGAGTCGAGCCAGATGATGAGGTATTAGTCTCCACCCTCACGTTCATAGCTCCAGCAAATGCAATTAGGTACGTGGGAGCCTGGCCGGTGTTCGTGGACGCCGAGCCAGATTACTGGCAGATGGATACCGCGAAACTGGCTGACTTCCTAGAACGCGGATGTCAGTGGCGCAAAGGCGTACTGCGCAACCGCGTTACTGGAAGGCGAGTGAGAGCAATTCTTCCGGTCCACATTCTGGGTCATCCAGTGGAAATGGATCCGGTTCTGGCTCTTGCCCGCAAATATGAATTGACGGTGATCGAGGACGCCACCGAGAGCTTGGGCGCTAAGTACAAAGATCAGAGTGTTGGCCAACTCGGCGATATTGCTTGCTTTAGTTTCAACGGGAACAAGCTTATCACCACCGGCGGTGGCGGGATGATCGTCACCGACAACGAGGAGTGGGCTCGAAGAGCAAAGCACTTAACAACCCAGGCCAAAGAAGATCCCTTGGAATACGTTCACGCGGAGATTGGATACAACTACCGATTGACAAACATTCAGGCCGCGATGGGTGTGGCACAAATGGAGCAGCTTGAATCTTACGTCACCGCTAAGCGCAAAATCTCTGCCAACTACGAACAGGCTCTCCGAGGAATACCCGGGATCATACCGATGTGTGAGGCTCCCTGGGCTCGAAGCACTTACTGGATGTACACCATCCTGGTAGATAAAGCCGAATTTGGTCTCAGTGCGCGAGAACTCCTGCAGGCTTTGGCCCAGCACAAGATTCAGGCGCGCCCTCTATGGCAGCCCCTCCACTTGTCGACCGCTCACAAAGGATCCTGGAATGCGGTTTGTCCCGTCGCCGAGCATCTTAATCGGAGCGCGTTGAGTCTCCCATGTTCTGTGGGTCTTACACCGTCGTCTCAGAACCGGGTAATAAATCAGATCACAGCCGTGTCGGCACCTCGTGCCGTAAGGCTCACTGCGTAAGAATTCTGACTTATCGCACCTACTCAGAATTAAGAACACCTACTATGCAACCCCAAATAGCAATCGTTGCGGTTCCAGCAGCAAATAAAAAGCCTCTCTGCGTAGATCTTGATGGAACCCTTATTGCTACCGACACGCTCTGGGAGTCCTTGCTTCTTCTCCTGAAGGATCAGCCCTGGAAGATACTGGTATTGACGTTCTGGTTGTTCAAAGGCAAGGCTATCTTCAAGAGTCGAGTTGCTCAATCGGTTAACCTTAATCCTGCTGGGTTGCCCTATCGAGAAAACGTGCTTTCGTTTTTGAGGCAGGAGTGGGAATCGGGCAGGGAGATCATTCTTGCTACTGCCTGCGATCAACAGATAGCAAAGAGAGTGGCCGTGCACTTAGGCATCTTCTCAGCCGTTATTTCCAGCAATGGACTAGTGAATCTTTCTGGACGGCACAAACTCCATGCATTGGAAGAGCATGTAGGAGATCAGCAGTTCGACTATATCGGTAACAGTTCTGTTGATCTGCCTATCTGGGAATCGGCCGACGAGTCGATGCTAGTTCACCCATCCTCGCGTTTACTGAGTCGAGCTCAGATGGTTTCGTCCGTGGGACGGGTTTTCCCAGTTGAGGAAAATCGACTACGGACCCTCTTGAAGGCTCTTCGCATTCAACAATGGGTCAAGAATCTGCTGCTTTTTGTTCCCCTGATAACGGCGCACAAGATTATGGACCTTTCTTTGGTCGCCCAGACACTTTATGCCTTCTTAGCGTTTGGCCTTTGCGCTTCAAGCGTATATGTCGTTAACGACTTGTTGGATCTGGAAGCCGACCGGCAACACCCACGCAAGAAAAGTCGCCCATTTGCCTCTGGTGCACTTCAGATAAAGACTGGCCTGGCACTCATTCCATTACTGATGTCTTTGAGTTTCACCTTAGCGGCTTTCTTGTTACCTCCACAATTTTGCTTATCGCTTGGTCTGTATTTTCTGATTACCCTGGCGTATTCGTTCTACTTTAAGCGTGTTGCTGCTGTGGATGTCCTAGTACTATCCGGTCTCTACACTCTCCGCATCCTAGCGGGTGCCTTGGCTGTTAATGTGACGCTGTCTCCATGGCTGCTAGCATTTTCGATATTCTTTTTCCTTAACTTAGCTTTCGTAAAAAGGTACGTTGAGCTTGGCGCCTCACAGAAAAATAACGTGAGCAGTATCAGCGGTCGCGGCTACGCGGTCAGCGACATTGACATAATTAGAAGCATCGGACCGGTCAGTGGCTATTTATCCGTACTGGTCCTGACCCTTTACATTCAAAGTCATGAGGTTGTTGCCATATACCGGCATCCCACCTTCCTTTGGTGTGTTGGGCTATGTTTGCTGTACTGGGTTACTCGAGTTTGGATTCTTGCCAATCGCGGTGAAATGGTGGATGACCCAATCGTTTTTACGTTTAAGGACCGAGTCAGTTATTTAGTGGGAGGAATTATTGTCATCCTTATGCTGATGGCAACTTTCTAACACGTGACTGGAACACTTAACGCGTATCCATCGACCAGGGCTGCTCACGGCTTAAGAGCTGTCCTTTATAGAAGGGTGTTGGAAGGTCGCGATTCTCTGCTTAGCGACCGGTCAATAGTCATCCCAGCCGCTTTGTTATTGTTTCTCGGCCTAGCCGTGTTTCAGAAAACTCTTTGGTTTGTTCCAGGAGAGGCGGACGACTTGAGAATCTTGTCTTCAGTTTCAAGAACGGCCAATCCGCTTAGCTATTTCGGAACCGATTGGGGGATGGGGCTGTACCATCAAGGAGATAAGTACGAGCCCAGAAACGTGTACCGACCTCTCCACTCCCTTTCGATTTGGGTGGGCTATCGAATTTTTGGCGTCAGGGCGTTCCCAAATCAACTGCTTAGCCTGCTGCTTCACTTCTTTAATGTCTTGCTTCTCTACAAGATCGTTCAGAAAGTTGGAGGGGATGCAAAGTTGGCATTCCTGGCTGCTGCCGTTGCATTAGTGTCGATCTATACCGCCTCACCGGCGTCTTGGGTCTCTGACCGCTCGACACTGATTGTTGGTCTAGCGCTTCTTCTATTCCTTGATCACTTGCTGAAAGATGCCCAAAGTGCGTCAGAAATTCGTCCTTGGTATATCGTTCTCTTATCGGTGATTGCGTTACTCAGTAAAGAGGGCGGATTAATCGTGCCCTTCTTCGCCTTATTCGCAAGCGTCTTGTGTTTGCCGTCATCCAACCGATCGCGCAACAAGACGATAGTTGCCTCTTTGATGGTGATTAGCGCATACCTAATTCTCAGACTCATGATTTTCCACTCAGTGATCGGTTCATTTAGTGAAAGCGGTTACATATTCGGTGTGCGGGCCTACGATAACTGGGCAAGCTTGCCAAGGCATCTGCAACTTTGGGCACTAGTTGAGAACGTCATCAAGAACTTCTTGGCCACTCTCTTGCCCGTCTTCAACAATTCAGGCGGACTACAGTTATCGCACCCCATGATTTGGATACCAACCTTGTTGTTGGCGGGTTCAGTTCTGAGCTTCAAGTTGACGCTGCCGCAAAAACTGTCCGTGATCATTCTGGTGCTTAATTCGGGAATTCACAGCCAAATTTTCCGCTATCGGATCCAATACATACCGCTACTCGCTTTCTGCCTGTTCGTTGGCGCTTCACCGATGCTTCGGGAGCATGCGAGCAGGAGATTCATTGCGCAAGGAGCGGCTGCTCTGTTAGTCGTCGGTAGCATTTTCGTTGTCAACCAATACCTCCAAAATCATTGGCTCACCAGGTACCAAAATCTCAATAACAAGCACCTATCTACAATTATTGAGAAGTACCCCGATCAGATATCCCCACAAGTCGTAGAGCAGGTGCTCGACAGGTATTCCGATCGGAAATGAACAGCCTGGAGTCCAGTAATCTATTAAACGGGAATGAGGTAAGTAAGTGACTTTTACGGATTGGCATTACACACAAGCGGATTTCATCGCTCAGTTACAAAAGACCGGCCTCGGAGCCGGAGACACTGTGTTCTTTCACTTATGTGTTGAGAATCTGGGACATCTGAAAGGCTGCAATACCTCCGAACAGATTTGTGAATCGATCTTGGATGCGCTTCAAAGTGTCGTGGGCCCTGATGGAACAATCTTAGTTCCGACTTATACGTTTTCTCTCTGCAAGCAGGAAGTCTTCGACCTTCATGACACGCCCACAGCGGGCGGACCCTGGAGCACCTCAGTAGACTTTCTGGAATTCTTTCGCCAGCTTCCGGGAGTAGTTCGTTCTGCGGACCCAATACATTCCGTGGCGGGCCTGGGACCAAAAGCCCAGGAATTACTAACGGACCTGCCAAACAGCTGCTTTGGATCCGGCAGCGTGCATGAACGGTTGCTACGGGTAGGCGGCAAGATCTGCATGATTGGTGTCGGACTTGATGAGGCGACCTTTCGTCACTATGTGGAAGAACTGGTGCAGGTACCCTTCCGGTTCAAGAAACTTTTTACCGGTTACATTCGAAACGGCAAAGGCTTGCAGAAGTCCGGCTGGGTCTACAACGTTCGCGTGATGGCAGAGAATGGGTATCCCGATGGTATTCGGTTGGAACGGAAGGCCATTGAAGCCGGCAAGTGCTCAATCGCGCCTGTCGGCCTCGGTCAGGTTAAGACGGTCGACTGCCGTGAGTACTTTGATCTTACGCTGCGCGAGTTGGAGCAAGACCCTTGGTTGACGGCCAGGGGACCTATTGGTGATCCGGTAGAGTTCGAAAAGGAGAGAGTATCCGCCTCGAGCCAACGGGTTACTCTTCCGGCGGTTGCGACTGAGTCGGAATTGATGAATGCACTGTGGAGTCTTCCTCGTGACATTATTTCCGATGGCTACGATGCCGCTTTAGAAGCGCTGGCGACTCAAGTGCCGATGACGATTCACGAATACCCCACTGGCACTGAATGCTGGAGCTGGATAATTCCCGAAAAGTGGACCTGCCATGAAGCTTATCTCGAAACAATGGACGGGAGGCGACTCTTTTCCTACGCTGATAATCCGCTTCACGTGGTTTCCTATTCGTTGCCGTTTGATGGCGTCGTCAATCGCGATGAGTTGCTGAAGCATCTCTACGTACACCCAAAACTCGCCGAGGCGATTCCCTTCATTTTCAAGTACTACGAGCGCAGCTGGGGCTTGTGTTGTAGTAAGAACTTAAGAGACACGTTAACGGAAGATCAATACCGGGTTGTAATCAAAACTGACTTCAGCTACAGCACTCTGAAAGTCGGAGAGGTTGTGATTCCGGGCCAGAGCGATGAGTCGATAGTGTTGTGTTCCCATCTTTGTCATCCTCATCAGGCGAATGACGACCTTAGTGGCGTAATCGTTGGAATCAAGGTTGCCCAAGAGCTGCTTAAGCGAAAGGACCTGCGGTACACCTATCGTTATTTGATTGTGCCGGAAACCATTGGGTCAATCGCTTACCTGAGTCACAATCCCGATCTCATTCCGAAGATAAAAGGCGGAATGTTTCTCGAGATGCTTGGGCTTGATTACCCGCACGGTCTACAACTTTCCTTTCAAGCGAATACCGATCTTGATCTCTGCTTCACGCTGGCACTGAAGGAGCACGACTTTCATGGCTGGACGGGTCCCTTCCGTACCGTGATTGGAAACGACGAGCGGCAGTTTAATGGTCCAGGCGTGCGGATTCCGTTCCTGTCTTTGTCGCGAGTGCTTCCACCCAGTTCGCCCGATTGGCCTTATCGCGAGTATCACTCCAGCTTTGACAATCCGAGTCTGGTATCGATCAAGCACCTTGAAGATTCCCGCGATATGGTGCTGTCGATGATCGACACACTAGAGTCGAACCGGGTGCCGGTAAACAAGTTTAAGGGAGAGCCTTTCTGCTCGCGCTACGGTCTTCACGTGGATTGGTACTCGAATCCCGAAGGTCACAATTCGCTTTTCAATATTCTTGACCGGATAGATGGCACGCTCTCAATTGCGGAGATAGCGCGCGAATGCGGTGTGGGGTTTAATTCCGTGAGAGATGTTGTTCAGCAGCTGCGAAAGGCTGACCTGGTTGAGTTTTAGGAGCCTCGTAAGCTCAGACACGGACAATGATTAGCCTTAAGAAGATTCCGATAGTGCGAGGATTCGCCCACGAAGTTCCTCCATATCATACTGGGTCGGTTATCGAAAACCGTGCCGGCTTACAAGTCTTGAGAATAATCGGAAAACACGTCGCGTGGAGAATGAGGCCTGGCTTAGTTGATTCCGGCGTTCGAGATTACATTAAGAGGCTTGATCAAGACGGTGTTCTTGTTATCAATGACTTCCTCTCTGAAGACGAGTTTAGGCGGGTACGAGGAGAGTATCGTTCCATAAAGCCTAAGATGACCTTCAATGCGTTTAGAGGTGTGGACGACGGCAAACTACAAGTGGCGAGCATTGCGTTGAACGGGACCGATGAGAACCCGGCCATTTCCACTTATCTCCGCGATAACGCGCTGATTCTGAAGATTGCTGCATCAGCGATGCGGCGAGAAGTTAATACGGTTCCGCCGATTAGCCTGTACGCGTATCGCAAGATTTCAGACGCCGCTCCCGACAACGATCTGGAAAATGTTCTTCATGCTGACTTGCATACACCAACCATTAAAGCCTTCTACTACTTGAATGACGTTGATGAGAGCAACGGGGCTTTTGTCTACGTGAAAGGCTCACACCGCATTTCTTTGAAGCGCATCGCACACGAGTATCAGATCAGCGTGCGCACGGCGCGACTGAATCGTGGCGATACGTTGCCCACGAGTTGGCTGGCGGTTCGAGGGCCAAACAAGCGGGTCGCCGTTTCTCAGGAATACGCCCGCACTCTAGTTGAGACGTCTATTTGTGGGAAGGCCAATACACTCGTGATTGCGAACAATATGGGATTTCATCGCCGAGGTAACTTCGCTAACGGGAACACCCGTGAGATGGCACTAATCAATTTTCGCCGATACGAAAAGTGCTTTTGACTACCGTCTCTGATCAGTCTCGGTCCGTCGACATTTCAGACAGCGTCATCGTCAAACCCGCAATCGTTGGTTCTCATTGAAAGATTCACACTCTCAACCGCCACAGTCTCCCAGGATTATGCGCATTCTGATCGATTCCGGAGACTACCGCTGCTCGAACATGGGTGATCTTGCGATGCTGCAAGTTACTGTCGGGAGGTTGAGCAGGCTTTTTCCGAACTCAACAATCGGAGTTATTACATCGAATGCGCAGACTCTCGAAAAAGAGGTCGCGCCGGCCAAAGCTGTGCCGCGAGAAGGAATGCAACTATGGTTTGCCGAACAGTACCTACTGGGTCGAGTACAACATTCGCTGCCCGAATCAGCTTCCAGGCAAATCGTTAAAGTTACCAGCGCCCTTCGCCGTCGGTGGCCCGAAATTGTCGAGACAATGGTTCGAGTTAAGGTGAGAGTGTCAGGCGTTACGAATGCGAGCGTGCTTGAATTTCTCAGAGCGGTGCGTGAGGCTGATTTGATAGTGCTCTGCGGGCAAGGGGGCATAAATGACATGTTCAGAAAGCACGCATTGGAAGTACTTGGATTTGTGGAGATGGCAGTGAGAAGTGGCAAGCACACAGCCCTGTTCAGCCAGGGGATTGGACCGATGGGGAACGCGGAGCTGATGGACAAAGCAGCGGATGTATTACGCCGAGCGGATCTGATTGCGGTTCGAGAAGGGAAATTCGGTCCTGTGTTGCTGCGTGAGATGAAGGTCGGTCCAGATCGAATTCTCAACACCGGCGACGACGCGATCGAACTTGCATACGAGGCGCGGACTGGATCCGTCGGAGGCGCCATCGGAGTCAACCTGCGTCTCGCCGAGCACACTGGAATCGGTCAGGATGTGATCAGTCGACTACGGCCATTGTTCGAGCAGCTAGCCACTAAGTTTGCCGCGCCACTGCTGCCTGTTCCGATCTCTCGTTATCCGGATTTCAAAGACGCCAGGGATATTGCACGACTGCTCTCAGGAATCGAGAGCTTTGAAGATAACGGCAGAGATCTTGACACACCCTTGCAAGTAATTCATCAGGTAGGCCGCTGTCGCATAGTTGTCACCGCAGCCTATCACGCAGCTGTCTTTGCGCTTTCACAGGGAATCCCCGTTGTGGGTCTGACGAAGTCCCAATACTGTTTAGATAAGTTCCTGGGCCTAGACCATCAGTTTGGGACCGGTGTAGAGATCGTATCCCTGGACGGACCGGCGCTTGAAAACGAGTTTGTGAAAGCTGTTGAACGGGCCTGGCGTTCGGCCGAGGAGGCTCGCGTCCCACTATTGAGTGCAGCTCATCAACAGATCGAAATTGGGCGCGCTGCGTATCTCAGGGTCGCTGAAATCTTTGATTACAACAAAGCTGCAGCATGAATCATCGAGAGCGCGGACGAGAACCAGGAGTCAACGTCTTACATATGAACAAGCCCAGGATCGCCCTCTTTGTAGCAAACCACACTAGAGATCTTCCCGGCATAGTGCTCACCGCCTGGGAACTCTGCAGGCGAGGGGCCACTTGCTATCTAATTCCTTATCGCGAGGGCCGCAATGAAGTCTGGGCGCTGGCACCCGACTTCGTGCTCCTTCCCGTAATGCGCCCCTTTCAAGCCAGGCAAACGCGGCAGTTTGTAGATGCGGGAATTCAGTTTGGGCTTCTCGACACCGAAGGCGTGGTCTGGTCCTCGCTTGAGGAGTACAAGCAGACTCTGTGGAGCGATCGAGGGTTAACGAGCAAAGCAAACTGCATTTGCTTTTGGGGACCTAAGGTGGCCGATCACACTGTCAATGACCGAGTTTTTACGCAAGAGCAAGCTTACGTCACCGGTTGTCCGCGGTTTGACTACTATGCCGAGCCGCTCGCGTCAGTCTATCGAAAACCGACAAATGGATCGAATGGGGCAAAGCGCAAATCGGTCCTGATTAATACGAACTTTACTACGGCCAACCTGGAAGGGGTTCCTTATCCAACTGTAATCGACAATTACGTCGCTACTTATGGTTTTGCCCGAGAAGAAGTTCTCCGCTGGTATAACAACGAGCTCGAAGCCATCGATAGCATGTCCGCTCTGGCCAATCAATTGGCGGCAGACTTTCCAGACATCGACGTGATTCTGCGGCCACACCCTGAAGAAAGAGTAGACACATACCGCGAAAAACTTAGAGAACCCAACATTCATTTATCGAACTCACGATATGTCGCCCCATGGATCCTCGCGGCATCAGCAATAATCCAAAGAAGCTGCACGACGGCGATTGAGGCCAGCCTGGCCGGATTGCCGGCGTTTTCTCCACAATGGATTCCTGCTCCCAATTTCTATCCGGTGCCGGAATCCGTCAGCGTACCGTGCGAGAACTATGAGCAGCTTAAAGGCTCGCTTGAAGCGGTCCTTTGCGGCGAGTTTCGACTGCCCCGACCAGTGAAGGCGAATGTCGACTCCATCGTGGGAGAATGGTTTGGCCGAATCGATGGCCTCGCTCACAGGCGGGTAGCCGAAGCGATATTGAGCAGCCTATCGTCATCGACTGTGCCCGACAAACATAAATGCAAGAGATTTCTCTATCGACTGCCAGCAAAGGGCTCGATGTTGAAATCCAAATCGGGGGATCTGTTTCGCTACTTTCTTAGCCTTCCTGCAAAGTGGTCGTTCCGACAATGGAGAGCGATCCATAACACGGAAATGGACGAGTTCTTTAACGAAACTGAAATACGAAATCTCCTGAGCGCGGTTGGTGACGTGCAGGGATTCACCAATGTGGACATAGCAAGGGCCAATGACTGCGGAGAGTACATAAGTAGCAGCTTCCGTGGTCGCGCCATAGTCATGAACAGCACTCAGCCGGATTCAAATTGAGTAGCCCGACACTTGCGGTCGCTCCTCGGGCCGTTCGATCCAAAGCACATCAACTGTGAAGACTGGAGACGCATTGCTGAGTCGAGACACTGTTATTCGGGTCGAGAACCTTACAAAGTTCTACCGACTTAACGGAAGCAGTGCTCGATATCAAACGCTGAGGGAAAGCATCAGCAGAGCTTTCAAGAATAGCTTGAGGCACTCGGCTAAGCAGAACGGGAAAGTGATCACTGGCGATAATGAAGTTTGGGCCCTTAAAGATGTTTCTTTCGATGTGAAGCGTGGCGAGGTGATTGGGGTTATCGGACGGAATGGCGCAGGCAAAAGCACGTTGCTGAAAATCCTTTCGAGAATCACCGAGCCAACGAGTGGTTGCGCAGACATCCGCGGCCGCGTGGGGTCTCTACTGGAAGTTGGAGCCGGTTTTCATCCTGAACTAACGGGCCGTGAAAACATATACCTGAATAGTGCAATTCTGGGCATGAAACGAGTGGAGATCGATAAGAAGCTTGACGAGATAGTCAGCTTCGCAGAGCTCGAAAAATTTATGGACACTCCTGTAAAGCGTTACTCGAGCGGGATGTATATGCGGCTTGCCTTTTCGGTGGCGGCTCATCTTGAAACCGAAGTTCTTCTCGTTGATGAAGTGCTTGCGGTGGGTGACGCATCATTTCAGAAGAAATGCCTCGGCAAGATGGAAGATGTCGCCAAGGGCGGGCGCACAGTCCTGTTTGTCAGTCACAACATGGGAGCGGTCAGAGGTCTCTGCGAAAGAGCAGTGCTTCTGGAAGGTGGTGTCGTCGTTGCCGACGGGGATGTTTATCAAGTCGTAGAGTCGTATCTCTCTGCTTTATCGGAAGTTGGTTTCCGGCATGAAAGTAAGAAGCATGGGTTAATTATTGAAGACGTTGCGGTGAAGAACTCTGATGGAGAACGGACTAATTGCTTTAGTCCGGGCGATGATTTGAACATTGAGATCAGTTTCGATGCGCCGAAGCCAATCCAGCAGCCTTACATCTTATTAGTTGTCAGGAGCATTCACGGGACTTGCTTCACGGCAAATATGCTCATCGACGGAGGTCGACCAAACGTCATCGAAGGTAAGGGGCGTCTCTGCTGCAGCTTCAAGTCAATACCCTTGCTACCCCAGGAATATACGATCCAAATGGCGATCCGAACAAAGGACGGCAAAGATGTGATCGTTCACTCCCAGGAAGTTGCAGCGTTCAGCGTGGTTGCCGATCTTGAAGCATTGGGGTTCAAAGGAGAATTTGTTCACGGGCTAGTACAGAAAACTTTTCCGGTGATGATTCCCTACGAGTGGACTCTGCCTGACGGTTCAGTCACTTCCATTTGCCTGGCTGGTGAGAGTCCCGTTGCCAGCAATCAGCTTGTCGGCGCGCTCTAAACTACTATCAGGTTGCTCTGACATAAGAGTGAATGTCTTTCCGTCGTTGCAATCGGACTTTCCGACTAATCTTAGCGGTTCGATGACGCGCTGAGATTGAAGGCCTGAAACGAAGCTTTGCATTCAACCTCCCAAACCGCAATCTTCAGAAATGAGATCCATGTTTAACTGGCTCAAGAAGCTCAACCCCTATCGGCATCGAGCGTTTGTGAGGGAGTTGCTTGCTCTTCGCGCGCAACGTGGACCATACCGTTTTGCCGTCAGAGAATGGCGGGGAATCTCCGACATGGAGTTGGCGCGGCGCGTACTAGAAGTCGAGTCCTTTAGATCTGAGGTCCAACCTCTTCCGCTTCCAGTTGAGAAACTGAAGTCAATCCTTGTTCTGGCTCCACACCAGGATGACGAATCAATCGGACCTGGAGGGTCGCTTCTCCTAGCCTCCAAGGCTGGTGTGAAGATTCACGTTCTATACATTACTGATGGGGCTCAAACGAAGACCGATCAGCCCGCAAATGTGCGCTTCGTTCGCGCCCAAGAAGCTGAGAGGGCGTGTGCCCAGCTCGGGGCACAAGTACATAACCTTGGGATTTCAAATCTGGCTCCCAAACCTTCGCTTGATGACGTCGACCGCTTGTCGAATATCATACTCGAGACCAAACCCGATATTGTTATGGCGCCCTGGTTATTGGATTGGCCGTCGAAACATCGATTGGTAAATCACTTGCTATGGCTCGCGCATAAACGCAGCGGCATTGGAGATTTTGAAGTGTGGGGGTATCAGGTTCACAACACGCCATTTGTGAATGGCTACGTTGACATTACCACCGTGGCGGAAGAGAAGAGACGCTTGTTGGAATGCTACCAATCTCAGAATCGCTTTTGTCGTTACGACCACATTGCGATGGGCTTGGCCGCTTGGAATGCCCATTTGTTTGAAAGTACCCCCGATCCTCGGTATTTTGAGGTTTTCTGTGCCTTGCCCGGGGCCGAGTTTTTTCAACTGGTTGCCGATTGCTACTTCGACGACTTGAGCAAGACTTATCGCGGAGACCTGAGCGTCATAGGAGGCCTTGAGGCTGCACACCAGGCGGTGATGCGAGAGTCGTCGCGTGGGAAGAATCGCCACAAAGTCAGGCAATCGGAAGAGCATTCGACCGTACGGCATTACCTTTGGCGGCGCCCTGAACGAATTACTTATGATCCCTCTGACATTAAGGGTTAAGCCCAAGAAAGGGAGTAGAGGACCATTCGAACATGACAGAGCCAGCGATAATAGTTGAGGGACTCTCCAAGAAGTATCGGATTGGAGTGCAGCGAGAGAAGTACGACACTCTGAGGGATGTGTTGTCCAGGAAGATCGGCTCAGCGCTCAGGGGCTCGACGCGTGGCGCGCCTTCTTCCGCTGAGGAGGCCACCTTGTGGGCCCTCAAGGATGTCACGCTCGAGATCAAGACCGGCTCAGTCGTGGGCATCATCGGTCGCAACGGCGCCGGTAAAAGCACCTTCCTCAAGATCCTCTCTCGCATCACCGAGCCTACCGAGGGAGAGGTCAAAATCCGAGGACGAATTGGATCCCTGCTCGAGGTTGGCACGGGTTTTCACCAGGAGCTGACCGGTAGGGAGAATCTCTATCTAAGCGGGGCTATTCTCGGGATGAAGCACGAGGAGATCGATAGGAAGTTTGATGAAATCGTCAGTTTTGCAGGTGTTGACAGATTCATTGATACGCCCGTCAAGCACTACTCAAGCGGGATGCATCTGAGACTGGCATTTTCGGTGGCCGCGCATCTTGAGCCAGAAATCCTACTCGTTGACGAGGTGCTTGCTGTAGGCGATCACGAGTTTCAGAAGAAATGTTTGGGTAAGATGGACAAGGTTGCTTCGCATGGACGAACCGTACTGCTGGTGAGCCATAACTTGGGGGCGGTAAAAGAACTTTGTCAGACCACCGTGGTGCTAAACAACGGTAGGGTTAAGTTTCACGGTCCAGTTCTGGAAGGACTCTCACGTTACAGTCAAACCGTTTCCGAGGTGCCCACAAAATCCTTAACAAAGGGTGCTGGCTGGCTGGGAATGAACATAAACGGACAGGCAAACGGAATGGCGACCCAGAAGTCCGGCGGTGGGAGCCTGCTCATTGAATCATTGCTGGATGTAGCAAGAGATGTCGCCTATGGTCATCTATTCTTAATCATGAACGACTCCCTGGGACATACTGTCCTCCACCAGAGGGTGAAGCTCAGTGATGTCGTTAACCGCGAGTTAAGTGCGGGCCGCTATCTAGTGAGAGTCGAGATTCCCCCGCTATGGCTCGCGCCGGGTATGTACACTCTCTCGTTCAAGTTTATTGGGCACGACTCCTTAGGACATGAACAGCGTCATATCTCCGAGCGGGCGATGCTGGATGTCGCTGGAAGTGTCAACGGAATTGGCAAGGCGTATCTAGACCCGCCATCTGACTGGACCCTGACTCCCGACTTGAAACGGTCATTTGAAACAATGCTGCCTACGAGCGTTTCGACGAAACGTGTTGTCGAGGGCATCTGATACTCAAGTTATCCATCCTCATGCGAAAAGCGACATGTCTACGAAGTCTCGGTGTACTGCTCGCATGGGCGAACCGCCGAAGTGTCGTGTGGCTACCAGCTCACATTTCTGGAATTAAGATTTGCCTTACCAGAGCAACACACCGTTAACTGACTTGAATCGTGGTCTTGTAACCGTCACCTCTGCGCCGCCTCTTTTCGTCCCAAACACGTGTCTATAAGAAACGAAACTGTAAGCAGGCTGGCTCGGGCTGCACGGCACTTCGGCCCTACCTGGCGTTATGTGTTTAATTTTAGTCCGACGTTCTCTTATCGGTTGAACCGTCACGCGTTGTCCGGGGAAGCCGCGCGGGTTTTGGACACGCTCAGCCGTGAAGGAGTGGCTATGACTTCTGTGGCGGCGTTGCTCCCATCGAGTTCATGCTTTGGCGAACTGAGTGGGACGGTAGAAGGCTGGCAGGCTTCATCCGGCGATAAGATTGCCGGCGCTCAAGCTGCAGTCGACGCTCCGGACGCGATTGGTAAGAAGACGTTCATTCTCGAATATTTGGGCCGCAATCCAAAGTTCGATCCCGCGAGTGTCTACGCACGCTTTGCGCTGGAGAAGAACATCCTTGGTATCGCAAATGGCTATTTGGGAATGCGTTCACGGCTGCGCTACTACAATGTGTGGCATACCTTTCCCACCAGCATCGAGGCTCGTGAATCACAGCTCTGGCATCGAGATCGGGAGGACTACTTGATCGTCAAAGTCTTTCTCTACCTCTCGGACGTTGACGAAGGCGCCGGACCGTTCATGTATGCACGGGGCAGTCATCCCAAAGGACAGTTGCGACGCGAAGCTGCCTACTCCTTGGAGGGCAACGTCAAGCGAAGCACCGACGCACAGATGGTCGAGGTGGTTCCGCGTGAAGCATGGTTCAGCGGCATTGGACCAAAAGGCACACTCATCTTCGCGGACACGCGTGGTTATCACCGTGGCGGTTTGGCGCGAGAGCGGGCTCGAGTGATGTACACCGCAATGTTCACGTCACCGGCTTCCCAGTCAGAGGAGTTCATGTTGCGCGGATCTAACTTCAGCTTACCGCTGGATAGCGATCAGGCGTTCGCCATAGCCGGACGCAAGGCATGAATTAATTGGTAACTCAAATCGAACAAGTCGAAGCCTGTCTGGAAACCCGGGGTCTGGTTGAGCCGGACCAGGTGGACGGCGCCCGTGAGGTGGCGAGAGGGTGTCTAGTGCTGTCGTCGTCACTGCTTACCGACCGCATGTTGCTTCATAGCGGATTCATTGATGCACTCAGCGAGTCTGGACCGGTCGATGTGTGGGCCACCTCTGCAAGCAATCCTAAGTTCTATGAAGCCTGGAAACACTCGCGCGCGCAGATCTCGGAGTTTCCCGATGTGTTGGCTTTTCGCGAGTTTCCTCATAACTACCTGCGCCGGCTCAACGAGTATGCCTGGGACTTTAGGCAAAGACCCCCCAGTCGACTGAGCATGATGCGTCACATCAGAGACCGCAACGCCCATCCTTATGTGCGTGCTCTAAAGACACCAGCCCGGATACTGGCTGCGTTGCGGGTTGAGCGTGCTTTCGAGGGTTGGCTTGAGCGACGCCTGCGGGCATATGAGCGCAGCCCGGAAGCGACGAGGCGATTCAAACTCAACGCTCCAGATGTTTTGCTTTGCACCAATCCTTTCTGGTTTACCGAGCCCGCGGTGGTAGCAGCTGCGAAGAGAGAAGGAATTTCAACTCTCGCGCTGATTCCTTCCTGGGACAACCTCTCGACTAAGAATCGGATGCTTTTTAAACATGACGGCTACCTAGTGTGGTCTGAGGCGGCTCGTCGCGAGTTGCACCAGTTTTATCCAGCTACTCGGAACGCCCCGGTCCACGTTGTCGGGGCACCGCAATTTGACCTCTTCTTTCAGGAGCGCTTTCACCGATCACGCGAAGCGTTTTGTCAGAGTCAGGGCCTGCGACCCGATCTGCCGATCGTCGTGTATGCACTCGGTTCGCCCAATTTTCTCGTTGAGACGCCAGGAGCACTTCACGTCGCGGACCTGGTAGCGCGTGGCGAACTGAAAGACATTCAGTTGCTCGTTCGCCCCCATCCTATCCATGACAATCACGAACTGCACGAGTTGTTTGGCAAATTCGGTTCGCGAGTGGTAGTGCAGCAGACCGGGGTCGCGGGCGCTTCGGTTACGGAGCGTTTCCAGGATCAGAATCAGATTGTCGAGTGGGTCAACACCTTTCGTCACGCCGACGTGGTGGTTAATCTCTCTTCCACGGTAACCATAGATGCGGCGATTTTTGATCGTCCGGTAATAAACCTCGACTTTGACCCCGCGCCGGGACAACCGCATCAGTCGCTCATCAAAGAGATCAACCATCTTTGGACCCACTTCAAACCGGTCGCTGAATCCGGGGGCGTGTGGCTGGTGAATGATTTCGCCGAGCTCGTGAACGCCATAAAGACTTATCTGGTGAAGCCGGAACTACACAGAGAGAAAAGGCGATCCATCGCTGAGTATGTGTGTGGATACCTGGATGGTTCGTGTGGCGAGCGCGCCGCTCGCGCGGTTATGGCTTTTGTAGAAGAGAAGAGAAAGGCCCAGGGGAGCGCATGACAACAGAAATTCGTGAACTGGAGTTGTTTTTGGGGTTACCGCGAACTACTAGCGCCAGAACCAAAAGGGCTACGAAAGAGAGCGGTCCCCATCTAGTGACCATCCTGCCGCGGGGAGAGGCAATCCGTAACTTTGTTTATTCGGGAACTCTCGAGGAGGTGTCCCGCGACGTCGAACTCAGCGTGCTTTCGGTCCTGCCGGGTGAAGAGTTTGAAGATCTATTGCGTGAGTGCTCAGACAACATATTCCCACTGCCAGAAATTGAGGAGCGGCGAATAGTCAACACCCTGCGCGAGTTATTGGATCTAGCCCACGGGCGTTGGCTGTGGTCCGAGGCTGCGCAAGAGCGTTGGCGACTGCGAGACGCTGAGGCAATCGTCGAACGCCGGCGCGCACGCCGCCTGATAAAAAAACTGGCGTGCTATCCGTTTGTCAGCCGCTCGGGGTTACGGTTGTTGTCTAAATGCGAGCGCGTAGCCAGTCAACGATTTCGGACTACTGAGTCTTACGTCAAGCTGTTTCGTGAGTTGAACCCCTCTCTGGTTTTCAATGGGTCTCATATCCACAGCCGTGTAGCGATGCAGGCGGTGCAGGCAGCCCAGTGGCTCAAGATTCCTACTGCCGCGTTCGTTTTCTCCTGGGACAATCTAACTTCTCAGGGTCGGATCATGGCGCCCTACGATTATTATCTAGTCTGGAATGAAGCACTGAGAGACCAACTGCTTGAGATCTACGACACCATTCGGCCCGACCAGGTATTCGTTACCGGCACACCTCAGTTCGACTTTCATTTTCGGCCCGAGCTTCAATGGTCGCGCGAAGAATTCTGTGCTCGTGTGGGTGCCGACGCCACCCGGCCGATTGTTCTTTACAGTACGGGTATGGCCAACCACATGCCGGGTGAGCCCCAGATTGTCGAAACGATTGCTGCGATGCTGAGAGGAATGACCGACCTGGGTTCGCCTCAGCTCATGGTACGAGTTTATCCAAAAGATCAGACAGGTCGCTTTGAACAGGTTAGGCGGTCGAATCCCGATGTCCTCTTTCCCAGAATACCTTGGGAGCCAAACTGGCAAACGCCCCGACCGGAAGATTCACCTCTGCTGACAAACATGTTGAGGCACGCCGCAGCCGGGATCAACGTCGCCTCTACGGTATCGCTCGAGCTCTGCATGTTCGATAAGCCAGTCATTAATGTTGGGTACAACCCTGCTGGCGTGGACATCAAGGAACTCGACTACAGTCGTTACTATAAATTCGATCACTACCGGAAGGTGGTCGCTAGCGGAGCAGTGAGTGTTGCTCGCTCGGAGTCCGAACTTCAAATGATGTTGCGACGTGCTTTGGTTGAGCCAGATGCGGGACGTTTGGAGCGACAGAGCCTGATTAGGAGCATGTTTGGCGACACTCTTGATGGGTATTCAGGCCTTCGCGTTGCCGATCGACTGATCAGACTTGCAGCAATCGGTAACTCACTACGTCAGCCGAATCAGAAAGTGGAATTCAGCACCGCATGATTTCAGTTGTGACTCCCACGTTTCGCCGGTCGCACGAGGTTGCCGGTCTACTAGAGAATCTGTCTCGGCAGACATTGCTGCCGTCCGAGGTCATCTTAGTGGACGGATCCCCTGAGTCGGAGCGGGAGACAGAGGAAACAGTTCGCTCAATGACCCGGGACCTGCCTTTTCACTGTGTCTATGTGAGGCATTCTGGTGGGACAGCCATTCAACGGAACGAAGGCATAGATCGGGCCCGAGGTTCTTTCGTCGCCCTGATTGATGACGATGTCAGATTGGAATCCGATTTCTTCGAGGCGAGCCTGAGTGTCTTTGGGCGAGACAGTGAACACAAACTAGGTGGCGTCGTGGGCTACCGTACTAATCAGCATTTCGATCGAGCCTTCGCTCAACGATGGCGATGGTATCGCCGGCTGCGAATGCTAACGACATTTGAGCCGGGTCGATATGACTTTCGTACTGGATATCCGATCAATGCCAACATGCAGCCTCCTTTTAGTGGTGTTCGTGAGGTTGACTTCATGACCACGGCTTGCGCGGTTTGGCGACGAGAGGTTTTTGATTCTGGACTCAGATTTGATCCTTTCTTTCGTGATTATGGCGTGCTTGAGGATGCTCACCTTTCGCTTCGCGCTGGGAAGAGATGGCAACTCGTCCAATGTGGGGACGCTCATTGCAGCGAACTTAACTCACCCAATGGTCGCGTCGATCGAAGGAAGATTGGCTACAAGTGTGTGGTCAATTATTACTATGTATTCCAAGACATAGTAGGCCCACTGACGTGGAGTCATAAAGCGCGTTTCTGGCGGTACCAGGGTCTTGAACTTATTCGCGTTGGCACTTCCGCAATTCGTCGGCGCAGGACGAGCGATGCCTCGGAGTTGTTAGGACGATTGGAAGGATTTTGGTCCGTCATGAGGGGTACAGCCTTTAGCCTTTAGCAACTCCATGCGCCTGGTAGTTATTTCACATAAGCCGTGTTGGTCCTCGGCAGATTCACCTTCGGGTTATGCCACGGACGGCGGGTTTCCGTTTCAGATGCGCGCACTCTCGGAGCTTTTTGACTCGACCACCTTGTTGGTTCCCTGTGCTGATCCAGAGAAGCGAAACGGAGAAATCCAACTCGAGGGTCACAATCTTTCGATCGCGCGCTTAGGCATGCCCAGGGGACGAGGCCTGACAAGAAAGCTCGGACTATTGTTCTGGCTAATAGGAAACTTCCCGCTCATCTTGAGAGAGCTGTGGAAAGCTGACGCCGTCCATGCCCCGATTCCTGGTGATATCGGGACTATCGGGATGCTGTTGGCCTTTGTTCTGAGAAAGCGGCTTTTCGTGCGCCACTGCGGTAACTGGCTAAAGCCGGTTACCAAAGCAGAACATTTTTGGAAGGCGTTTATGGAAATGTTCGCTGGCGGCAAGCAGGTGATGCTAGCGACGGGAGGGTCACCGCAGCCACCATCCCGAAAAAACTCGGCAATACGCTGGATATTCTCCACGACGCTCACAGAAGACGAATTACGAACTTGCGCCGCGGCTCGCGAATTACATTCCTCCCCTCGGGGGAGACTAATCATCGTTTGTCGTCAGGATCGCGAGAAAGGAACTGGCGTTGTTATTCAATCCTTACCACTAATTCTGAAGAATCATCCTAAGGTCAGCTTGGATGTTGTTGGTGACGGGGCTTCGTTGGTGGAGTTCCGCAGTCTGGCGGCAAGCCTTGGCGTAAGCGACCGCGTCGAATTTCACGGAAAGCTGGACCATGTCGCCGTCGTCAACCTGCTTAAACAGGCTGACCTTTTCTGTTATCCAACAACTGCCTCGGAGGGATTCCCTAAGGTGGTGCTCGAAGCTTTGGCGTGCGGTCTTCCGGTGATCACAACGCGCGTGTCTGTCTTGCCCGAACTAATCGGAGGCGGCGGTGGTGAATTACTCGACACGGCTACTCCAGAAGCTGTAGCTGAATCCATTGTCCGAATTCTTTCGAACAGTGATCGCTACACCTCTATGTCGGCAATGGCTCTGGAAACTGCCAGGCGGTTTTCGCTCGAACGTTGGCGCGACACGATTGCTGAGCAACTTCGCTCCGCCTGGGGTGAGTTGGCGCGCAGGGAATGGGAGCTACTGCGAGCCGATGGTTGATCTCAAAGATTTGAAGGTTTGCTTTATCGCGGGGACTCTTGCCCGGGGTGGCGCCGAGCGGCAGCTGATTTACATGCTTACGGCGCTAAAGAGTGAGGGAGTCAATACTCGCGTGCTCTGTCTGACAAAGGGAGAGGCGTTAGAGGAAGAGATACGCGCGATCGGAGTTTCGGTGGTCTGGGTCGGTGAATCGCGCTGGAGACCCATCAGGCTTTTCCGCATCCTTCAAGAGCTGCGCCATCAACCCGCGAACATCGTTCAGAGTGCTCACTTCTACACAAACTTGTATGCAGCGGTTGCGGGTCGGTTGCTTGGTATCAGGTCCATCGGCGCTATCAGGAGCGACCTGACGAGCGAACTCAAATGCAGCGGAATTATGGGGTGGGGCCAACTTCACTTGCCAGGACTGTTAATCACCAACTCCAAACTGGCGCGCCGAAGAGCGCTAGACAAAGGAATTCATCCTGATCAGATCGACGTTGTGCCTAATGTCGTGAGTCTAAAGGGAGTCAGCAAGAAACTCAACACACCTAAGAACGGGTACAGTGGTAATGGCAACGGGAATGGTGCTGGCGCTGTGCGGATTCTCTTTGCTGGCCGCTTAACAGAAGAAAAGAGAGCGGATCGCTTCCTGCGAACGCTTCGAATGATTGTTAAGGAGCGCCCCGACCTGACACTCACCGCGAGAATCGCGGGAGACGGTCCCCTAAGGAAAGACTTAGAGCGACTTGCAGCGCAACTGGGCCTGGGCCGAGACCATGTCGAGTTTTTGGGCGAGCTCAAAGACGTCCAGCCTTTCTATTACAAGTCCGATTTTCTGATGCTCACCTCGGACTGGGAGGGAACGCCAAATGTTCTGCTCGAGGCCATGGCCTGCGGTCTGCCCGCGGTGGTTACTCGCGTGGGCGGAGTTCCGGAAATCGTTGGACAAGATAGAGGCCTGATGGTCGAAGCTAATGACGCCGATGGTCTGACACGAGCCACCCTTAGGATGATCGATGACCGCAGTCTCAGAGCCGCGCTGGGCCACAAAGGACAAGAGTACGTCGCCCGCTTCCATTCTCCCAAAGCACTGAGGGAACAGCTGATGGCACTTTACGGGCGGTTTCTCAAGCATGAGTAGCGTTGTTTCGACTCAATTGACCCTCGCGCCAAGGCGAGCGGGCCGCATTTCTCGACGGGCTTCTGTCCGAGACTTGGACTGGTTTGCCTTCACTTTATTGGCGCTCCATATCCCTTTGGCGCTAGTCATACACAAGCTCCCTGTAGTCTCGACAGTCCACGGCCTGATTTTGGTTTCATTGGGTATCTACTGGGCGGCTCGGAACCAACCCCAGCGGGTAGCTTATGCTGCCGCCTACATAGTCGGTGCTGAAGTCTTGTGGAGGATGACGAAATCGCAGGTCTTCTGGGAATTTGGAAAATACGCTACCTCCGGAATCTTCATACTCTTTCTTTTGCTTAGTCGTCGTCGCAGATTAGCCAAGATGCCGCTTGTGTATTTTGGGCTGCTGATGCCATCAACGGTGCTGACTATATTGGCACTGGGCAACTCACCGGAGCTGCAGAAGGCGTTGAGTTTCTATCTGTCTGGCCCCCTGGCTCTGGCGGCGGCCTGGTGTTTCTTCGCCCAGTTGAAACTGTCAACAAATCAGTTGCAGCGCATATTCTTGTCGCTACTTTGCCCAACCTTGAGCGTGGCCACAGTTGCACTGTCAACTACTCTCACCCAGACCGATCTGAAGTTCACCGACGAGTCGAACTTCGCCACTAGCGGCGGCTTTGGTCCCAACCAAGTAGCGGGAGCTCTGGGTATGGGAGTGGTGTTTGCGTTTCTTTGGCTGCTAACAAACAAAGCGGGCTGGATTAACAGGATCATGATCTTCGCGGTGCTTGGATTTTTGAGTATTCAAGCCGCGCTAACCTTTTCCCGCGGTGGTCTGTATAACGCGGCCGGCTCCACTGTCCTGGCTAGTTTTTATTTGCTACGAGATCGCCGGTCACGTGGTCGGGTAATCATCGCGGTCGGTGCAATCCTTTTGGTTGCGTTCTTTGTGGTGCTACCTCATTTGGAGAATTTCACAGGTGGCGCACTCTCAACCCGCTTCAAGAACGTAAATGTTGCAAACCGCGACACGATAATTCGGTCTGATCTCTTACTGTGGCAGGAGAATCCAATCCTTGGTGTAGGTCCCGCAATGGCTGCACTGCACCGGCGCATGCCGCACACGGAACTCACCAGACTTCTTGCGGAGCATGGCATTTTCGGTCTAACAGCGCTTGGTATTCTGGTGTTCTCAGCAGTGCAATCAGTAAGACGCGCTCGCGGAAGCCAAGGCAAGGCTTTAGCTGGTTCGATGGCAAGCTTCAGTTTGTTATTTATGCTCGATAAAGCCATGCGGTTAGCTGTGCCTTCCTTTGCCTTCGGACTATCTTTTGCCACAGTTGTTTCTGATCAAGAGAGTCGATCTCAATCTGCGGGGAACCCTCGCGCACTTACCACGACTAACCGTCGAAGCATGTTGAGATTGGCGCGACGAGGCGTGGTCAGTTCGGATCTTGGCATACCTTCCAAATGAGTTCGAACATTCAACCGAGACAGATCATGACTGACGACGGGCCTCGTGTGACTGGTGCGAAGTCCACTGGCTCCTGCCGTCAGAACGTCGGCCAGCCGGAATGGTCGCAAGAAGTCCAGTTGCCTGCCACCAGCCCGCGTCTTTGTTTTGTTGGATCAATGGTGGGTCGGAACCCCGGTCATATTACACAACAGGGACAGGTGTTATGCGATTTATTCGAACGAGAGCACTACTCCGTTACGTCGGCATCAGCATACCTTAACCGCTATCGCCGAATGGTCGACATCCTGACGACTATTGCACGTCAACGTCATCACATCGATATGGTGATCCTTGAAGTGTATGGCGGGCCGAGTTTTGTTGTCGAAGACGCTGCCAGCTGGCTAAGCTCCCGCTTCAACATTCCCCTAGTGATGTGGCTGCATGGCGGAGCGCTACCGGAATTCATGGATCGATACTTCAAGTGGGCTCGTCGTGTGCTTTCTCGCGCAGATGTCCTCGTCACTCCCACGGAGTTTCTCGGCCGCTCAACCAAGAAGTTGGGGTTTCATTCGCAGGTCATTCCTAACGTGATCGAATTGCCGGCGTACCCATTTCGGCATCGTAAAGGTGTCGGTCCAAGGTTGTTCTGGATGCGCAGTTTTCATGAGACATGGAATCCGCGCATGGCTGTCCGCGTGTTGGCTCGCGTCCTCGAAGATTTTCCGACCGCCACGCTGGTGATGGCCGGCCCAGATAAGGGTATGGAGAATGAAGTAAAGGACTTCGCGACAAACCTGGGACTGGCAGGACATGTCCGGTTCCCTGGCTTTCTATGTATGGATGCGAAGATTCGCGAATTTGAAGCAGCCGATGTCTATATCAATACAAATCGAATTGATAACACTCCAATTGCAGTGCTCGAAGCATCGGCAATGGGTTTGCCGGTGGTTAGCACTAACGTTGGAGGAGTTCCCGATCTGCTAACTCATTGCAAAACCGGTCTGCTTGTGCCGGACGATGATGACCGGGCCATGGCTCAAGCGATCAAGGAGTTGGTCAAGCATTCGGAACTGGCGGAGTCACTTTCCAGAAGCGGAAGGCAACTTGCGCGGCGATTTTCGTGGGAACAAGTACGTCCTCAATGGGATCAGTTGTTTGATGACCTGATGGCGAGTCGGCGAACTAATGGAGTTATGCATTCGCCTGGCGTTGTCAGCAATGACGCTTACCTGTCCAACGGCCAGCGGCAGACCAGCACGGAGGTTCTCTGAATGTGTGGCATTTGTGGTGTAGTTTCCGCTCCAGGAACCTACCCAATTGACGAGGCCGTACTAATCGTCATGCGCGACTTACAGGCCCATCGCGGGCCAGACGATTCCGGTCATTGCAGACGTCCGGGAATGTCCTTCGGTTCGAGGCGCCTTTCGATACTGGATCTTTCAGAGCGTGGTCACATGCCAATGATCACTGAGGATGGCCGCTACGCGATCACGTACAACGGCGAGGTTTATAACTTCAGGGAATTGAGACGAGATCTCGAAACACGGGGCCACTGCTTTCGCTCGGACTCGGACACCGAGGTTGTTCTCAAGCTGTACGTCGAGCATGGTCCAGACATGCTGCAACGGCTAAACGGCATGTTCGCTATTGCCATTTGGGATGACCGGGAACAAACCCTTTTCCTGGCGCGAGACCGCATGGGAGTCAAGCCGCTTTATTACGCTGAACAAGACGGCGCGCTCTACTTTGCTTCAGAGGCAAAATCACTATTTGCTGCCGGTGTCAGGAAGCAATTCGATCCGGAGACCTGGGAGGAGTTGCTCTACTTCCGATACGTGGCAGGCGAGCGAACACCCTATACCGGTGTGAAGAGAGTCCTGCCGGGACGCTATCTACTGTGGAAGGAAAATCTGACGCAGACACGACGTTGGTGGAATCTTGGGGAACGAGCTCGAGAGATCGAGCCACCACAAGACGCGGTTAATTGGTTTCGGGAGACCTTCGATGACGCTGTAAATGCCCGACGAATTGCCGACGTCCCTGTCGGTGTCTTGTTAAGCGGAGGACTCGATTCTGGCAGTGTCGCGGCGTCTTTGGCCTTGAAAACTGGAGCCGGCGTCTCAAGTTACACAGTCCGCTTCCGTGAGCCTCGCTACGATGAAGGTTCGCTTGCACAAGAGGTAGCTGATCGATGGCGGATGGACCATCATGAACTCTTTGTTTCACCCGGGGATTTGCTCGATCGTTTGCAAAATGCGTCGCGGCTAAACGACGAGCCGCTGGTACACGGCAACGATCTGCACCTCTGGGCAATCTCGGAGTATGCCAAATCATCGGTAACGGTTCTGCTGTCGGGGGAGGGAGGCGACGAGACGCTGGGTGGTTACGTTCGCTACCGACCACTGAGATATCCAGCTCTGCTAGATGCCGCACGACCCGTTCTGCCACGTCTGCTTCCACGGTTAGGTGTTAACGGACGATTGGGAAAACTGGGACGTTTCCTCAATCTTGGATCAACTGATCTTTTTGTCTTATTCAATTCCTGCGAGGTATTGCCTGACGATCTTGCAGCGCTCGGGATGGACACGACGTTGTCTTTACCTTATCGCCAACAGGTATTCTCAGAGGCTCGCGAGACATATCCTGGAGATCCCGTGCGTCAAGTAATGTACTACGACCAGCACACGTTTCTTTGCTCGATTCTGGATCGGAACGATCGCATGACAATGGGCGCCTCGATCGAGTGCCGCGTACCCTTCCTTGATTATCGATTGGTTGAGGGTCTGGCATCGCTACCGACATCGACACTATTCGCGGGTCGCCAGAGCAAACACCTCTTACGACAGGCCGTCGGCGACAGGTTGCCTGACAATGTTCTCAATCACCAAAAATGGGGTTTTGCCGTACCTTGGAATCTCTACCTGCGCCAGGTTCCGGAGTTACGGAGTCTGGTACACGACCTGCCCGATCTCGATCCTATCCGGCACGGTCCCTTTGAGCGAAGCTTGTTAAGGAAAGCGATCGAGAGTTTTCTCGCTGGGAACAACAGAAACGGCGAACTGGTTAGGCAGTTGGCGTTGATCGCAATTTGGTATCAAGCGTGCTTCCAGGGTTCATCTGAAAGGGCATCTCAATCTGTCGCCACACTTGGTCGGGTCGCCTGATTAGACGCCATGAGTGAAGCTCTAATGGAGGTTTATCATCGCTTGCCGTCATCAGTGCGTTCTGCTGCCGCGAGCATGCGAGGTCTCACCCTGCGTTCCTGGCGATATGGGCCAGAGACCGAGGGATTAGTCGCCGAGGCCCTCGACCGCGATTACTGGGAGGCTCAGCAGTGGAAGACATGGCAAGAACGGCAGCTCGGATTGCTACTCAATCGGGCGGCGACGAAAGTTCCTTATTATCGTGACCTATGGTCTCTACGGCGACGTCGCGGTGATCAGTCATCCTGGGAACAGCTGGAGAACTGGCCGATTTTGGAAAAGGATTCGCTGCGCGAGAACCCCGGCGCTTTCATCGCCGAAGACGTTGACCCTCGCCGAATGAAGCATCTGCACACTAGCGGCACAACCGGCACGTCGTTGGATCTGTGGAGGAGCAAAAGCACTGAGCGTGCATGGTATGCGTTATTTGAAGCCCGGTGCCGACGGTGGTATGGACTCTCACGTCATGAGCGTTGGGCGATCCTCGGCGGGCAGTTGGTTACATCCGTTCGGTTGAGGCGACCGCCGTTCTGGGTGTGGAACTCTGCGCTCAATCAGCTTTACATGTCGTCTTATCACCTGGCTCCTGATCTGTTGCCGCATTATTTGGACGCTCTTAGCCGCTATCGTATCACCTATCTGTACGGATACTCGTCTTCGCTTTACGAACTTGCCCAGGAAGCGTTGCGACAGGGCAGGAACGATCTAAAGATGACGGTTGCTCTCACGAATGCGGAACCAGTTTTCGGCTACCAGCGGGCCGCGATCGAGCGAGCGTTTCAATGTTCTGTTCGCGAAACTTATGGCATGGCAGAGATCACTGCCGCCGCCAGCGAATGCGAAAACGGCCGGTTGCACCTGTGGCCCGATGTTGGCCACACAGAGATCGTAAGCGACGACCCGCATAAGCCCAACGGGAATGCAGGCGAGTTGGTTTCTACCGGTCTCCTTAATATGGACATGCCGCTAATCCGATATAGAGTTGGCGATCGCGTAACGC
Source organism: Pyrinomonadaceae bacterium (assembly GCA_023717565.1). Taxonomy (GTDB): domain Bacteria; phylum Acidobacteriota; class Blastocatellia; order Pyrinomonadales; family Pyrinomonadaceae; genus PSRF01. The sequence continues at coordinate 18,799 of JAMQPI010000675.1, read as the reverse complement.
TAGCGCCGAAATCGGATCCGTGCTCCTGTGGCCGAATGTTGCCGGTGCTGGCGTCAGTAGATGGCAGACTCGATGACGTGATCTTTACGAAGGACGGACGGCGAATTGGTCGACTCGATCCAGTGTTCAAAAGCGACTTACCGATTCGTGAAGCCCAGATTATTCAGGAATCGCTCGATCGCATCCGTGTCAAATACGTTCCGGCAACTGAGTTTACGAACGCAGCCGCGGAGTCGTTGATTGCAAGACTGCGCTCTCACTTGGGAAACGTACACGTAACGCTCGAGCGCGTAGACGAAGTTCCACGCACTGCCAACGGAAAGTTTAGGGCGGTGATTTCGGAGTTACCTGAAGACACCAGAAGGGCTCTTTTGGCGCCACCTGCTGCCTAGGGACCAAGAGCGACCTAGCGCGTATCATATAAGAGTTTCGTCCGTCACGTATTTTCAAATCCCTCTCGCCAATTAAGCTCAGATCTCCAATCTCATCGTCAAGTAATCTAGTTCCGTCGAAAAAGTCCTCCCTGCACCGATGCGAGTTTTATACTTTTATCAGTACTTTACTGTGCCCCAGGGTTCCTACAGTACGCGGGCTTATGAGTTTGCCCGGCGGTGGGTAAAGGCAGGTGATTCAGTCACGATTGTCACCAGTGTGTACGACAAGTCGGGAATCACTCCTGATAAGCCCATCTCACGTTTTGATATCGATGGCATTGACGTGCGGATGATTAATATCCGCCTCTCAAACAAGCATGGCATCGTCTTTCGCTTGCTCAGCTTTGCAGCCTACGCACTGGTGGCTTCCTGGTATGCGCTCGTTCTTCCGGCTGACGTTGTAGTTTGCTCGTCAGGACCACTGACAGTTGGTCTACCTGGTCTGCTCTCCCGTTATATAAGAAGACGGCCTTTTGTCTTTGAGGTGCGAGACCTCTGGCCAGAAGGAGCAATCCAGCTAGGCATAATCCGAAACAAGCTAGTTATTTCGTTAGCAAGGCGGTTTGAGCGCCATTGTTATCGGCTAGCCTCGACAGTCGTTGCGCTGTCCGAAGGCATGGCTGAGTGGATTCGCAAGACATATGGTTTTGATAACATCGAAGTAATCCCAAATGCCTCAGATAATGAGCTCGTCGAGAGTATCAAAGACGGCATTGAACTGCCGGAGTGGGCGCAGGGTAAACAACTTGCGCTATATACCGGAACGCTTGGCTTAATTGATGACTGCGGCCAAATTCTCGAAGTCGCTGCGGTGACGCAGCAACAGGGCATTGACGACCTTGAATACGTTCTGATTGGCGACGGCAAAGAGCGTAAGGAACTGGAAGAGAAATTGCGCACTATGGAATTGCGCAACGTCCATTTCCTCGGACCACTGCCAAAGCAAGATGTCATGAGGTGGCTTAAGGCGTCATGTTGCGCGCTGTTCACCGTTAAGGACGTTCCTTTTCTGGCTACTGCATCCCCAAACAAAGTGTTTGATGCTTTCGCAGCTGGCACTCCAGTGGTGCAGGCGACGAAAGGTTGGATTAAAGATCTGCTCGAACGCGAGCAGTGTGGAATGAATGTGCCACCCAACGATCCGGAAGCGATGGCCAGTGCCGTACTGCAGTTGGCCCATGGAAATGGATTTCGAACCAGACTTGCAGCGAACGCCCAACGAGTAGCCCGGGAGCAGTTTGACCGGTCAATTCTCGCAGAGAAAATGCGGACAATATTGCTAGCGGCTGCCTACCGTGAAGCAACTGATCTCAAAGTTCCAAATCCAATGTTACTTAAAAAACTGCCGAGTAATGATGGAGGGCAAGCTTAATGCCGGTGCAGGCCATATTAACCTTTGCAGTAGCATTCGTTGTGGCTTGGTGCGTGACTCGGGTTGCGATTCCAGTACTCAGGAACCGAGGTTTGCTCGACCTTCCGAATGCCAGGTCTTCCCATGCTGTGCCTACACCGCGAGGCGGAGGTGTGGGGATAGTTGCTGGGCTGCTGGCAGGCTTGGGCGCGGCTGCACTCGTGGGATCTAAAATCCCGGGCGCGGAACTCTTCCTTGGCATTGCGCTAATCGCCGCAGTGGGGTTCATTGACGATCATTTAGGCGGGCTCCCTGTGTTGCTTCGCCTTGCAACGCAGTTCGCTGCCGCAGGACTAATCGTCTGGGGTGGAGGTGCCGTTGAGCGCCTGCCACTCCCTGACCCCCTGAACTTTGAGTTGTCATTTTTCGCGGTACCTTTCTCCCTGCTGTGGATAGTGGCCGTGCTGAATCTTTATAACTTTTTAGATGGCATAGATGGGTTTGCCGGCCTTCAAGGAGTGGTTGCCGGATTAGGAATAGCTCTGTGGGGGCAGGGGGAAGTTGCTGCGGTTGGCCTGGCAGTGGCCGGCGCGTGCGCTGGCTTTCTCCCGCACAACTGGCATCCGGCAAAGGTATTCATGGGCGACGTGGGATCTGGGACGCTTGGGTTCGCGCTAGCTGCTGTGCCCTTCCAGTCGGCGCCCGCGTCAAGAGGTGACGCGGTGTTGATCGTTGCCATGTGTCTCTGGTTCTTCCTGTCGGACGGCGTGTTCACGATCCTGCGTCGCCTGGTCGAGGGCCAACGCGTGTGGCAAGCGCATCGCTCACACTTGTATCAGCGGTTGGTGCAAGCAGGATTACGGCATGACCGGGTTGTTCTCAAAGTTACTGGTGCGGGAGCGGTATTTGCGACGCTGACCGTTGTCGCTGTCCGCACCTCAGACGCGAGCGCACGGTGGGGGGTATTGACAGCGGCCGGGGCCGCTTTCCTTGGCTACTATTTCTGGACTACGGCGCGAGAAAGAACCTTCCAAACCCCGCGGACTTCTCGTTAGCGAATCCTTACGCTGGCAATACAAGCGTTCGCTCACTCTTGCGAGTCGACCAGGGATGACCGGAATTCCAGCACTACCAGATCAGTTCCGATTCTCACATTGAAGGACGACATTATGCTTGAAGCCAGCTTATCTGCTCCGCTCGTAGCACGTATTCTTGACGACGCTATGACTATCACCGACAACTCGATCATCGCTGCGAATAAAGAGTTGCTGTGTTGTGATCTCTCCGAGGGCGCAGTCATCCTCGATCTCAAGTCCGGAGTCTATTACGGCCTGGACGCGGTCGGTACGTACATCTGGGGGTTGATTCAAGAGCCCAAGACAATTGATGAAATCACCAACGCTGTGCTGGATGAGTACGCAGTCGAGCCTGAGCGCTGTTTAGCAGACCTAAAGGTTCTGTTCAAGGACATGGCTGAGCGCAATCTGATCGAGGTGAGACGATGAGATCAGCGCTAAGATTCTTAAGTTCGCCAGCGGCTGAGCGGAGGATTTTGATTAAGGCCGTCACGCTGCTCTGGATAGTCAGAATCGGTCTATGGATTCTTCCGTTTCAACGGTTGAGAACGCTACTGAGTATTAGGTCGGCCAATATTGTCGCGACCAAGTCAGTGCCGGTGCAAGCCGAGAGGATTGCACGTTGCGTCAAAGTAATGAGTCGTTTTGTACCCGCAGCGACGTGTCTCGCGCAGTCACTGGTTACGGTAAAGCTGTTGGAAGACGCTGGATTTCCTGCGTGCCTGCGGATTGGCGTCGCCAGAGACAAATCCGGGGAGCTTGAAGCTCATGCCTGGGTTGAGAGCAAGGGCAAAGTAATCATCGGTGGCACACACGCTGACCTCCAGCGGTTCACCGTTTTGCATGCGGTCGAGGGAACATGAGCGCGATCTTTGGCTGGCATTATCTTGATGGTCGTCCCGTTTCGCGCGCTGGGCTAGAGCGAATGGCAACGGTACTGGCCCACCGTGGACCAGATGGCTATGCAGCATGGTGTGCCGGATCGGTTGGTCTGGGTCACCGGATGCTTCATACCACGCCGGAGTCCCTGAGTGAGCGTCTACCCTTTCGTGACATTAACGGGGACTATGTGATTACCGCAGACGCTCGCCTTGATAATCGCCAGGAATTGATTGGGGAGTTGCGATTAGCCGGCCTCAGCTGCGGCGCAGAAACCGATAGCCAATTGATTCTTGCCGCCTATCGCCTGTGGGGCGAAGCCTGTGCGGAAAGGTTGCTGGGTGATTTCGCATTCGCCATTTGGGACGCTCCCGCGAGAACACTCTTCTGCGCCCGCGATCACTTTGGCGTCAAGCCCTTCTATTATTATTTCGCGCCGCAGAGAACTTTTGTCTTTGCGACTGAAATCAAGGCGCTTTGGACTGTCGATGAGGTTCCCTATGAATTGAACGAAGTTCGGTTGGGAGATCATCTGGCCGATGTGTTCGTTGACCCCGAAAGCACATTCTACCAGGGTATCGTTCGCCTGCCTCCGGCTCACAGCATGAGAGTCCGCGACGGTAAAGTCATTACGAAGCGTTACTGGGCGCTCGATCCCACGCGCAAGGTAGAGTTGAAGTCGAATGACGAGTACGCCGAGGCGTTTCGTGAAGTGTTTACCGAGTCAGTACGCTGCCGCTTGCGCACATCAGACTCTGTGGGCTCGATGCTGAGCGGAGGGCTCGACTCGTCATCAATCACTTGCGTGGCGAGAAACCTCCTCACAGGCGCACCCGCTTCTCAGCTCAAAACATTTTCGACCATCTTTGATGCCGTGCCTGAATGCGACGAACGTGAATTCATAAATCCAGTGCTCAAGGAGAATGGAGTGGACCCCCACTTTATCACTGGCAACGAACAAGGACCTTTCGGATGCCTTGCGCAGCTTCACTGGCACCAGGACCAACCCACTTTCGGGCCCAACTTCTCAATGATCTGGTCCGTGTACCAGGCAGTTGGAGCGCAAGGCGTGCGCGTTTTGCTCGATGGACATGATGGCGACACAACAGTCTCTCACGGTGAACGGTACCTCCATGAAGTGGCCCGAGCGGGACGTTGGCTCAGGCTAAGGGCAGAACTCAAACCGCTGGCGAAACAACAAGGCGTTTCCTCATGGGAAGCCTTGTGGGCTTTTGGCTGGAAATATGGAATCAACCCAACAATCAATAATCATCATGCTCTTCGCTTCGCACGAAGGGTCTGGCGCGGAGCTCGAAGGCGAGTGACTAGTGATTCGGCAGAGCCCGCGCAACGAACTGGTTGGCGAGAATTGCTGAACCCTGCGTTTGCCTCCCAGATCAATATGTCAGAGCGTTACCAGGCATGGCGACAAACAACTTCAAAGACAGCAAGAACAGAGCGTGAAGCCCACTACCGGATGCTCGGTCATCCAATGCAGGCCTTCGCCCTTGAATTACACGATAGTGCCGCAGGCGCATTCTCGATTGAGAAGAGGTACCCATTTTGGGACAAACGTTTAGTTGAGTTCTGTCTCGCTCTGCCTTCGCAACAGAAGTTGAATAACGGGTGGACGCGAGTTGTCATGCGGCGTGCGATGACCGGAATTCTGCCGCCGCAGGTTCAATGGAGAACTGCTAAGACGGATTTTGCGCCGAGTCTTGTCTATGGCCTTCGAGCGTTTGAACGGGAACAACTGGACGAGATCATCATCCGCAATCCTGGCGTTATTGAGGGGTACATTGACATTTCCGCGTTGCGTCGCGCTTATGGGCGATTTCTCGAGCAGGAATCTGAGACTGATTCAACAGACCTATTCGCGATCTGGAAATCTGCGTCACTTGCTTTGTGGCTTCAACACCGACACTCCTTCAAAGATCCAGCACCGAACGTTAATTATAGAGAGGAGGTGGTACCAATGTAATCCAATGACGGGAGCCCAAAATGCTCCAAATTCCCCACTTCAACTAGTTAAGGAGACAACACTCAAATGCAACAATCAACAAACAGCGCCGACAAGAAGCCCTATACATCACCCACTGTTACCGTGCTTGGTGACATTGAGGCGATCACGCAGGGCTTCAGCAACGGCGACCACTTGGATGCGTCGTTTCCAATCAACACTCCTTTTAGGGACGTCACGCTGTCGTAGGTTCCTAGAGGAAGAAAACGGTCGTGTCAATCTACTCATACAATGCCTATAGCCTAGGCATTAACTCTGAGCTACTTCTGCCGGAGCTGCAAGCTTCGGCAGAAGTGGCTACAGACGTCTCGATCCGATTTGGTTGTCTTGATTGGCACCCACCTCAAAAGGATGCCGGTGAAGACTTCTGCTTTGAGATCACCTCGCGCGAAGCCCATTTCTTCTGGGCACATCTCGGGAAGTTCCGGGTCAGGAGGGGAACTGAGATCGTCGTTGATCCGATCCCTGAGGTCGAGGAGCGCTTGTTGAGGTTGCCGTTGTTGGGGACGATCCTGGCGGTACTACTGCATCAACGGGGTTACCTGGTCTTACACGCAAGTTCGGTTGCGATAGACGGCGGCGCGCTCATCTTCCTCGGGAACAAAGGCTGGGGCAAGTCAACCATGGCGGCAACGCTGTACGGCCGAGGTCATCTTTTGATCTCCGACGACGTGGTGGCGATAAAGTTTGATGACCAGGGACTGCCCATCGTCGTACCTGGATTTCCGCAATTCAAGCTTTATCCTGAAGCTGTTCTCTCTTCGTTGGGTGACGATTACGAAACTCTGCCCGAACTTGCCGCGGGCTACGAAAAGCGAGGCCGGCCGGTAACGGAACGATTCGCTCAGCGTCCGGTGCCGCTTAAAGGTATCTATGCGCTGGGCTGCGGTCCCGTGTCGACTCTTATACCTCTCGAACCGCAGGCTGGTCTGCTAACGCTTATCGCAAACTCCTACATGTCGCGATTCGGAAGGGAACTGCTTCATGGCGTGGAAGCCTCCTCTCATCTACGCCAATGCACCAAACTTATCAGGCACATCGATGTCTACCGCCTTGAGCGGCCCAGTTCATTGCCTTCGTTGCCAGGCGTTGCCCAGCTGGTAGAGGAACACTTTCAACATGTCTAGACTCAAATGAGGAACTTGGATTGATCGACAGAAAAGCAAAGGAAGGGATCATGGAAGAAAATACACCAGCCGAAAAGAAGCCTTATCAAGCTCCCCAACTCATTGTGCACGGTGATGTGGAGACAATTACGTTGGGCACCGACTTAGGGGAAAACTTGGACGCCGCATTTACCAATTCGAGTAATCCGAGAGGAACAAAGCAGCCCAAGCAAAACGCCTTTTCGTGATCCCACGGCTTTCGGTGGAAATGTTCACATCGATGAATACTCGCAATTTATTGTTGCCTTCGTGGAATCAGGTTACTGCGCTTGCTGCCTACTGGCCGCGAACGTTTGGATTGATCCGGACCGCCGCGCCCCGCTGGACTGTTGCTTGGGCCACCTTGTTAGTCCTCCAAGGGGTACACCCATTAGCCTCAGTTTATTTGGTCAAGCTCCTGGTAGATAGCCTGGTAGTGGCCGCCAAATCCGGAGGCGATTGGGTGAGTGTGCGGCCAGCTATCGTCTTGATTGCTCTGACTGTCGGCGTGATGCTAATAGGTGAACTTCTGCAGAGCATGAGCGAACTGGTCCGCACCGCGCAATCGGAACTAGTTCAGGACCATATTAGGGGCCTAATCCATCAGCAGTCCGCAACCATGGACTTGAGCGTCCACGAATCACCGGAGTTTCAGGACCGTCTGGAACGCGTTCGGAATGACGCCAGCTCACGGCCGCTGGTCTTGCTTGAAAGCGTTGGCAGTCTATTGCAGAACAGTATCACGTTGCTAGCGATGGCCTTGGTTTTGGTACCTTTCGGACTGTGGCTGCCACTCGTCCTGCTTCTGAGCACGCTTCCGGCGTTCGTTGTCGTTGTCGTACTTGATCGTCGTCATCATGCCTGGTGGTACAACCGAGCCAGCGAGCGGCGTTGGGCCCAATATTACGATCTGCTGTTGACACACACCGCGACGGCGCCCGAACTGCGCCTTTTTGGCTTAGCTCCCCATTTCCAGGGTGGTTATCAGAAGATTCGTAAGTTGCTCCGCAACGAGCGCATGACCCAGATCAAAAAGCAAGGTCAGGCAAAGTTGGCAGCTAGTGCATTCGCACAGCTGGTTTCGGGAATCGCTTTGGCTTTGGTTATCTTGAAGGCGTTGCGTGGTGCGGCGACCCTCGGAGATCTGGCGCTCTTTTATCAGGCATTTAGTAGAGGTCAGGGGCTACTTCGTTCGCTCCTGGGAAATCTGGGGCAGATTTACAGTAGTAGCTTGTTTCTTGAAAACCTGTTTGCATTCTTAGACATGCGACCGCAGCTCACCGAACCAACCCGGCCGGTTCCCGCGCCGGTAGCGCTGATGAAGGGGATTGAGTTCCAGAACATCACATTTCGTTACCCAGGCAGTCAGCAACCAGCTTTGCAGAACTTCAACCTGTCTATTCCTGCCGGCAAGCTAGTCGCCATCGTTGGCGCCAACGGAGCCGGTAAGACCACACTGTTGAAAATTCTCTGCCGATTTTATGACCCTGAGCACGGGCGGGTCGAACTTGATGGAATCGACGTGCGCGACCTTTCACTTGATGAATTGCGCCGGATGACGACGGTGTTATTCCAGTTTCCGTTCAACTACCAGGCAACCGCAGGTCAAAGTATTGCCATGGGTGATCTCGCGTCGGAGCCGGGTGAAGAAGCGATTGAATCTGCCGCACGAAGTGCCGGAGCGCACGAACTCATTACTAGATTACCGAACGGCTACGATACGTTGTTGGGTAAGACGTTTGCGAACGGTGTCGAGCTCAGTGGCGGTGAGTGGCATCGGATTGCCACCGCCCGAGCGTATTTGCGAAAGTCACCAATCATTCTACTTGATGAGCCTACAAGCATGATGGACTCCTGGACCGAGGCCGACTGGTTCGCTCGCTTCCGTGAGTTAGCCCAGGGACACACTGCAGTTGTGATCACCCATCGTTTCAGCATAGCGATGCGTGCCGACATCATTCACGTAATGGAAGCCGGCAAGATTATCGAGTCGGGCAGCCATCGAGAGTTGCTGGAGCAAGGCGGACTCTATGCGCAGTCCTGGTTGACCCAGATGCAAGCCGGATCTGACTCAACCGATGATGTCCTGGAATTGACTGCGCTTCCGCAATTCGGTAACCGCAGGTTACAGCACGTCGAAGGTCAAGATAGAAGAGATGTCAACGCAGCTTAAGATAGACGACTCTGCCTACCGTCGCGGCGAAGAAATGCCTGTAGTTGAACCAGCAGCAGCGGCACTCACCGGCCGAGAAAATAACCCGGCTGAAGTGCAGCTCCTTCTCGCCTGCGCTCGCAAGGTCATTGACGAGGCCACTGCGGAGCGCATTCGAACTCTTCTGCGCGGCAGCATTGACTGGAGTTACGTCATTGAACGAGCGGAGCGGCATCGGGTGACGCCGCTCCTCTGCCAAAACCTGAATGAAGTCTGTCCGACGCTGGTACCTGCGGAAGTTTTGAAGGTGCTGCGTGCTTACACGAGTACTAACGCTCATTACAATCTGTATCGCACCGCAGAACTCATCAAGCTTCTTCGCCTGTTCGAGGCAAGCGGCATTCACGCACTTCCATTTAAAGGTCCCGTTCTCGCTGCACTGGCGTACGGCAACCTGGGCCTCCGAGATTTTGGTGACCTGGACATTCTCGTTCGACCACAGGATGTGTTGCGGACCCAGGGTCTATTGACTGGCCAGGGCTACCGACTGATAAGCGCTCCTGGTCCATCCCTGAGCGAACTGCGCTTTTCGCCTCGCAATAAGGATTTGATCTTTGACAGCGCTAATGGTCGGGTGCGGGTAGAGCTTCACTGGCGTTTTACCGGTAAGCATTTTGATTTTCCCTTGGAACAGAACTCCATGTGGAAGCGCCTCGAAAGTGTCTCCATAGCTGGTTCGGTCGTGCGAACGCTGGGGCCAGAGGAATTGTTGCTGTATCTCTGCATGCATGGCTCCAGGCATGGCTGGGAGCGACTCTTGTGGATTTGTGATGTGGTTGAGTTGATACGTGCGCATCCTGCGATGGACTGGCCAGCGATCGTCGAGGAGGCGAGCAACCTTGGCAGCCGACGAACACTCGCCCTCGGGTTGATAATGGCCAGAGACCTGTTGGGTTTGGAGTTGTCGCCAGAGGTATGGCGCACAATTCAGGTTGAGCCAACCACGGAATCACTGGCTACGCGACTGCAAGAATCTCTCTTCATAAACAATGAAACCCACAAGGGAATCTCCTACTGGCAGGACATTCATTTGCGCATGCGCGAGCGCGTATCAGACCGGGTGCGGTTGCGCCTGCATTATCTTCGCCGCTATCTGCGCCTTGCGGTGGTTCCCAATGAGCGCGATCACGCCATGTTGCAGGTGCCTTCCGCACTCCCTTTTCTCTACTATTTCCTCCGGCCCTTCAGGTTAATCAGAAAGTTCGGCCTTCCGGAACTTCAAAAGCGGGCGCGGGGACGGGATCTAGGTGACTCGACGACACGGGACGGGGGAACTGCATGAATTGCCGACATTCGTGTCCGAAGGGCCCAAGGTTGCAGGTCGAGTGTGGCAACCCTCAGCCGATTTGTTACTCACAATTCTTAGGTAGACAAGAATCCTCACAATAGCTTGAGTTATCTCAACCGGTGCGGAAGTCATGCTTTTGTCTGATCGCCCGCTCGAATGAATCGCCGTCTCGTTTTCCAACGGTTAATCCGGAGCATCCCACTACAACCCAGACTTCTAATTTACTCCCAGGAGGACGCACTGGTGTCTGAGGGCAAATGAGCCTGACGGCCAGTGCTATCAACTTATGGTCATCGATACGCCCCGCAATCGATCCAATTCATCGCGATCATGGCGAGCAAAACTGCTTACCCGTCAAGCACAATTCACGCTCGACACTGTCGTATTAGTACTAGCGTTCATGCTGGCATATCTGCTGCGGTTTGATTTTGTGATCTCGGAGCGGGAGACCCAGCACATGCTCTACCAACTCCCATTCGTGTTACTGCTTCAGTTAATGCTGCTTTGGTTTGCCGGCATATACGCCTTCGTTTGGCGCTACGTTGGAATGGCGGAGGTGAAAGCATTCTTAACTGCAGCGCTCTGGTCAGCACTACCAATGATCGCGCTTCGCACCTGGCTGCCCGAACAGTTGCAACCTGCCCGAGTACCGCTGTCAATTATCGTCATGGATACGGTGATAGCCTTCGGTGGAGTATTGGGTCTGCGGGTGTTGCGTCGTGCGGTATACGAGCGAGGCTCAAAGCGGCAGAACGGAAAGGGTCAGTCCCTTGGTAGCTTAGTAAGAAAGCCGGTGCTCCTTATTGGAGCCGGGCGCGCTGGCGTAATGATTGCCCGGGAAATCAGACTCCGCGGAGACGTGGATATGGAGGTGAAGGGATTCATTGACGATGACCCGGCAAAGCAGGGCTCCGTTATACAAGGCGTCAAAGTGATGGGTACGGCTGAAGATATTCCGCGACTGGTGTCTGAGCTGAATATCGATCACGTAGTGATCTCTTTTGCTGAGGCCTCTCGGCGAGACTTCCGCCGTATCCTCGACATCTGTGAACGAGCCAAAGTTCGTGTGCGCACCGTTCCAGGAATCTACGAACTGTTGCAGGGCAATTTGAAAGTGAGCCGGATTCGCGACGTGCAAATCGAAGATCTGTTGGGCCGCGAACAGGTTCAACTCGATCAAGAGAGCATGAAGAATTTCCTGGCCGGCAAGATCGTCATGATCACGGGCGCTGGTGGTTCGATCGGGTCCGAACTGGTTAGACAGGTGGCACGCTTCCAACCAAGTTGTCTGCTGTTGGTTGAACGCGCTGAGTTTGGTCTTTTCGCAATTGAGCATGAAATGCGAAACCAAGACTCGCAGGTTCAGGTGATTGCCCTGGTGGCCGATATAGGTGACAAGCCGCGGATGCATACTATCTTCCAAACCTATGCTCCTCAGGTGATCCTGCATGCGGCGGCACATAAGCACGTGCCTATGATGGAAACGAATCCTTCCGAAGCAGTTAAGAACAATGTACTGGCCACGAGCCTGCTCGGTGAGATGGCCTCTGAGTTCGGCGTTGAAGCGTTCGTACTGATATCAACGGACAAAGCCGTGCGCCCGAGTTCGGTCATGGGCGCTTCAAAACGAGTAGCAGAGTTAGTAATACAGGACTTAGATCACCGGTCGGAGACGCGTTTTCTGGCGGTGCGTTTCGGCAACGTTATTGGTTCAGCTGGTTCTGTGATTCCAATCTTTCAGGATCAGATTCGCAGTGGCGGGCCGGTGACAGTAACGCATCCCGAAATGGTGCGTTACTTTATGACTATTCCCGAGGCTTCCCAACTCGTTCTACAGGCCGGAGCTTTAGGTCGAGGCGGCGAGATATTCATCCTCGACATGGGTGAGCCTGTGCGCATCCTGGATTTGGCTAAGGAGACTATTGCACTGTCTGGACTCCGACCTTTTGAAGACATCAACATTGTGTTCACCGGTGTGCGTCCCGGCGAGAAACTCTATGAGGAGTTGCAAACAACCGATGAGGTAGTCTTGAAGACATGGCATCCAAAAATCTTCATTGGCAGGATTGCCGCGTACCCGGAAGAGAAAGTTCGGCATGCTTTAGAGCGTTTATCTATCTTGGCTCAGAAGGGTTGGGACCGCGAGTTGCGCAAGGCAATTAACGATCTATTGCCTGAGGCTCAATTGGAGATTCCGAGCGAAGAATTTGCACCGATTCCGCAGTCGTTCATAGAACGTTCTCATGTTGCCGCCGGTGGCGACTAACCTAGATCCGGTTCCGCTCAACCCAGAAGCGCACAGCTAATTCCCGCTCCGATTCCCAAGCTTGATCGGCTTTAAACAGTTTCAAATTCAGTCGACTTGCGGATGGTGCCCGATTTCCTCCCGCAAGTGGTGAGCAACGTGCAGATGCAAAGAATTGTAATCACGGCGACCTTTACTGCCGAGCCAGTCAATGACCCGCTTTGCTTTTTGTTGAAAGCGATGCGTAATGCCTCGGCGGTCGAGTTTGCGCCCTACAATCAGGTGTTTCAACAGCTACTGGACCCGACGAGTGTTTGCCGCTCCAATCTTGCCGGAATTAACGTGATCCTCGTGAGGCTGGAAGACTGGGGAAAATTCGATATCAATGAGAGCAGCAAGATAGAATTTCCCTCGGACGTCTGTGAGAAGGTCAGGAGGGGTGTTGGTGAGTTTATTTCGGCCCTGAGAACAGCCGCACAGGTTTCCGCAGTGCCTTACTTGCTTGTTATTTGTCCGCCTTCCAGCGCTGCCCTAAAAGAACCTGAGTTGCGGGATTGTCTAGAAGAGCTGGAGCAGCGGATTAGCAGCGAACTTGCAGACGTAAAATCGGTGCACTTAGTTACGCCTGATGAGCTCCTTACTACATACCTCGTGGCAGATTACGATGACCTTGAAGGAAGCAGGCTGGGTCACATTCCATACACGCAGTCCTTCTTCGTTGCGCTGTCTTCGATGATCGCTCGAAGAGTCTATCGTTTGTCCAACGTTTCACACAAAGTGATAGCGCTGGATTGCGATCAAACGCTCTGGAAAGGCATATGCGGAGAAGTTGGCGCGATGGGAGTGGAAATTGATCCGTCACGGCTCGCCCTTCAGGAGTTCATGGTGAACCAATCTAAGGCAGGGATGCTGATCTGTCTATGTAGCAAGAACAACGAGGAGGACGTCTTCGAAGTATTCGATCGTCGCCCGGAAATGCCTATGAGACGCGACCACATCGTGTCATGGAGAATAAATTGGAGACCCAAATCTGAGAATTTGCGCTCACTAGCGTCTGAGCTGAATCTGGGGCTGGACAGTTTCATCTTTATTGACGACGACCCAGCAGTCTGCTATGAGGTGCAGGCGAATTGCCCCGAGGTTCTGACCCTTCAACTGCCGCAGGAGCCGGATGCGATTGTTTCGTTTCTCGGTCATGTTTGGGCTTTCGACCAATCTCGGCTTACTAAGGAAGATCAGGATCGGACCAATCTTTATAAGGTCAATGTTGAGCGAGAGCAGATCCGTGCACACTCGGATACTCTTCAGGATTTCTTAGCTGGTTTGGGGTTGGAAATTGTCATCGCTCCGTTGCTTCCCGCTCAGGTGCCACGTGTTTCGCAACTTACTCAACGGACGAACCAGTTCAACTTCACGACGGTACGCCGAACCGATTCCGAAATAGAACAGTTTTGTGAAACCGGATTGGTCGAATGTCATGTTGTTAACGTGAACGATCGCTTCGGGGACTACGGACTGGTCGGAGCTATGATCTTCCAGGCGAAGGAGAATGCTCTTGCGGTCGATACGGTTCTCTTAAGTTGTCGAGCCTTGGGTCGGGGAGTCGAGCACAGAATGATCGCCCATCTCGGCGTGATCGCTCTGGAACGCGGACTTGAATACGTTGAAATTAATTATCTGCCGACTGCGAAGAATCGGCCCGCATACGAATTCATTAGTCAGATTGAGGCGGAAGAAGTACAGACCGTTGAAAACGGAACTCTGTTCCGCGTTCGGGCAGCGGTGGCGGTAACCATCAGGTTAGACGGTTCAACCCAAATTAAGGCACGTCTTACTGAGGATAATCTGGAAAGAAATGAGAGCACACAGGCTGCGAATGCTTCGACCATCTCCTCGTTCCTCGCGCGCGTTCCTGCGGAACTAAGCACAGTTGATCAAATTGCTAACGCTGTTCTGGCAGAGAAGTCTCTCTTACGCCAAGCGGCAGGCCCTATGGTTATGCCGGAGGACAGAGTTGAAGCGCAGTTGAAGACGATCTGGGAAGGCGTGCTCGGAGTTTCTCCGATAGGTGTCGATGACAACTATTTCGAACTCGGAGGTGATTCATTCCAGGCTGTCAGGCTCTTTTCGGAAATTGAAAGGGGTTTTGGGCGACATCTTCCGTTAGTTACTCTTCTCAGCGCTTCCACTATAAGACAGTTGGCTAGTCGTCTCCGCGATGCTCCCGGAGAGAAGGCGTGGTCCGCACTCGTGGCTATCCAACCCTTGGGTTCTCGTCCGCCCTTCTACTGCATGCATGCGGCTGGCGGAGATGTTCTTTTCTACCGCGATCTAGCGAAACATCTTGGCTTGGATCAACCACTCTACGGTTTACAAGCTCGAGGCGTGGACCGAAACCAGACCACTCACGACAGTGTCGAAGAGATGGCTGAGTACTATCTAAATGAGATTCGCGCATTCCAACCGGAAGGGCCTTACCATCTTGGGGGATCTTCCTTCGGTGGTCTTGTCGCCTTTGAGATGGCGCGACAACTCGAGAATCAAGGGCAGGTAGTTGCCTTGCTTGTCTTATTCGATACCTATGGCCCGGGCTATCCCAAATTGATGCCAGGTTCCACATCACTCACGAGATGGTTCGCTCGGTGTATCCAAAGGGTTCGGTCTCTACACCGAACTTTGGATTTGCTCACATCCCGCGAGAAGCTTAGCTACCTGGTTGCGAAAACTAGAAAGCTTCAGAAGAAGCTCGTGCGCAAGCTTGCGTGGAAAAAGAACGAGATAGCAATCGCGTTCAACTCAGCAACCGGCGGCCAACTACCGAAAGACGTACAGCGCAATCACAAAGCTATTGACCGGGCTTTGAGATCGTACAAACCGAAACCCTACGGCGGCAGGCTAACCCTGTTCCGGGCGGCAAGTCAGCCACCTGGTGTGGTACGTGACAATAGTCTTGGCTGGCACGGAATGGCGCGGGGCTCACTTGAGATCCACGAAGTGCCCGGCTTTCACGGTGCCGTAACAGTAGATCCATATGCAAAAGTACTGGCTGAAAAGCTAGCGCCATGCCTTAGAGTTGCTCAACGACTCTACGAAGAAGAGGCGATGACGTCCAGTCCTTATAGAAGTCATGGTGATGCTGAAGAATCTGTGCTGCTGACTTGGCGTGACTCCGATGTTGAAAGTCTTTCGGCGACCTGAACCTATGAATTATCGTCCTTGGTCCTAGACATTGGCATGAGGAGCTGTGGAAGGTGAGAGCGGTAAATTGAGTAGACCCGTTCGCACTGTGTACCAAGGTTACCGCCAACTGCATAACAATGTGTTCTATTTACTGATTTGGGATTCGAGCTTTTGTCTACGGATGCGACGAAAGCTCGAAGATCGAGGGACGGCGGACGGATACTTCGGGTGAAGAAACGCACAACGTGTTGCTTACATCACCGTCGTCCCTCGCTTACTGCGGGACAACCACAAAGGCCCCAAATTGAGGCATGGTTGATGAAGGAGCAGAGCTATATCCGATCGGCAAAGCTACGGATGTAGCGGCAGCCAAAGACAGGTTGAGGGTTATTGTCGGACTGCTCGTGGCGTATATGCCTGTGAGAACCGGTGTGTTAAGTGAATCGTGGTAGTTCTGAGCGTTGACTACCTTATAAGGTTGACCGTTTACCAACCCGATAGTTGATAAATTCACGCTGACACTTGATGTTCCCGCCCAGTTAATCACGATAATGTTTGCCCGGCCGGCTTCATACTGGTTAGGCTTAACTACAACTTCTGATGCGGGAAGACTGGTCGAATAAATACTGTTTGCGTCCGTTCCGGAGACAGTCTTCCAATTGGCGAAGTTGTAGCAATTCCGGTTATAGCAAAGCGGCTGAGCATAACCGCTAACATTGTGGTAGCGGTTATTGTTCCAGGAAATTGTTCCACCCGCCACCGGAAGGATATTGTTCAGCATCTTACTTGACGAGGCCGGCACATTTGAACTGACATACATTTGGTTTCCGGAACCAGTAAGCGTCTGCCAACTGAGAAACTCGAGCGGTGTTCCATTGCCCATGACATAGTTGTTTGAAAAAATCACGGAGCCGTTAGTGCCTTCGTAGCCGAACTTCACATTGGCGCCTCCTGTCCCTGGAGGGTGATAAGCGTAGTTTCCTCTCACGGTTATTTGGTCGGCTAGACCATTATTGGCTCCGACTTCTATATTGGCTTCTCGGCCTCCGCTGCTGATGACGGACCCGTTGTTGAAAGCAACATTATTCTCAAGATCAAAACCGATTGAGTTCGCTGTCTGGCTGACGCACTTGATTCCGATGCGGAAGTTATTGAACAGAATAGAATCGGAGACAAGGAAGGTCGGTTCGTTGCTTTGTAAATACAGACCGTGACCTGCTGGACCACCTGAATGAACGTAGCCATTATTGTAGGCGACTATGCCGTAGATTGTAGTGTCAACGGCGCCGCTCCCAGAGAAAACCCCAGCGTCGTTATCGTGGATGACAAGATTGATCAACTTGTTATTGGGGCCGCTTAGAAAAACACAGCCTCTGAGATGAGGGCTGTTTTGCGTGTTGACGTTATCCCAAGCTCTGACCGGATCACTATTGGTCACTTCAAAACCTTGGTAGGTTGCGTATTGACCTTGAATGGTTAGCTGATTACCGCCCAGCACGGCCAACGCTCCAGCAGTGTGGCCAATTCCCGGAGTACCGTTCCAGTGTCTGACAACCGATAGCGTATTTCCGGATCTGCCCGTTATGAATATCTGTTCCTCGGCAGATTCGGTGGCTTGGTCATGAAAGGTCAGCACTTGCCCAGTAGTGAACCGACTCGCGTTGGCTAGTGGGATCGAAGTGGCTGTGGATGAGATGTTGCTGGCTAAGGTGGAAGTCACGTAGCCTTCAATCCTAGCCCACTCGCCTGGATAAGAACGAACAGTGACTGGAGCCGATTGGGTTCCAGTCAGGTCGCTCGTAAATTTGCCAGTGTAGGTGCCACCTCGCAGATAGATTGTTGCTCCAGGCTGCACGCTTGATGGCTGACTCAGAGCAGTCTGTAAATCCCAAGGGTTATTGATGCTTCCATTACCTGATGACGAACCGTTGGGCGCTGCATAAAACGCCGGACCAGTCGGAGTTGGACTCGGTGTCGGAGTTGGACTCGGTGTCGGAGTCGGCGTCGGAGTTGGAGTCGGCGTAGGCGCGGTGACTACAACACTGGTGGTGGTTGTTGCGGTACCGGTGTCGTCGTCCGTATTTGTGAGAGTGATCGTGCGACTACCCCCTGTAGCGTACTGGTGAGTAGATTGGAAGGTAAAAACACCCGTTCCGAGAGTGAAACTGATGGAGGTTGTGCCGTCACCCCAATCGACGTCCACCCGATGAGTGTCTGGTGCGCCAGGATCCGTGAAACTAGCATTCACCGTCACCATTGCTCCCACGATAGGTGTCGCGGGAGATGCTGAAGCCGTTTGCCATGACGGCGCTACGTTGTTCACCGCAACAGACGTCGTGTTGCTTGCGCTGGCGTTGAGATTGTCTCTGACGGTGGCGCTTACGGTGTAGATGTTTGAGGGCGAGCCGGTCGGGTTGTCGTCGGTGAACTGATGGCTGGCACTGAAAGTCCTTGCCCCAGAAGCCAGGTTTAGAGTGGTGTTGGTTGTGCCATCACCCCAACTGATGACAACGGTGTGAGTGTCTCCAGCATTGGGGTCAGTAAACGAGCCGTTAAGTGTCAACGACGAGCCCTCATTAACAGGGTTGCCGCTCGTGCTTAGATTGATACCTGAAGGAGCTATGTTGGGAGTCGGCGTCGGAGTTGGAGTCGGCGTCGGAGTCGGAGTCGGCGTTGGAGTCGGCGTCGGAGTCGGCGTCGGCGTTGGAGTTGGAGTCGGAGTCGGAGTTGGAGTTGGAGTCGGCGTCGGCGTCGGCGTCGGAGTTGGAGTCGGAGTCGGAGTTGGAGTTGGAGTTGGAGTTGGAGTTGGAGTTGGAGTTGGAGTCGGCGTCGGCGTCGGCGCTCCCCCCGATCTGTAAGCCTCGATCTCCGTGATGCGGCTGTAGCTGGCCAGCGAGTTGTTTACCAATACTCTGATCTTCGTAGTGGTGATGTCAGTGAACGTGAACTTGCGCCAGACCAGACTGTTG
>JAMQPI010000590.1 GCA_023717565.1 Pyrinomonadaceae bacterium | reverse complement strand
GTTTTGTTGGATAAAAGAGTAATACTGTGTAACGAAGTCCTCAGGTGCGGACTCAACGTGGGTGTCGAACGCCGGTACTAAGAGCGTTTAGCCATCCACTTTTGAATGGACGAAGGCGGTGATGATCTTGCCTAACCGTTGGCGCGAAGGTTACAGTGGGCGTCCCAATCCCTTGGGCTGGAGGACGCTATGGCTGAAGAACAACCTGTCGAGCCAAATGTTGCGCTCAGCGAAGTGGACAAAGCCGATAAGGTCCTTTTTATTGAAAAAAAGGTTCGGTATTACGGCGCAGAAGATGTTCTGCCCATCTACGCTGAACTTGCTGCTGTGCGTCACACCGAACATATTTTTCAGCTTCTGTTTTTTCAGACCGTCCTTCCGGTAACTGAGGACCCAAAAGAATACGTCAAATTGGAAGAAATACCCGCGAGATGTCTCGCTCGGATTGTTATTCCACCAGAACTTATGTCAGACCTCTATAGAGCTATGGGCACGAACATGGAGAAGCGACAGAAACTATTGGAACTCAAGCAAAAAGGAGTTGAGGCCGTGCCTTGGGAAGCGTCAGAAGAGGAGGCGAACAAATGAACATGGCAATACCGGAGTACGCGATAGATCGCTCGTCGGAAACCTACAGGATACCTTCGCTGCCAGAGGCCAAAGATACCACTCTACTGTGGCAAGGTCTTGGCGCGGCCCGGCCCAGCGCTTTATTATCAATTTCTGCGGGTGGGGGTGTGAGCATTATGACTGACACCGCTGTTATCGAATCCGGAGAGCAGAAGTTTCGCCAATTAGCGAATGCGTGGATCGCGGAAACGGGCTTCCTTTCTGACCCCTCAAAGAAGTTCTCGCATCGCTCGTACCTAAAGATAATAGGTATGGGCGAAAAAGTTTTGCCACTGATCCTTCGAGAAGTCGAAAGGATGTCCGGTCACTGGTTCGTAGCCCTTGATGCGATCAGCGACGCTAACCCAGTCTCTTCTGAAGACCAAACCAATTTGCAGCGAACTGCTAACGCTTGGCTCCAGTGGGGACGAGATAAAGGTTACATTTAATGCCGCCTCCTGGTGTTACGTGGCGTGATTGGGATGACGAAAAGCGATGGGCATTCGCTGTCCTGCCTCGGAATTTCCAGAATCTTCTAGGTGCTGGATTCACTATTAACGACGTTACAAGTTCCTACACAATAAACTACAACTGCATCGCATACGCCGCGAAGGATGAGACACAGCCTTGGTGGCCCATGCCCCTCTCAAGTTCCGCAAGGTACTATCATTGGCCAGTGGGGTTACCGCGTGAAGACCCGGCAACCATCGGAAATTTCCTGAGAGCTTTTCGTGGGCTTGGTTTCAGGCAATGCAAGGATGGCAGACACGAAGAAGGATACGAAAAGGTGGCCATCTACGTTAGCGCGAATGATGAGCCTACACACATGGCTAGAGAGTTAGGAGACGGCGTTTGGTTTAGCAAGTTGGGTGACTGGCAAGATATACGCCAACATTCTCTAGACGCTGTTGAAACAGTCGCCTACGGCCAAGCCAAATATTTCATGCGCAAGCACATTGAAGGAATTACTAGATGGGCAAGACTA
The DNA here is from genome assembly GCA_023717565.1 of Pyrinomonadaceae bacterium. Lineage (GTDB taxonomy): Bacteria > Acidobacteriota > Blastocatellia > Pyrinomonadales > Pyrinomonadaceae > PSRF01. The sequence continues at coordinate 12,396 of JAMQPI010000590.1, read as the reverse complement.
AAAGGAAGGCTAGCGATGATATTTAAAAGGCTTAGAGAACAACCATCGTTAATCTAAAGATGGTTCAGAGAGAAACGTCCCGCTTAGATCATGTTGCTTAGACTCTAATGAAGGACTTTCCCTTGGTCGACGAACATGTTGTTATGCCAAAGCTCACCAGACTGAGTCTCAAACAGCAACACTTCGTTGACGCCTATCTCGGCGAAGCGAAGGGGAACGGCACCAAGGCAGCTCAGATTGCAGGCTATCGAGGTTCACCTCAGACCCTTAAAGCGGTTGCATCAGAAAACCTCACAAAACCTGACATCGCACGAGAGATTCAAAAGGCCTTGAGAACTGTCATGACTAGCGAGAAAGTGCTGGAAGAGTTGAGTCAGATTGCCAGCGCAGAATGCCGCGAGCCCGTGCGTATTGGCGACAAACTTAAAGCCTTGGATTTGATGGGCAAGCACCACCGTATCTTCAATGAGTCTGCGAATGTCGTGGTTGAGCATCTAAACGGACTAGACCTTGCCATAATCCTGCAGCAGACTCTCGGAGGCTTAGAAGAGGGATTCGAGTCTCATCAATCGGTTAGAGACGCTGAACCGTCTTTGGATTGATTGCGGAAATACAGTCAGAGCAGTACCGCCGACTCGCTGCCCAACACTGTGAGAACTACTCTCGGCCTTTGCAGGCAAAGTTCAGCTGGGCTTCAATAACTGAACCGGGAAACGTCGCAACCCAGCGCGATGTGAGATCGCCCCAGGCAAAAAGAAGTATCCCCTCTTCGTCATAGTCTGCGGCTGTTAACACACGCCACTTTCGATGTCCGCAATCGAATTCATATTGTTCCATGGAATAACTAAATGCGTCCCTTCGAGGTACATCCTGTACATCCAGCTGATCAATATGCCTTTTGCGAAACGCTCTCCCCTCAGATGTCTCCAATGGGACGGTCTTAATCCAACAAAGAAGAGTGTTCTCTGGCGTGGAGGTGATTCGGGCACGGCTAATGTAATACATTGCCTCGCCCTTGGTAGCAAGGCCGATAAATTGCCATTCAGGGACTGGTTCTCTGGGTGCCGACGAAGACGGAGCAGAGTCAGTCACCGTACCTGCCCTCAAGTCGTTTTCTAAATTCTTTTCAGGCTTTAACAACTCCGCGAGCTTGGAAACCGGAATGGCAAAGTTCAGATTTTGGCCTTTGCTGAGAATGCTCGCCGCAATACCAATTACTTCTCCGCGCTCATCCAGGACAGGCCCCCCACTACTGCCATGTGATATTGGAGCCGTGATTTGTATTAAGTCTTTACCGCTTCTGATTGCGCTGACATTACCGCGAGAGAAAGTCCCCTCCAGCCCTTCGGGGTTCCCCATAACATAAATCTCATCGCCGACCTGAAGCCTCGAAAGATTCCCTAGCTTTAGAGGCTGACCCTTAACTCCTATGTTAAGAAGCACCAAATCGTTTTCCTTGTCGGGGTTTTCGACGAAGGAAATCTTGTAGATGCCTCTGCGCCCAACAAGCTTTGCGAATATTTCTGAAGCATCTTTAACGACGTGATAGTTCGTTGCTATCCGATAATTAGCAGCGAAGAACCCGCTCCCTAAGGCAGTGGGGTTGCCATCTTCGTCTGTTGTCACTAGAAGCACAACAGAGGGGGCTGTCCTTTGAGCGATCTTACGGGCTGACAGTTTTTGTTGAGGAGGATTCTGCGGCCTACGAGTGCGATTTGTTTGCGCAAGTGATACCGAAGAAAATGCCAAAGCAAATGCCAAGTAAAGGATTCGTTTCATGAAGGTATTACGGTAACGTCTTGGTAACGATAAACGTTACCAACTGGGCCTAATGACACTAAACGTGTGCAAGCGAAGGAAGGGGCAAAACCCATGATACAGCAAGAGTTTTGCTATTGCATACCAATTGGTCCAACTCAGTCCAAAACTCCTGATAAGCCCTTTCACGGCGGCGACACGGGTTCGACTCCCGTACGGGACGCCAGCATTAGCTAAAAGCTCGCGTTTCTTGCTTGGGCAGTTTCAGAAGTTCTCGCGTGCGATTCACCTTATCCCAGACAAGCTGTCGGAACATATCGGAATCATCCAACACAGAATTTAAGACAGCCGCTTCAGCGTGAACCGACTTGAACCAATCGGTATCTTCCTTTTGCTTCAACACGTGCTCGAAGTATTGGCGCGAAGCTGATCTACGGCCAACTGCACCGCAGGCTACGGCAGCGTGAAAGGTCGACCAGAACTCAGTCGGTTTGATCTTCTCAGCCGGCACGAGCCTCATGTAATGATCCGCCACATCTGATACCGTCGCAAACAAAGATCGGTACCGCTCAATCTCAGCCGCGGCTCGCTTTGCCAATTTCTCCGCCATCATTTTGAACTGATCCGGATCCCTAAATGTTACGAAGTTTTCAACCCGGTAACCCTCGTCAAAGCAGAAGTTGTTTTTTTCTTGCCAGAGCCACATGCATCCGACGTTCAGATGACTGCCACGGCTCCAGCCGCTCGGCTGAAATTCAACAATACAAAGCCACCATCGATTGTCGTCGAGCCAGGTTCGCGAGCGTCCTTTTTGTCTTACGCCCAGGGGACCTAGGAATTGACGCGCGGCTTCTCTCAAAAGTTTGGAATGTGTTTGTTCGTGTTCAGGCATAACGTAACGATTGAGCGTCAAAGAAAGTCATTTGATGCTACCCCCAACGCTGGTGCCCCCGCTTTGTGTACAAGCCATCAGCTTTCGAGAACTAGACCCCCTCGTTTGAGTGTCTGAAGCAGATCTTCATTCACTTTTGCCCCTGCTCGATGAGGACTATGTCGCTCGTCTCGACGCCACGGACGAAGGCGAGTGAGCGCCCGTCGCGCGACCAGTCGAAGGCTATGATTTGTTCAACCTTGAAGTATGTGAGTTGTTTCGGCTGGCTGCCGTCGAGGGGTTGGGCCCAGAGGTCTGAGAGGCCGCCTGGATTGTTCGCATACACGATTGACTGGTGATCGGGCGACCAGCGGACGAACCTCCGGGTCATTGTCGCCGGGAAGTCGAACTGCTTCAGGCGCGCTCCACCTTTAGAGGAAACGACTCCGATTCTCCAACGCGACTTCTCAACGTCAGGGTCGAGATAGTGATAGGCGATCAACTCGCCGTCGGAAGAGACGGCGGGACGCGCCGCCCGGGTCTCCGTCAACTGCGTTGGTTCTCCGCCGTCCGCAGGTACTTTCCACAGTCGCGGCTCGGCCACACCGCGCTGGTAAACAACCCAGCCGCCGTCGGGCGTCGAGTGCGGGAAAAATTCATCATGTCCGGTGGTCAACTGCTTGAGGTTTCCACCTTCTGCATCCACCCGCCAGATGTTGAAACGCCCCGCGCGGTCGGAGGCGAAGAAGATATAGCGACCGTCCGGCGAGACGGTCAGACCGCGGGTGGCGCGCGCATCAGTTGTGAGTTGCTTCGGGCTTGAGCCGTCTGCATTCATCACCCAGATTTCAGCGCTGCCGCCAGCGTTCGAGCGGTAGACGATCCGCCCGTCAGGCGTCCACGCCATCTCGCTAATCCAGCCGGCATCGGAGGCGATCTGCCTCATCTGACCCGCGTCGGCTTCGGGTGCGACCCAGATGCTTGAGACGGAGTGGTCCTGCACCGCTGTGAGTCTGCTCGAATCGTTCGGCAGGCTGAGGTCGTGGTAGTCATTCAGGTCGTGCGTGATGCGTGTCACCTCACCGCTTTTGAGCGCGGCGTGCCAGACCTGTACTGGGCCGGTCTCGCTCTCGCTCCCTGTCACGAACAGGCCGCTCCCGTCTGCGAGCCACACGGGCTGCCCCGTATAGTTCCAACGCTTAGAGGCAAGGGGCTTTTGCGACCCGTCCTCGACGCTCACGCCGATGACAGTCTCGTATTGGCCGCGCTCGTCGTTGAGCCTTACCTGGCAGGCGATTGTTTTCCCATCGGGCGACCACGCGGGTGCGTTCCAGTCATCGCGAAAGAACTCCGGTTGCCGGCGCGTAGCCAACGTCCGCTCGTTCGTACCGTCGGAGCTCGCCAAGATGAGACGACTTACAGTCCGATCCGGCCTGATGAAAGTTATCTGGCTCCCATCGGGCGAGAAATCGACCGGGCCGACATCGTAAGCCGCCATCGTCGAAGGGCCACCGAGCACCGGCACGCGGTAGAGCGCGGTGTCGCCCTTGTCTCGATCCAGAGTGAGGTAGTAAACCGAGTCGCCGTCCGGCGCGAAAATGACCGAGACATATTCCGTCGCGGCTGGTCCGGAGATCCGCACGCTCGTGGGCGCTCCGACGTGCCTCACCCAGAGGCTGTCACCTTCAGCGTCGACCGTCACGTGCGCGATGTACTCGCCATCGGGCGAGACAGCCGCATGGGTAATCTTGCCAGAGGTGGTCAGTCGAGAGATTTCCATCTCGCTGAAGGGCACTGTCGCCGCTCTTGATTGGCGTTGCCTCATGATCCAGTAGAGGCTGAAGGCGGCTGCTGTCCCGACGAAGAAAAGCACCACCAGGCCCAGCCAACGCCTGGCGCCAGCAAAATTGCGGATGGATGTTTTTTCAGATAAGGAGACGGGAGCAACGGACGAATTGGTGGAGTGGAAGGCTGGTAGTAAAAGGATCTCCTCTTTTCCCCGCGTCTCCCCGTCACCCATTCCCACCATCTCTCCGTCCAGCTCTTCGATGGTCATGGTCGTGCTCTCATGCACGACCAGTTCATCGAACGTCGCACGCACTCCCGCCACGAATTGATAGCCCTCGCCGGGAATCGTCACGATGTATTCGTGCCGGCGCGGGTCGTCGCCCAGCCCTTTCCGCAAACTCGAGATGTTGAAGGTGAGGTTCCCCTCCTCGACCGTTGTGTCCGGCCAGACGCGCTTCATCAACTCATCTTTTGCCAGGACCCGTCCGCCACCCTCCACCAGCGCCAACAACGTCTCGAAGGCCTTCGGCTTGAGCGGCACGATCTCTCCCTCGCGCAAAAGCAGGCGTTTCCGAGCGTCGAGGCGGAAGGGTCCGAACTCGTAAATGTTGTGATTTTGCTCGCTCACCGTCGCGTTTGGAACTTCTAAGAAATTCTACGGGGCCAATAAAGGACTTCTCAGACGCTTTCTCTTTAACGTCCGCCGCGAGCCGGAAACAGGCCGGGGAAACCTTGCAGGCGCGCTCATTCTAGCGCGCCACGCAGGGGAAAAGAAGAGCAATGCGCAGTGAACAGTTTTTATAGGACTGCCACCTGCTCATTAAACGAATGTTCTTACAGCTCATGATCACCGCTTACTGAATATGGACAAGCCCAGGCTCGTCAGGAGAGTTACTGTCAAGACAGAGCGCACGCTCGTCTTCAGAAGTCATAGCAGTCTGCGCACGGAGTGGTGCGCAGAGTGTGAGGCAGAGGTCGGGATGATGAGCGTGGACGGTGCGGCGCAGGAGTCCGGGATGAGCGAGATGGCGATTTATAAACTCCTCGAAGCACGCGTGCTTCATTTCAGCGAAGACGCCGAAGGTCATTGCCTCGTCTGCCTAAACTCTTTACAGCGATGACCGTGGGCCAAAACAGAAACAATCAGACAATAAAAGGAGCATGGACCTATGAACGACCTCAACGAAACCCTGAATCTCAACCTTCAAGTCAAATCAATTGCTCGGCTGCTCGACGCGCTGGGCTATCCGAGCCCAGACGACGCGGACGGCGACTGGGGACCGATCGGGCCCGTCGTGCGCGGCCTCACCTGGGCAGCGTTGAATCCGCAGCCGCTTCCGCCCCGCTGGGTGGTAGAAATCATCAAGCAATTCGGTCCACACCCTGACCCGTGGAAAGAGAAGCAGGGCCCACACCCTGAACCCTGGAAAGGTGCACTGTTAGCCAGATTCGAGATTGACCGCTTGGTCGGGCTGGCGCGGACGGTTGAAGCCATCGACGGTGATCGGGGTCAGGATGGTATTCGGCGCCAGCTCGCAGAGATCATTGACGAATGGTGCGGCACGCCGCCTAGACCGCGTTGGCCGCTGCCGTGGCCGTTCCCATTCAGGTTGCAAGACGAGAAGTTCACTATCGGGCCGGTTGATCTTGTGATGATGGGTGTGCAGTTCCACCAGGCCGCCGAGGCTTTGCACGAGACACCGCTGGCGCAAGATTTCTCTGCCGCCGCTAACCGGCTGACTCAAACGGGTCTGCAACGGCTGGAAACCTACCAACCGCAGGTTGAGAAAAGTAAACAGGTCTCCGCCTAACATCTACGCCTAACAAACGTCGGCGCGAGAATTCCGTTTGAGACGGAGCCGCAAGGAGAAACCCCTCGGGCCCTCACCCCGAGGAGAGCAGACATTAAGAAGGATCGCCTTCGTCTGCGTCGCCCTATTTTTCTTGAGTAAGGAGTTCGATGTTTAGTCATACATCTTCAATCTCGCCCCAGATTTTAACGCGGCTGATGTTAGCCGCTGGCCTTCTGGCATGTCTGGTCTTGCTGGCGGTGTCGTTTCTCCGCCCTGATCTTCCTGACGCCGGCCGCCCTGCGTCTGCGGGTGCGATGACAGCCAAAGGCCAAGTCAGCATCGCGCCGAGCGCACCGGCGGCGAAGCTTGAGGGCGAGGCGGCGCGCAACTATTTAGAGCGAACGGCCGAAGGCCAGTCTCTTATGAAGACTCTAACGACGGCGCGCTTCGGCCTGGAGCGACGTGAGGAATCGCCTTTCGCCGGCGACACGGGCGCGGGCTACCTTGGGTTGAGCCACGACGAGAACTTGAACGCGTGGTTCGACGATGAGGGCGTAACGCTGCGGCCCACTGTGAGGGAGGAGGAGCGTGCGAAGTCGTGGCAGATGAGGATGAGGCTCAGGGCTTACGGCTACGGCGAGGAACTGCACGAAGCGCGGAAGCAATGCGCGCCGACGGTCAACGAGGACCGTATCGAGTATGACCGAAACAAAGATGAAGCAAGCGCTCGCGTGGTCGAGTGGTACGTTAACAAGTCTGAAGGAATAGAACAGGGCTTCACTCTCAACACTAAACCTCAGCGCGGTGCAAGCGTGCCTGATAGCGAACACTTGCGACTGATCGTTTCCGTAGCGGGTGACTTGCGCGCGAGTACGTCGCACGACGGGCAATCGGTTGAATTGAGTAGGGACGGCTCGGGCGTCCTAAGCTATAGCAAGCTCACGGCGCTTGATGCATCAGGCGCGAAGCTCGCGGCGCGGATGGAAGCGAACGCGGCGGGCGACGAGATTGCTCTTGTGGTCGACGACAACCGAGCGGTGTATCCGATTGTGGTGGATCCGATCACAGCGACGCTGAAACAGGAACTATCAGCCGTGACGGCCGTCCAAGCCGAAGCGCGTTTCGGCTTTTCCGTTGCGATTAACAACAACCTCGCAATTGTTGGCGCGTGGCGCGAGGATATTGGGGCTCTTATAGATCAGGGGGCGGCGTATATTTTTGTCAGACAAACTAATTGGGTTTTTGAAAGCAGGCAGATCCCGGCTCTCGGTGGTCAGTCACAGTGCGGATGGAGCGTCGCCGTTGACGAGAATTTTGGAATGGTCATTGGCTGTCCCGGATTTAATAACAGCAGAGGCTCTGCAACCTTCCTACGACGGAATGCCCCTAACACCTACGGCTTTGTCATAGTTGAGCCGAGCCTCCCAAAGGCGGATGAAGATCGTTTTGGTTACAGCGTCGGGATCAGCAGCGGATCAACCGCCCTGGGAACGGACATCATCGTCGGGGCGCCGATGAAGGATTACTTAGGCAATACGGACGCCGGCACAATCACTATTCGACAATATGATCAGAATATGAATCCGATACAGACACAGGAGCATTCAACCCCGATAGCAGCACTCAGCAATGCTCAATTTGGTTCAAGCGTTGCTCTCTATAACGGAAGGGCCGTGGCAGGTGGTAACGGTAGAACAGTCACTACCATTGGTTCGCAGGCATATGTGGGAGGGGTCCATGTTTTTCAGAGCTCCTCTCCGGGTGGTCCATACGTAGCTTTTAGACAACTGGCGGGAGACTTACAGTCTTCCTTAACCAGTTTTGGGAACGGCGTAGCCATTGGCCCCAGCACGGTGGTCGTTAGCGACCCGCTGCTTGATACCAGCGGCGGTGCTGATGCAGGTGCGGTTTACGTTTATGATCTCGCAGGTGTCGCAGCAGACTCCACTCCTCTGTTGGGACAAAAATTGACGGCCAGTGATGGCAAGTCGGGCGACCTCTTCGGCGAGCACGCCGTTGCGGTCGGCGACCACGGTGACACTATCGTGGTCGGCGCTTATGGGAACGGGCAGGGTGGAGACCCGATCAACGGCATTCCCGATGATGACAGAGGCGCGGCTTATGTTTTCACAAAAAGCAACGGTGTCTGGTCACAGCAGGCCAAGATCAGTCAAGGGAATTTCGGAGGTGGCGAGGCCGGCGATCACTTCGGTATAGACGTTGACATCAGCGGCAACACCGTCATCATCGGCGCACGCGCAGCCAGCGCCGGGAGCACCTTGCGCGCAGGCGCGGCTTTTATCTACGAACTCGATTGCTTACCACCATTGACTGGTCTGGTTGTTAATTTTACCAATCTTGGGTCCATCGAGAGCGCCTCTGCCTGTCCGGGAAGCCCGGTGACAATGAGCATAGCTGCGTCATCGGGAGAAAGTTTCCAGTGGCGTAAGGATGGCGTCATCATCCCCGGAGCGACTTCTTCGACCCACAACATTAGCAATATGACGGCTAATGATGTTGGTATCTACGATGTAATTGTTACCAAAGCTTGCGGCACCGTTATGTCGAGAACGGGTACCCTCAGTCTCCACTCTTTAAGCATCAACCCCACCTCCCAGAACTTCTCCGCTTCCGGCAGCACCGGCATCGTCAACGTCACCTCGACTGGAAGTTGCGGATGGACGGCCACCAGTAATGCGTCGTGGATCAATATCACATCTGGATCCTCCGGCACTGGCAATGGCACTGTCGGCTTCAGCGTTGCCGCCAATACAGGCGCGCAACGCACCGGAACGCTCACTGTCGCCGGCCAGACATTTAGCGTCGCGCAGGACGGCCCCGTCGTGTCCGCCACCACCGTTCAGTTCAGTCAGTCGGTCTACTCCTTGTCTGAAGGCGCGGGCGGCGCGACTGTCTTAGTCACACGTACAGGCAATCTGTCGTCCGCAGCTACGGTCGAGTACGCTACGACTGACGGGACCGCAACCGACCGCGGCGATTACAACACGACCATCGGGCGCCTGCGCTTCGCCGCTGGCGAGAACTCGAAAAACTTCATCGTCCTCCTCAACGACGACGCCTACGCGGAAGGCACGGAGAGTCTTAACCTCACGCTCTCGAACCCGACGGGTGGAACCGCCCTAGGCTCGCCCTTCACCGCAACGCTGACGATTAACGACAACGATGCTTCGACCTCTACCGCGAACCCGCTCGACACGACCGGCTTCTTCGTCCGCCAGCAGTACGTCGATTTCTTCTCGCGCGAGGCGGACGCGCCCGGCCTCTCTTTCTGGACGAATAACATTGACTCGTGTGGCGCGAACGTCGGCTGCCGCGAGGTCAAGCGCATCGACACCTCCGCCGCCTTCTTCCTCTCAATTGAGTTTCAAGAGACAGGCTTCTTAGTCCACCGACTCTATCGAGCGTCCTTCAACCGTCTCACGCGCTACCGTGAGTTCATCCGCGACTCACAGGAGATCGGCCGCGGCGTCGTCGTCAATTCGCCTGGCTGGGAGGCGCTGCTCGAAGCCAACAAGCAGGCCTTCGTCTCGGAGTTCGCTGCCCGCGCCGACTTCCAATCCATCTACGGCGGGATGACGAACGCGCAGTACGTCGATGCGCTCAACGCCAACACTGGCGGCTCGCTCTCGAGCGCCGAGCGCAACGCGTTGGTTTCTGGGCTCAACGCCGCGACAGAGACGCGCGCCACGGCGCTCCGCAAAGTCGCCGAGGACGCAGACTTCCGCGCGAGAGAAACAAGCCCCGCGTTTGTCCTCCTGCAATACTTCGGATATCTCCGCCGAAACCCGGATGACCCGCCCGAGCCGGGACTGAATTTCAACGGCTACAACTTCTGGCTCGGCAAGCTCAACAGCTTCGGCGGCGACTACCGCGCGGCCGAGATGGTCAAAGCCTTCCTCGTGTCAACCGAGTACCGCTCGCGCTTTGGTCAGCCGTAAAACGTGAGGCCAACAGTTTAAAGAACTTGCACGATCCCGCTCTTTGTTCCGCCGTTTGCTTGCAGCGTGGTCCTGAGTCTTGTGCGTTAGTCACAGTCTGATTGGCTTCCCCTGGTGGGCAGCTTAGAATGCCTCCCTCGAAGTCATCACGGGAGGTCCGGAGCGTTGCAAGTCGTCGTGTGCAGTTTCCAACAGTTCGTTGTCGTCGTACCGGCGCTGGCTTTCGCGCCGTTTGGTATACCGGCGCCGGTATTCTGGATCTATGTTTGTGCCCTGGTGATCTTCATCATCGGGCTCATCAAGATTCTCGGGGAACTGCGGCAGGAACATGGCGTCGACAAGATCATGCCTGTTGGCCGGCTGTTTTTTGCGATTCCCCTGGCCGTTTTTGGCTCCGAGCATTTCACCTTCACGGCGAATGTGGCGGCCCTCGTCCCACGCTGGATTCCCGCGCATACGTTTTGGGTCTATCTGGTGGGCGTCGCTTTTTTTGCCGCGGCGTTGAGTATCGCCGTTCTGTTCCAGGCACGGCTGGCTGCCGCCCTGGTCGGAATGACAATGCTGATCTTCGTATTAGTTATGGACCTGCCGGCCGTCGTCGCGAACCCAGGCAACAGATTTTTTTGGGCTCTGGCCCTGAGACAACTCGCCTTCAGCGGTGGCGCCTTCGCTTTCGCGATGTGCCTGTGGAGTCCGCAGCCGAGACAGGCGTTGAGACAGTCGGGGCCCACACTGCGGACCGTTGCTTCGGCCATTCCGCGATTCTTCGTGGGTATTACTTCGCTATTCTACGGGGTGGAGCATCTGCTGCATCCGGAATACGTGCCGGGAGTTCCGCTGGAAAAGCTCACTCCCGAGTGGATCCCCGGGCGAGTTTTCTTGAGTTATTTTGTTGGCGTGATTTTGATTCTCGCCGGGGTTTGCTTACTCGTGAATAAGAAAGCGCGCACGGCAGCGACATGTTTAGGGCTTACGATTCTGCTGACGGTGTTATGGATCTACCTGCCGATGCTCCTGACCGCGCCCACAGACGTGGTTGCGCTGAACTTTTTCTTCGACACGATGCTTTTCTCCGGAGCCATCCTGCTGCTGGCGAACTCGATCGACAAAGAACCGGTGGCCCGGATTTAGTGCTGAATCATCCTACGGAACTCCAAAAACGGTCCAACAACTCGAACATGGAAAGGCCCGTCGCCCATCGTTGGTGGCATATAGGCTCTCGTCTTCACCCCCGTCGGGGCGAAAGGTTTAGAGGCTCTTCAACTCAACTCTTCAGGCCAGGTCACTCGGTTTGATACAATGCCCAACATGCAAAGCGAACTGACGGAGCAGGCGAAGAAGCTCAGCATCTCTGATCGGATCAACCTGGTCGAAGAGATTTGGGACACGATCGCAGAAGAAAATCAGGCCTTTGAGCTAAGCGATTCTCAGAAGCGAGAGCTCGATCGGCGGCTGGAGACGGCGAGAAGCAATGCGGGTCAAGGCGCCGCTTTTGGTCGAACCTGGGAAGAGATCAAAGCTGAATTCATGAAGTCGCGCTAACCCTCACATGATCATTCGGTTCTCTTCCGACGCGGACACCGAACTTGCCGAGGCGCGGCAATGGTATGCGCACCAGCGCGAAGACTTGGACCTTGAGTTCATGGACAGCGTCGACGAAGCTCTTACACAGGTCGTTCGTAATCCGCACTTGTATCCCATCGTATACAGAAATCTCAGACGCGCCGTGGTTCGGCGCTTTCCGTTCGCTGTCTTTTATGATGTTACGGAGGATGAGATTCAGGTCATTGCGGTTTTCCATTCGCGTCGAGATCCGAAAGCTTGGCAGTCCCGGGCCGGATAGCCCGGTGTTCCGCTGCAAAGCTCACTCCCGAATGGATCCCCGGGCGAATTTTCTCGATTTATTTTGTTGGCGTGATTTTGATTCTCGCCGGTGTTTGCTTACTCGTGAATAAGAAAGCGCGCACGGCAGCTACAACTTTAGGGCTCACGATTCTGCTGACGGTGTTATGGATCTACCTGCCTATGCTCCTGACCGCTCCCACAGACGTAGTTGCGCTGAACTTTTTCTTCGACACAATGCTTTTCTGCGGCGCCATTTTGCTGCTGGCGAACTCGATTGACAAAGAACCAGCGGTGGCGCGGAAGTCGCACTAATTCTCAAGTGCCGTGACACCGATTCTCTAGGAGCTTGAATGCCAATGGCTGCCGAAATTCACGGCTTTGC
>JAMQPI010000586.1 GCA_023717565.1 Pyrinomonadaceae bacterium | reverse complement strand
CCCAACACGCTCGGGCTCTTTGAAAGAAACATCCAGGAGATTTGTAAGATCGTCCATGACGCCGGCGGACTTGTTTACATGGACGGCGCCAACATGAACGCGCTGGTAGGAATCGCTCGACCCGGCGACATGGGAGTCGACGTGATCCACCTTAACCTGCACAAGACCTTCTCGACTCCGCACGGTGGTGGTGGCCCGGGCTGTGGTCCTTGTTGTTGCACGGCGGAGTTAGAGCCCTTCTTGCCTGTCCCTCGTATAGTGAAAAGCTCGACCGGGAATGCAACCGGTGGGGGCGCGGCATTCAAACTGGACTTCAAGTACCCGCAATCGATCGGTCGAGTCAAAGCATTCTTAGGCAATTATGGAATGATGCTGCGAGCCCTGGCCTATATTCAGACTCACGGGAACGATGGATTGCGAGAAGCAACCGAGGCCGCCGTTCTAAACTCCCGCTACATCGCGCATGAACTCGTGAGTGATTACGAGAAGCCCTTCGATGCGCCGCCGATGCACGAAGTCGTTTTCACTGACAAGCGTCAATCGCGCAAAGGAGTGCACACGCTGGACATCGCCAAACGGCTGATCGACTACGGCTTCCATCCTATGACGATTTACTTTCCGCTAATTGTTCAAGGGGCAATGTTGATCGAGCCTACTGAGTCAGTAGGTCATCAAGAGTTGGATCAGTTTGTAGCAGCAATGCGGGCCATCGCGCGTGAGTCGGTTGAGGACCCGGAACTGGTTCTGGGGGCACCGCACTCGACGCGCATCGGACGGCTTGACGAAGCCGCCGCCGCGCGCAAACCAGTCCTGCGTTGGAGACCGAAACAAGCCGCCACCGCCAGTTGAATTGGCACTGAGAGCCCGGAAAACAGAAACCTAAACAGCCGAAACGATCCACGAAATCACACGAAACAGCACGAAATAAGACATCCGTTTCGTGCTGTTTCGTGTGATTTCGTGGATCGTATTTTGTTTTGTTTTTCAGGTACCTAAGCTTCCCACTTCGTTGAGCTATCACCATTGGGCGCAACTGGCTTTCCTTCAGACGGGACTGTAAGCAAGGCCAATCGCTCAACTACGCGACCCTTAAGCAGATGTTCTTCCACAATCTCCGGGACATCGCCGGTGCCGACCTGCGCGTACCAGACTCCATCCGGATAAACCATGACGGCCGGCCCGATCGCGCAAAAACCCACTGAAGCGCATTCCGTAACGACGACTGTGCCTCTCGGATTTTTCCCTTTACTCACTTTGCCGAAGAGTATCCCGCGCGCCAGGAGCTCACGTTCGAAAGCAGCCTTCACGTCCCCACTGTCCACCGCCGAACAGGATTTCCCGGTGCACACGAAGATGTGATGACGAATCGGCGCCGTGGCCACCGGCGCCAGCGCCTCCAGCTTTGCGCGGTCAGTAATCAATGCGTTCTCTGCCATTAAACGAGGACGACCTCTCTTCGCTGCAAGCGGTATGCTAACACGAAGTCGTCATCCCCGATGTAGAAGGAGACAAAACTCAATACTGGTGCAGGTTTGCTAAGTCGCAGATACCATGTAGAATGAGCGCCTGAGGGCGACCGCTCTGGACGACCGTGAGCTTGAACTTGAGCGGTCTGACGCGGGCGCCCGAATTAATTTAAGCAGTAGGTTTTGATCGACAGTTTTTATGGCAACCGGCCTCGTTATCCACATCTCCTCCGGTGACGACAAGCACACCGAAGTACTGACCGAAGAGCGCATTCGAATTGGCAGTTGCGACGACTGCGACTTGCGTCTCCGCAGCTCCGACCTCCCGAAGAGATCTGAGGGCAACGGTCTGGTATTGGAGTTAGCGCGGTCAAACGGCTCTTACCGGGTTACGAACTTCGATGATTCCCTCGAACTCATTCACAACGGTCAGCGCCTGCAGACCAACGCAGAGATCCACGATGGGGACGAAGTTAAAATCCAGCCGTCGAATCTGGCGCTTCAGTTTTTTCCAATCCGTTCATTACCGGCCGTCCTTCCAGCTAATTCCAGGGAAACTCACGTCGCGCCGTTCATAGAAGCGGCCGCCATCGAGTCAGCCGCTACTGCCAGAAGGGATGATGCGAAGGTCTTCTTGCGCGAGTTCACTCGCGAACTTGTTCGTGAAATAAAGCCCAGCACAAAACTGGTGACGCTAGCCATCGCCCTTGCGCTCGTGGGTGGCATTCTTTACATCGGATTCTCGATGTTCAAAGAGATGCAAAGAACCCGTCGCCTAATCGCCGAACAAGCAGCCCAGCTTCAGGGTGCCAGAGATCAAGCCACCAGGACCAACCAGCAGCTCACCGATCTCGGCCGTTCAAACAGAGAGATTCGCGACAGCCTTTCGCTTGCCGTAAAACTGCGCAGCGACTATGGCAGCGGTGTCTGCTTGATCGCTGGTTCGTTCTATTATGTGGAATCGGGAACTGGGCGCCCTTTGCGCTATCCGGAAGCGCAGATGAATGAAAGCGGAGCTACGGTTCAAAGTAGTGGTGACCCGCAGCAACTCACCCCGGAGGGCAAGGCAGCAATTGCAGAATTTGAGTTCGTCGGTAGCGGATTCTATGTGGGTAATGGCTTCGTAATAACCAATCGTCATATCGCACAACCCTGGCGAGCTGACGATCGCGCGCAGAGCCTGGGCGGCGGGGTCAGAGGACAACCGCGACTCAAGAAACTGAATGCCTATTTTCCTGATTACCCGCAGCCAATTGGATTGAAGTTTAAGCTTGCCGGGCAGCAGGACGACCTCGCTGTCTGTGCGCTGGACACGACGGAGATACCCACTCAGATTCCCGTCATTCCGCTCGAAGAGGACGAAAACGCGGTCGCCGTCGGTAAGACCGTAGTCATGATGGGTTACCCTTCGGGGCCTGACCGCTTGCTGGCCCTGCTCGATGACGCTGAGTCTCGCGGTATCCAGCAACGATATGGCTCGTTGGATTCCCTACTCGGGTATCTCGCGCAAAACAGACGTATCCAACCGCTGACCACCCAGGGCAATATCACTGACCTCGACGTTCGCCGCATAGCTTATGATGCCCGCACCGCCGAAGGGGGATCCGGTGCGCCACTCTTTGGCCCATCTGGAAAGGTAATTGGCGTAAACTTCGCGATTTTTACGGAGAACCAGGCTTCAAACTTCGCGGTGCCCATACAGTTTGGAATCAACCTGCTCCAGCGTGCCGGATGGACCGCCCCGGTTGAGAAGGACGGCAAAGACACTGAAGGCTCTGCTTCCCAGCAGAATGCTCACGCTGGTCCAGCCCCTCAATAATTTTCCTGACAACTCCAGGCCTTCGA
>JAMQPI010000634.1 GCA_023717565.1 Pyrinomonadaceae bacterium | reverse complement strand
GCGCAGTAGCGTCGGGTCCAACAGTCGCCAGGAGTCGTGTTGCACAGATCGACCCGACGCTACCGCGCTACGGTACTGACTTCATACAAATAGATGGAGCCACCGAAGACTGCCTCGGGAGTGCGATTGCGGTAGTCGGCGAAAAAATTGTGTTGCTGCTCTTTCGTTTCGCGCCCGCTGCCCGCGCCCCAGCCCGGCACTGTTGACCCGTTCAGAAAGCTCGCTCCGAGTGCAACATAACGAGTTTCCGGAAGCAGAACTCCCGGAGGAGACAGTAAGTCAACGTATTCCACCCCGTACAGTGGCAGCAGCACCGATCCACCCAGGAACGAGGCTCGCACACGGGTCTCACCTCGCGCCTTCAAATACTCGGCCACTGCGCCTGTATCATCACCCCATTCAACGTTAGAGTCCGAGAGGCACTGCCACGTCTGGCGACCGGCCGTGAGCTGATTCATGTAAGGGATGTAGTTAGGGTAAGCACGTAAAGCTTCTGTGATACACGCCGCGATGACGACGACCGTTAGTGCCACCGCAAGTCGATGGTTTCGCCGGGCACGGAGCAAGCGGTCCAGAAACGCGCCCCCCAGGATGAAAAGGAAAGGGAAGACAGGCAGGAAATGTCGAATGCCGATATTGATGCCGGCGAACATTGCGATCAATGCATAGATCGATATCGCAGCGAGCAATATCAGGAAACTCAATTCCCGCCGGATTGCGCCGTACGCTGCCCAGCCGAGCGAGGCGATGGTAACCAGGAGAAAAGGTATCGTGGTCTTGAGCGCAAACGCGACGGGGAAGTAATACCACCAACCGCGATCGCTATAGGAACCCAGGAGAAAGGCCGGGTGGCCAAGTTCGTTGTGCACAAAGGTGCGGTACACGCCGTAAAAAAAGTAAGGCGGAGCAAAGGCTGATAACGGTTTCAACGCGGAGAGCAGCAGGGCCGAGTGCCCCTGATCATTGCGCTCCAGAGTCTCTATGTCAGCGGCTATCAAAGGATGGTTATGAAAAAAGAAAGCCGCCTTAAGAATCAGCAGTGTGGCAAACGCGGCGATCAAGAAATGCACCAGGATCTTGCGCTTGCCAGTGCCCGATGGTGGACGAAGCGCGAAGAAGCAAAAGGACAGCAGTAACACCGGGACCACAACCACCATCGAGTACTTGGCGATCAGCGCCAGACCGCATGCGAGTCCGAGCCACAGCGCTCGTCGCAGAGTGGGTCTGGAACCGTAGAGGTAGAGCGCAAAGAAAAAGAGTAAGTAGGTGAAGGCTACGTGGATGTCCTTCACCACCCTGCCATGAGCCAGAATAGTTGGCTCAAAGCTGAAAAGAACAACGGCCAGCATCGCTGCACGAGCGTTGAATAGGTGTCGCGCAAAAATGAAGATAAGCCCGCCGAGCAGCAGCGTGAGGATTACCATCGGCATTCGCGCCCAGAAAAAGACGCTAGCAAAATGTTGCCGGTTCATGGTCCAAAAGCGGTTAGACGCAGCTATCGTTTGATCGGCGGAAGGTTCACTGCCCAGGTCATCCAGCTCTGGTGTTTCCAGCGGCAGGAATACCTGCGGCAGCCCGGCCAAGATTTTAGAGAGCGGTGGGTGATCCGGCTCGACGAAAAACGTGCGCGAATTCAGATAATAGTAGCCGGAAGGAATGATCAGCGTTTCGTCAATCGTGATGCTCTTGCGCGCCATGACGCTGACCAGGTTGATGCTCATGATCAGCAACAGTCCGGCGGCGAGTAGCCGGAAGGGATCCTGGTTTACAACGCGGCGAATTCCGCTGAAGGCTGAGGACAGTCGCAAACGTAACCCGACTTTTTGCAACGTTACTGCGATTTCTGCCTCCCTGACGCTGATGCTTGCTTTCAGGTCGCGACCGTAGCAGTTACCTTTTCAACCTCACGCCAGGTTACTCCTCCTTGCGGTACAAATAGATCGAGCCGCCGAAGATGGCTTCGGGTTTTCGATCACGGTAACGTGCGAAGAAGTTGGTCCTTTCCTCTGTCGTCTGACGGCCTTCAACGCCTCCTGGGACGGTCGAACCATTGAGAAAACTCGCGCCGATGGCCACGTAACGCGTCTCGGGAGTTGAGCCAGGCGGCAACGACAGTATGTTGACATACTCCACGTCGTATTGCCTGAGCGTACTCCACCCGGCAGACAAGGCCGCGCTTACTCGGGTCTCGCCACGAGCTTTGAGGTAGGTGGCGAGTTCGCCCACATCATCGCCCCATTCGACATTCGAGTCTGAAAGATAGCGCCAACCTGGTTGTCCGCCAGCGAGTTGATTAGTGTAAGGGATGTAGTCCGGATACGCGCGTGCAGCTTCATACACGATCCAGCCAAAGATCAACGCGATAACTACGATAACCGCGCGGCGAGCTCGGGCAACCTTCAATAGCCGAGCGAGCAATGCCCCCGCAGCGATAAACAGGAAGGGATACACCGGCAAAAGGTGACGAATGCCGATGTTGATATGACTGGTGAGTGAAATCGCTAGATAGATACCAAACGGCACCAGGATGAACGCGAAGACCCAGTCGCGCCGAACGATCAGCCGGTAGAGCGACCAGGCCAAAGCCGTCACCGAGAGGAGCAGGAAGGGAATCGTCGTCTTGAGCGCAAAGGCGACGGGAAAGTAATACCACCAACCGAGATCACTATGCGCGCCGAGCAGCGAGGTCGAGTGCCCGTAATGGTTGTGGATGACCACGTTGTAAAGGCCGAAGAGAAAATAGGTGGGCACGAGTTTCGAGAAGACCGCGAAGGCCTTCATCAATACTCCAAACAGGGGCGCCGACTTCATCTCGACCCAACTGACATCTGAATCTGCCAGCGGCGGGCTTTGGCAATAATAGACGGCGTTGACGATGAACAGGACGACACTCGTCACGAGCACTGCGTGAAGCAGGAGCTGCTTTTGGAGTGCGCCGGCCTTTTGGAGCGTATCGCCAGATCTCACCAACGACGGCGCTTTGGATTGTGTTTCAGTGCCACTCACCCAAAGCGGTGTCGCGCTCCGCATGCCACCACGCTCCAGATTCGCGCTCCGCATGCCACCACGCTCCAGATTCGCACCCCGCTTGCCACCGCGCTCCAAAGTCGCCCGCCACAATAGGACTACGCCTGCCAGCGCCAGCACCGGCAAGAGTACAATCATTGAAAACTTGGTCGCCAAGGCAACACCGCAAGCGAGTCCGACTAAAAGTGCGCGTTTCAGAGACGGAACCTCAGCATACGAGTGCAGAGCGAAGAAGAAGAAAAGGTAAGTGAGGGCAGCCGGAACATCAGTATGGACCACGCGACCATGCGCTAGCACTGTGGGTTCGAATACGTAGAGGGCTACGGCAAAGAGACCTGCTGTGTCACCGAAGAGTTTCCGCGCGTAAATAAAGATCAGGGCGCCGAGACCGAGCGTCAGAGGAACCATCATCGCCCGCGACCAGAAAGTGATGGTGTTGAACCGAGAGTGATTGGCCTGCCAGAAGCGCTCGTGGAAGCCCCAGGTGCGTTCCATAAAACTTTCGTGTGGGGAGTTTACAGCCGGCGGTTCCTCAGGCTGGATGAAAAGGAGCGGCAGTGCGGCCCACATCTTTACCAGTGGTGGGTGCTCGTTGTTGAGTTGGAAGTCTCCGCCGACTAGATGATAGTATCCCGCCGGAATGTGAACGATTTCATCGTTGGTAATGCTCTTGCGCGAAATCGCCGCCAGGAGATTTATGGCCATCAAGAGCAGTAGACAGGCGCACACCACTTCAGCCCGGTGCGCGAGAACCAACTGCTTGAGCCTTTCGAGCACGCGCCCGGGCGCCACGACAGTCCAACTTTCGCCCGCTACACGTTCCTGACCTTCTAATGACTGGTCCATTCAACCCTCGCCTGAGGATAAAGACTGACTATCTTGCGGCGCTGGCAGTTACCCTGGCGCCCATTGTCTATTTCCTCCCGGCAATCATAAATCACAAAGTGCTCTGTCCGTTCGATGGTCTGATTCAAAACGTACCTCTTCGCGTGGCTGCGGCAAATATCGTTCGCGCCGGCAATCTTCCGTTGTGGAACCCTTACTATTTCAGCGGAATACCGTTGCTCGCTTCGTCACAAGCCGGGGTCTTGTTCCCGTTAAACTGGTACTACCTATTTTTCTCACCGGCGGTCGCCACGAACTTGATGGTGATCTCGACTTATATGTTAGCGGCGCTGGGTGCTTATTTGTACTCGCGTCGTTCCGGGTCGTCCATCGCGGGCGCTGTGGTAACCAGTGTTGTCTGGCAAAGTTGTGGTTTCCTCATCGGGCAGCTCAGCCACATCAACATAGCTCAGACTGCCGCGATGCTTCCCTGGGTGCTCTGGGCGATTGAAGCTTACGCGGCCAGCGGTAGTCGTCGACGCGGTGCCTTACTGGCCCTGTTGGTAGCTCTCCAGGCATTTGTCGGTCATCAACAAACCTTTGCATATTCGTTGATGCTGGCTGCGGCCTACGCTCTGGTAATGGCGCTTGCGAACGTGCAATCTCGGAAGCGTTACCTCTGGCCGTTGGCCTATACGTCAGCTGGCGTTTTGTTGGCTGCGGTGCAAATCGTACCGACCTTCGAGTTGCTGCGCAACAGCCCACGCGCCGCAGCCTCCTACGAATTCTTTACTTCATTCTCGCTGCCTCGAAAGTTTCTCTCGGCCTTCTTTGCTCCGTACATCATGGGTGGCGGCGACGGCAGATTGTTTCGTGCTCCTTACTTTGGAGAACCCTTCTACGCCGAGTTCATCGGCTATGCGGGCCTGCTGGCGTTGATGCTGGCGTTGGTCGCCGTGCTGGTAAAACCGGACACCAAGACAAAGTTCTGGGTGGGAACAGTGCTGGTGTGTACGCTGCTGGCGTTTGGCTCGCGCGCGCCCCTGCACTTGTACTGGCTGGTTTATCACATACCGCTCTTGAATCTCTTCCGGGTTCCGGCTCGCCATCTGATGGAGGTCGATTTCGCGATTGCGGTCCTCGCAGGACGTGGGATTACGGTGTTGGCGGCAGCTCGCGGTGACAAACGAGTTCTGCGTCGGGTCGCGATCGCCGGCGGACTCGTCGTAATACCGGTTTGCCTGATGGTGACCTGGTTGCGCCCCGAAAAATTTCTTTTGGCGCGCGGTGCGGTTGTGACATTACTACGTGCCCCTGAGTTGTTTCTTCCGGTGGTCCTCGCGGCCCTGAGCGCATTGGCCCTATGGGTTTACGCGCGGCGACGACGCGGCAGTACCGCACTGCTGTTGGCAGTCCTCACGGTCGATCTGGTTAGCTGGGGTCAGTCGAGCGGCTGGTATACGGCGAGCCCTACGACCGACGATGAATTTTGGGGTGTGCCCGAGACGGTTCAATTCCTGCGCCGCACCACGCCGCAGGATCCTGCCGCATACAGAATTCTGACTGCACCACACACATTTGATCCGGCCAAACCACCGGTTCCGCCCTCAGTCTCGCATTCAACTGATTTTGGGCTCTGGACGCAGCCAGACGTTTACATGATGCACGGCATTCAAAACGCCGCCGGCTACGATGGTTTGGGACTTGAGCGTTACAACCGACTCGCGGGCCAAATGAAGGTCTGGGGTGAACTGACTGATCCTGAGACGACGCTTCGCGGCGACAGTCGCGAGATAGATTTGCTGAACGTGCGTTACTTGATTTCGATGCAGAAGCAAGCCGTCACAGATCAGCTCGAGCCTGTTTCGGTGACTGCTGCGGCTTCGGGCAGTGATTTTCCTCCTGCGACTGACCGGTACGGCGGGTTCATGTTTGCCCAGAACGATCTCGGGCTGCCGAGTATAGGCTCTGGTAAGAGACTGCGTTTCGTTGTCAGACCACTGGCAGCGGATCGGGTGGCGCTGGTGACTAACCTGGCATGGTCAGAGAACATTCCCGACCAGACGATCATTGGTCGTTTGCGGGTAATCGCAAAAGATGGTCGGGCCTACGAGTTTCCATTGCGCGCTGGTGTAGACACTGCGGAGTGGTCTCACGATCGCCCGGACATTCGCGCGCGCATTAAGCACAAACGTCCCGCCGTGGCCACCAGTTACACCGTTGACGATGTGAAGGGTAGCTACGAAGCGCACACATACGTGACCTCGTTTGCGCTTCCTGAAAAGATCACGATCACAGGCGGTGAAATTGAGCTGGAGGCCGGAGCTCGCTGGCCGGATCTACTCCTCACCGTTTTTCGTTTATCGCTGGTGGACGCGGATCAGAACAAGAGCTACCCATTACGGCGCGAATGGATGCGCATTGATAGCCCGACGGCACCCCCAGAGACTCAAGCGGTGGATGCACCAACCAGCGATCGATGGAAACTGATAACTCAAACCTCGGACGTGGATATCTACGAGAATGCACGGCATCTACCACGGGCCTGGCTGGCGGCAGAGGCTTTGGTTCTGGACGAAGGTAGGATTCTGGAAGTAGTTCGTGGGGGTAAGTTGCCTGATGGGTCAGTCTGGAATCCACAGCGCACTGCTCTGGTCGAGTCGAAGCCGTCAACTGCTATGGTAGCCGCGGCGTCAGACGGACGCGCCGAGATCACGAAGTACCAGCCAAATCGTGTTGAGTTGAAATCTTACTCCAGCGGGACGTCAATTCTGGTTCTGAGCGAGAATCACTACCCGGGTTGGCGTGCTTACGTCGATGGGAGCGCAACTGACACCTTAAGGGTGGATTACAACCTGCGTGGCGTTGAACTCGGCCCAGGTGAGCACCAGATCGAGTTTGTCTACCGCCCGAAGTCTGTGATTATTGGGTTCCTGATTTCGCTGCTCACATTGGTGGTGCTCCTGTATCGGGGTTTTGCACTCCGATAGGAGTGAGATGTTTAAAGGCGGAAACTTAACACCCTTTCGCCGTTTCGAGGGGCGGAATGCTGCTTGGATGAGTATTTGCCAGGTTGAGTTCCGCCCCTCGAAACGGCGAAGGAGGCTGGGTTGGGCGTCGTGTGCTATAGACATCTCACCCTTAACAGGGTGAACCCTTGAGCGCGTCGTGACTTTGGGAGAGACCGTTCACCTATGTTTGAGCAAGCGAGACATATCGATAGCCTGAGTGATTGCTTTTTCTATCACACGATGGACCTCCCTGGCTTTGGCGAGGTGCGCGGACAATGGGATCTGCGTGGCCGGTTCGACGATTATGTCGGCGGAGTAAGCCTCTCCGGCAAGAAGGTGCTTGACGTGGGGACTGCGACCGGGTTCCTCAGTTTCGAAGCCGAGAAACGACTCGCAGGCCGAGTGCTCTCTTTCGACCTGAGCGACGCAAGGCAGTTCCGGTGTCTCCCTTTCAAAGATAAGCTCTATTACCGCGATCATGAGCGTTGGGCCGAACAATATCGCGCTGAAATCGAACAATGGAAGAACGCTTACTGGCTTTGCCACAGATTGCTGGACTCGAGGGCAGAAGTTTTCTACGGGGACATCTACGATCTACCGCCGGAACTCGGCCAGTTTGACGTGGCAATCGTCGGAAGTGTGCTCGAACACTTGAGCGATCCAATCAGTGCCCTGGCCTCAATCACACGGCTTACGAAAGAGACCGTGATTGTGGTTACACCCTTGCTGGAAGTCGAGGATCGGATGGCCCGGTTTCATGGATCGGCAAATCATCCGGAGAACGATTTCACCTGGTGGATTTATTCTACGGGGCTCTATCGAGAGGTATTCAAGATGCTCGGCTTTAGTATCGTGCAGGTCACCAACTCAGAATACTACTATCACTACGGAGAGCGTCTCGAGAAAAGATCGACGATCGTGGTTGCACGAGATTGACGGCGCCTGCCTGCGGCTTCGCCGGCTCCGCCTCGCCGGCTCCGCCTCGCCGGCTCCGCCTCGCCGCCTCCAGCTTCGCTGCCTCCAGCTTCGCCGCCTCCAGCTTCCCTGCCTCCAGCTTCGCTGCCTCCAGTGCGGTAAGGCTCCGCCTTACCGAAAGCATCCAATCAGAATTTGAGGCTATGCCTTTCCGTAGTCCGAGGGAGGCGCAGCCTCAAACAATAATTGAGGAGTCTTCGGTAAGGCGGAGCCTTACCGCACGGGGGAGGCGCAGCCTCAACAATAATTGGGTAGTCTTCGGTAAGGCGGAGCCTTACCGCACGGGGGCGGCGAAGCCGAATGCGTTACATCCAGCCGTACACTTACGGCGAGACTAGAAGTTCATGTCGCAGAGTGCCGGAGCCGAAGTCCTCGAACCAGGCAATGTGCTCAGCTACCATATCGAACTCGACAATGTAGCGACCGGCCTCCTGAGGCGCCCTCAGGGTGACGATGATGCTTTCCACTTTGCCGGGTTCGAGGTCGTAAGGTAAGTCGGCGCGGCCATAATCCCAGGACAGTTCTTCTTCATCTGCACGCAGCAAGTGGGCTCCGAGTTGCACTGCGCCCTTGCCGGTCTCATCCTCACCGCGCGCGGCCCAACGCGTCAGCCCCGCGTTCTTAACTTGCAGAGTGAATCGAAGATCCTCTCCGGGACGGCTAATCGTCGGCCCCGATTCCAGAGCGAGGGCGGCGACGTAGTGATGGCGCACGTCTCTTTCCGACTGGGCTGCGCTTTTGCGACATACCAGCACGGCCCGTTCGTTTTTCACTTCAACAACTTCGATGCTGTCAAATCCTGTGTTGCTGAGAAGGGCTTCGAGGGCCGCGATGCTTGGTAGAAACCAGTTGAAGACCTGCTCTTTGGCAGCTTGTGGATTCTCGACCAGGGCCAGCGCGTGCAGACGCATTTGGGTCTCGCCCAGTGGGTGAGTGAAAGATGCCGGGGTACGTTCCGGCGGCATGATCGCCGTTTCGATGACGAGCATTTCTCGAGTTACCTTGTACAGGTTCTCGAGGGCCAGCACTAAATGTTTAAGGTGATAAATCAATCCGAGCGCGAGCGTGATGTCGAACTGGCCGATCGTCTGTCGATCCAGTTCGTAGACATTCATCCGGCGAAACTCCAGGTCAAGGCCGAGCACTTTACGAACAAAGAGCGCTTGCCTGATGTGCTGGCGCTGGCCGTCCACGCCCAGAACGCGGGCGGCTCCGCGCCGTTTCGCCTCGAAGGAGTAGAAACCCGCGTTGCAGCCCACGTCCAGGAGCGATTTGCCGTGCAGGTCTCGAGGAAGGCATTGCTGGATAACTTGCCAGGGTTCGTGCGGATGGTCCACCGGCTCGCCCATCACGCTCTCGGTTTTGGTCGTGATGCCTCCACCAAGGTCAATCGAGTGGAACCATGGTTCTAGCCGTTTTAGTCCTGCGAGAATCTCGTCGGTGGTCATGATTGACTCTTCAAAGCAAGATCAGGAAGGGGACATTTTCCATTTTCCATTTCTCGTTGGTCATTGTAACAGCGACATCACTCCAATCTGCGTGTCATGAGGTCAGTACCACAATGCGGTAGCGGTGGGTCATGGGTTGCGATTCCACTCGGCGTAAGTGATCGGG
>JAMQPI010000623.1 GCA_023717565.1 Pyrinomonadaceae bacterium | reverse complement strand
CACAATCCGATGGACATCCGACGGGCGCGGTTTAACGTACATTAATACGCAGGGTGGCGTATCGAATATCTGGAGACAACCGCTCAATGGCGGGGAGCCCGTACAGCTAACCAACTTCACTACTGGTCGAATATTTAATTTTGATTGGTCGCGAGATGGTAAATGGCTCGCTTTGGCACGTGGGTCAGTGACCAGTGACGTTGTTCTGATCAGCCAACTTAGGTGAGTGCCGAGCGAAGGCCGAAAACTGACCTAAGGGACGATCACCTCGATCGATTCAGGCGCAATCTCGAAAGTCATCGGCAGGGTTCCTATTAACTCACCATCCACTTGCACGGCGGCTTCTCCTGTTGCTCGCGCACGCGCCGCGCGCAGAAAGTGAACGCCACTGTGGCCCGGGGGCACTCCACTACGCATCGCGTGGGAGAGTAGATAGAGATAGCGCATCCGGCTGGTCGAATCGATAATACAAATCTCAAAGTCGGGTTGGTCGAGTTGAGCTCGCGGGGTGACTGTGAGATCACCGCCATAGCTGGCCGCCTTGCCAATCGTGGCGAAGGTGGCAGTGAACCGTTGTCCGTCGACTTCAATCTCGAACGGCCTGGGCTTCCAGTCAGCCAGATGACTCAAACCGGAAAACCAGAAAGCACCCTTGCCGAATCGCTTCTTGAGTCCCGGATGCACGCGGCGCACGACTGAGGCATCGAGCCCAATGCCGGCCATCAAAAGAAAATATCTCTTCGTGTCACTCTTTTCATTCAGCGCACAACCCACATGAATGCGACGGGTTTTGCCTTGCGAGATCACGCCGGCGGCGCGACGGCAGTCAATTGGCAGGCCAAGTTCGCAAGCGAGCACGTTGGCGGTGCCGCGAGGGAGGATTCCCAATCGGACCGGCGTACCAACCAAACCTTGCAGCGCTTCGTTGATCGTTCCGTCACCGCCGGCGACGATTATGTCGCTCACGCCGTTGCGTCCGGCGTCCGCGGCGATGCGAGTTGCGTCGCCTGGCCCCGCGGTGGTTACCAACTCCACTTCAAGTCCGGCGGAGTTCAATTGGGCGTGGATGTCTTCGATCGCCGGCAGTCGTCGCGATGCGTACCGGCCGGTCTTGGGATTTGAAATCAGGATTGCCCGACGAGTGGTCATTGCCTGGTTGTTGGCAAAACGAGTGGTCATTGCTTGGTTGGTGGCAAAACTAGTGGTCATTGCCTGATTGGTGGCAAATAGGATGCCGAGTCAAAGTCCATCTCACAAGTGAATTTCAGAAGAATTGTTGACGGGGGAACGGAAAGAGGCGCAGGTGAAGGTGACAAATGTCGGATTAATGTTCGAAAGACGTTTCGAGTTCCGAGTTGTCCTTGCTTATAAGAGTGTCCGTGACTGAGATGATGTCTGATCCTGAGACAAACTCAGAACTCAGAACTCAGAACTTCCGTTCGTTATTCCAACCGGTAGTTGGGCGCTTCCTTGGTGATGATCACGTCGTGAACGTGCGATTCACGCAGGCCGGCGGAAGTAATGCGAATGAACTGACTCTTATCCTGAAACTCCTTGATTGTGCGGCATCCCGTGTAACCCATTCCCGAACGCAAACCACCCACTAATTGCGTCGTCATCTCGGCGATAGTCCCTTTGTAAGCAACGCGGCCTTCAATTCCTTCGGGAACCAGCTTCGACTCGCTCTCAGCCATCTCTTGCGAGTACCTGTCGCGCGAGCCTTCACGCATGGCGCCAATTGAGCCCATGCCGCGATATGTCTTGAATGATCGACCCTGAAAGAGAATAACTTCACCCGGCGCTTCCTCCGTTCCGGCAAAGAGGGAGCCAATCATTACTATGTCGGCGCCCGCGGCGATGGCTTTCGCCACATCTCCGGAGAATTTCACGCCGCCATCCGAGATCACTGGAACTCCACTCCCCTGGGCAGCTCTGACACACGACTGGATGGCCGTGATCTGTGGGACGCCGGCCCCGGTGACTACCCGAGTCGTACAAATCGATCCCGGACCGATACCGACCTTGATTGCGTCTACTCCCGCGTCGATCAGTTCCTGCGCTCCTTCGGCAGTGCCGATATTGCCGGCGACCAGATCTGTGTTCGGATGTCTACGTTTAATCTCGTGAACAGCTTCGATTACTCGTGACGAATGACCGTGGGCCGTGTCCACGACCAAACAATCAACTCGGGCCGTTACCAACTCATCGGCGCGTTCGCGGAAGTCTCCGGTGGCTCCGATCGCGGCCGCGACTCGCAGACGGCCAAGGTCATCCTTGGCCGCGGTTGGGTACTTGATCGCCTTTTGAATATCTTTGACCGTGATTAGGCCTTTGATTCGTTTGTCATCGTCGACCACGAGCAGCTTTTCGATCCGGTGTTTTTGGAGCACCGCTTTGGCCTGGTCCAGTGTAGTGCCGACGGGAACGGTGACCAGTGGCTGCTTAGTCATCACCTCGGAAACGGGAATGTCGAACCTCGTTTCAAAGCGCAGGTCACGGTTGGTGATGATACCGACGAGGTGCCCATCTTCATCCACTACCGGCACACCGCTGATGTGATACGTTTCCATCACCAGCAGAGCTTCGCGCACGGGCCGATCCGGTCTAATCGTCACTGGATCTACGATCATTCCTGATTCCGATCGTTTTACCTTGTCCACCTCTTCAGCCTGGCGCTC
This sequence comes from Pyrinomonadaceae bacterium, assembly GCA_023717565.1. Classification (GTDB taxonomy): domain Bacteria; phylum Acidobacteriota; class Blastocatellia; order Pyrinomonadales; family Pyrinomonadaceae; genus PSRF01. The sequence goes on along the minus strand of JAMQPI010000623.1, from coordinate 3,011 downwards.
GATACTCATGTTCTTATGAATGACACCGATGCCGCCCTGCTGGGCCAAAGCAATTGCGAGCGCAGCCTCGGTTACAGTATCCATCGCCGCAGAACAGAGCGGGATCTGCAACCTGATATTGCGCGTAAATTGGGTCGAGGTGTCAGTTTCAGACGGCAGCACGTCAGAACGCGCGGGCAGCAACAGGACGTCGTCAAATGTTAGGCCTTCGGGTATGTTAGCCGAAATCATGATGGTGCTGATTACTCCTTAATGGTCAAATGAAATGTTGGTAATGAAGATGAAAACAGAACTGCCCGCTAGTTTGCAGCGGGCAGTCACTCTTATTTCCGGAGTTGGGCACAGGTGTCGCACAAGGTTCGGCAGTGCGCCTTTTGGCACAAGACACCGGTCGACACGGGTACTATTGCAGGACAGTTTCGTAATCAGCTTTCCAGGAATCCAAATCAACGATGTGACTGGACGTCAGGGACCGGTCCGTGCCTGAGTCCAAAGCCACTGGTGTCAAAGCCGGGCGAAGTAGCACCGTCGAGCGGCCCTGATACCAGTGCAACGCAGCCAGGGCTGCCAGAGTTAATAAGCCCAGGATCACTATCGCCAGGACGACCGTAAGAATCGGCGAGCGGGTTGCGGGCGCGTCAGTATAAACTTTTGATTGGTGAGGAGTGGTCGCTACGTCGTCGCCGCTCTCACCCTTTTCGCGCATGTAACGCGAGTATCCTTCGACCGCTTCTTTCTCGTCATATCCGACGCAGCGGGCATAAGCCTTCACGAAGCTCCGGTTGAAGATTCCGCCGGGTAGACGCTTATAGTCGTTTGATTCGATGGCTTCGAGATAGTGAATGGAGATGCGTGTTTCGTCGGAAATTTCTCGTAGCGGAATGCCACGCTCTTCGCGCGTGAGTCGCAACTGTTCACCAATAGTAGCTGCCATTACCAATCCGCTTCAGCCCATGCGCTTGCTCGGTTGGTTGTAATCTGTACGATGTCCCCGTCACGGAAGAGACCTAGGATCGGTTTTCCGCGCATCGTTAGCTTCTTCTGTTAGGTTTGGAGCAACTTAAACCTTACGCGCAATATAGCTTGCGATGCTAAACGGTGTCAAACTTGTGCCTAATTCGACGTTGTGCAAATCTCTGAAATCCCACCAACGGAAGTTGTGGATAGTTCAGATCCAACCTCCATGCGATCGAGTTCTGAACCATCCACCAACTGCCGTTGGTGGGATTTCAGAGATCTTACACGGTCGCTACCACGTGGTGGTAGTGGCCTCATTGCCGCGAACGTGGGCTTGATTCTTGATTCTTCGCGGCTGCGGTGTTAGCTTGACGACAGTAATCCGAATCAGTCGCCTTTAATTTCTACAATTGAAAAAGTGAGGACACAGGAATGTCTTTAGAAGCGCTGGGAATGGTGGAAACCAAGGGTTTTGTCGGGGCTGTAGAAGCCGCAGATGCGATGGTGAAAGCTGCCAACGTCACGCTCCTGGGAAAAGAATATATAGGCGCCGGCTACGTGACTATTTTCGTTCGTGGAGACGTGGGAGCGGTAAAAGCAGCAACCGATGCTGGAGCGGCAGCTGCTCGGCGAGTAGGTGAGTTGATCAGTGTCCACGTAATCCCGCGTCCGCACGCCGAGGTCGAGCGAGTTCTTCCAGTGGACGGCAAGACAGGCCTCAGCCCCGATGAGCGCTCGTTGCAGGGTGGCGGTGCCCGCGGACAGCTCGGACCCGGTGAACAGGGTCGTTCGCTCCAGGCGGGCGCACGGGAGGGAAGTAAGGAGCGAGCCCGGTAAAGCCATTTTTGATTCTAGATTTTAGATTTTGGATTAATGACAGACGTCGAATCACAAATCAAAAATCAAAAATCGCAAATCAAAAATAACCTTGAAGAGTCGCGTTCGGGAGATTCGTGATGTCAGCAGATAAAGATCTTGTCTCGGTCCAGCAGGCACGTGATCTTGTCGAAGCGGCACATAGGGCCCAGGGCGAGGTGGCTCGCTTCGATCAAGCCAAGATAGATCGAATCTGTGAGGCAATGGCCCGGGCGGCACTCCGCGAGGCAGCTCGATTGGGCGCCATGGCCGTCGAAGAGACTGGTTACGGAGTTGCCGACGATAAGCGAGAGAAGAACCGGTTCGCTGCCGAAGATGTTTGGAACTACTTCCGCGGGTTGCGTACTGTCGGCGTTGTATCCGAGTCCAAAGATGTAGTCGAGATCGCCAGCCCCCGCGGAGTAGTGGCCGGAATCATTCCCTCAACCAATCCCACCTCTACAGCGATCTTCAAAATACTGATCGCAATCAAGTCTCGTAACGCGATTGTGCTGTCGCCACATCCGTCCGCAGCCCGTTGTATCAATGAATCAGCTCGAGTAATGCGAGATGCCGGTGTTAAAGAGGGACTGCCCGCCGAGGCGATTGGCTGCATGACCATCGCTACCATCGAGGGTACCGAAACGCTGATGAAGAGCAAGCAGACCGCGGTGATTCTAGCGACCGGCGGCATCGGGCTGGTGCGCGCTGCCTACTCTTCGGGCAAGCCGGCGTTCGGCGTCGGGCCGGGAAATGTTCCGAGCTTCATCGAGCGGACGGCTGATGTGCCCAAGGCCGTACAGGATATTCTGACTGGCAAGTGCTTCGATAACGGGACCATTTGTGCTTCCGAGCAGGCTGTTATTTGTGACGCGCCCATCGAGAAAGCGGTGCGCGAACAATTCAAGGCCCAGGGGGCCCATTTTCTTTCGCACGCAGAAGCCGATCAACTCGCCAAAATCGTCGCTACGCCGCAGCGCTCATTGAATCCGGCCATCGTGGGACGGTCGGTGGAAGTAATCGCGAAGATGGCAGGACTCAGTGTGCCGCCGGGCACTCGCTGCCTTATTGCCGACGTGGGCGGAGTGGGACGCGACTATCCGCTATCGATGGAAAAGTTGTCGCCGATTCTCGCCTTCTATGTTGTGGATGGAATACAGCAGGGCACGGAGCGAAGCAGGGAAGTACTGCAATATGGA
>JAMQPI010000616.1 GCA_023717565.1 Pyrinomonadaceae bacterium | reverse complement strand
GGCCGTGGGAGGTGTTCCAAGACGTTCACGTGACGTCGCGAGGCAAGGAGATGGACGAGCAAATGCCATTTGAGCTGTTCACTGTGTCAGAGAAGACGGAACCGCTGACGGGTTCCGGTGGCTTGAAGCTCGTGCCCGATTACACCTTCAACACCGCTCCCCCGGCGAAGATCGTCGTCGTGCCCGCGCAGAGAGGATCCGACGCCTTACACGCCTGGTTGCGCAAAGTAACCGAATCAACCGACGTCACAATGTCTGTCTGCACCGGGGCATTCCAACTCGGCAAGGCGGGCTTGCTGTCCGGAAAGTCAGCCACCACTCATCACGATTTTCTGGATCGTTTTGCCAAGACGTTTCCCGACGTAAACGTAAAACGCGGGCTGCGATTCGTTGAAGGCGACAAGATCTCCACGGCCGGTGGCCTTTCGTCAGGAATCGATCTCGCGTTGCGCGTTGTCGATCGCTATTTTGGTCGCGACGTGGCCCTGGCGACCGCGACTTACATGGAGTACCAGAGCAAGGGTTGGATCGTGTAAGGAGCAGTCACTTATCTTAAGGAGAGAATATGAAAAGAGTTTACCTGACACTGACCTTCGCAGTCCTGATAGGGATTAGCATCTTGAGTATGCAATCCATGGCTCAGGGCCAGGCTGCCTCGGCCGCTCCGCCGGCGCAAAAAAGGGCTCCGCGAAATCTGGCGATACTAATCTTTGACGGTGTACAGATAATTGACTACACCGGTCCTTACGAAACATTCGGTCATGCCTATAGTAAGGACGGGGAAGTTTTCAATATCTACACCGTATCGGAGAAGGCCAGCCCCATCACCACGGCCATGGGAATGACCGTAACGCCGAAGTACAGTTTTGAGAATGCGCCACCGCCGAACGTGCTGGTGGTCCCGGGCGGAGGCGTGGAAGAACACGTAGCGAACCCAATCTACATTAAGTGGGTTCAGGACAAAGCCAGGGACGCCGAGGTGGTGATGTCCGTTTGCAATGGAGCATTCTTTCTCGCCAAGGCCGGTTTGCTTGATGGGCTCGAGGCCACCACCACCGCAGGCCTGATTCCCCGGCTGAGAGAAGCCGCGCCGAAAACCAAAGTGGTGGACGACCGACGCTTCGTGGACAACGGCAAGATTATTACCACTGCGGGACTCTCTTCCGGAATTGACGGCTCGCTACACGTCATCGAAAGGTTTCTGGGGCGAGGTACGGCTCAAATAGCAGCGCTGGGGATGGAATACAACTGGGATCCGGACTCGAAGTTCGTGCGCGCGGCGCTGGCAGATAAGTACTTGAGGTTTGACTATGACGTTAAGGTGCTGGAGGGTGGATGGCGGCCACTCGGTCGCGAGGGAGACTCCGATCATTGGGAGAACACCTGGTCGGTAACGACAAACACTTCGGCAGCTGAGCTCTTCGAAAGCATTAACAAATCAATTGCAATTAACAAAACGTATGGCGAACCCTCTCGAGTGAAGTGGAGCCGACTGCCCAGCCCAACAGCCAAGACCGGATTACAAAGCATGTGGCAGTTCACGGATGAAAAGGGCGCGACCTGGAAGGGCCTCGTTAGCGTCGAGCCAATAAGCGGCGAACCGAACCGGTTTACGCTCAGCGTCAAGATAGACCGCCCGACGTCATAGAACTGATGACGAGACGGGTTCGTCTTGCGCTCGTCTTGTGCGGCTTGCCGACCCCAGTGCGGTAAGGGCTATGCCTTACCGGAAGCATTCAATTGGAATTTGAGGCTGTGCCTCTCTGGCGTCTCACGGAGGCATAGCCTCATCAACATTGAGAAGTCCCCGGTAAGGCAGAGCCTTACCGCACTGGAGAGCGGCAAGCCGCATGATGCTGCTTCGAAGTTACCGCACTGGAGGGCGGCAAGCCGCATGATGCTGCTTCGAAGTATTGTAAACTACCTCCACATTGCAGTGACCTTCTAACACCCAATGCAAACCTAACACTCAATGCAAACTTTCGACACGCCGAATGAGAGCTATCAAACGCAGCCGTCAATCATCGGCAGACATCGCTGGCTAAAGTGGCTCGCTATCCTGGGCGTATGGGCCGTGCTGGGTCTGATCTACGCCGGACCTATCTATCTTGAAGTCCGTGCTGAGGGAATGGGTCACTCTGCGTGGCGCGTTTTGTCATGGGGGGTTCTGTCCTGGTGTGTCTGGGCACCGTTGACGCCGGCTATCGTCTGGTTGGCCCGCCGTTATTCATTCGTGGGCGCCGCCTGGAAACGCAGCCTTGCAGTCCACATCCCGGCGTTCATGATTATTTCGGCGCTTCACAGTGCCGCGGCCACCTGTATCACTCTCGCCATCCAGCCTTTTGACAAGATGGGCGACAGCCCTACGGATTTTTGGCCGCGATTCTTATCCCGGATGAAGGGCGCATTTGGTTCCGATCTGCTCGTCTACGCAGTGGTCGTCGGTGTTTGCTACGCAATCGACTATTACCGCAAATATCGCGAACGAGAGTTTCTGGCTTCTCAATTGGAAGCTCAATTGGCACAGGCGCAACTGGATTCCTTGAGAATGCAGTTGCATCCGCACTTTCTCTTCAACACTCTCAACGGCATTGTCGGTCTGGTGCGCGACAATAAGAATCAGGCTGCGGTCAGTATGCTGGTGGGCTTGAGTGATCTTTTGCGTCATGCCCTGGAACACTCGAGCCAACAGGAGGTTGAGTTAAGAGAAGAACTCAACTTCATCAAGCTCTATCTCGATATTCAACAGATGCGATTTTCAGACCGATTGCAGATTGAAATCGACGTCGACTCCGATACCCTGAAGGCACTGGTGCCCAATCTGATTCTGCAACCACTTACGGAAAATGCCCTGCGACACGGTATCGGCCGTAGCGTAGCTTCCGGCTTAGTGGGGATAAGCGCTCATAAAAAAGAGAATGGCTCTCTAAGACTGACCGTGTTCGACAATGGGGTCGGCCTGTCTAAGAACTGGCAGCTAAAGAGCAGCGGCGGCATTGGCCTGGCAAACACTGCCGCCCGCCTCCAACAGCTCTATGGTGAAGGGCATCGACTTGATGTCCGCAATCGCGAAGGCGGCGGCGTGGAAGTGCTTATTGAGATCCCTTTTCATGTAACGTAGTCGCTCACTACAGAATCGAAGAGAGGATCATTTGTCATTATGACTCAAGCGGCGTTCTCATGAGGTCAGTACCACCAGGCGGTAGCGGTGGGCCGATCCGTTAGAGATGTGCATCGCCGGACCCCCCGCTACCGCCTGGTGGTACTGACCTC
>JAMQPI010000612.1 GCA_023717565.1 Pyrinomonadaceae bacterium | reverse complement strand
GCCGGAGGTTCAAAGCTGGCCCGAAAGCCTGACCAGATTACTCTCCGAGATATTTACGAGGCGGTTGAGTGCCAGGGCGTGTTTTCCCTGCATCGTCAGCCGCCCAGCCGTCGTTGCCCGGTCGGTGTCAACATTGAAACGGTACTGGGCGAGGTGCTCGAAGAAGTCGACGCGGCGGTAGAACACGTGCTGGCGAAGATCACGATCAAGGATGTTGTACTACGCCTGAGACCGTGCGTTAGTGACTAAAAACCAAGGTTAGGTGCTGAACAGCAAATTAAAAAACTTTACTACTATTTGTAACGTACAGAGTAACAAAGCGAGTACTTAGTATGCAGGCCATTGAATTCTTAGACGACCAAATCTTGGCTGCTGAAGGCGGTCGAAATGGAGTTGTTAGCGTACCGCGTCCTGAGCCCGAAGAGGACTTGATGGACGCATATTCGCGCGCCGTCATCGGCGCGGCGGAGAAGGTCAGCCCATCGGTTGTTTATATCCAGGTTCGCCAGGTTGCGAGAGGCCGAGGCAACTCTCGCCGAAGTCCGCAAGAATCTCGCGGCGGCGGCTCGGGGTTCATCTTTACCCCTGATGGCTTCGTTCTAACCAATAGCCACGTTGTACACGGTGCCACGACCATCGAGGTTGCTCTCCCGGACGGGCACAAGTATGAGGCGGAGCTAATCGGAGACGATCCCGACACCGATCTGGCAGTAATCAGGATCAACGCACCCAATCTGGTACCCGCACAGCTCGGTGATGCGCAAAAAATACGTGTGGGTCAGCTAGTCGTAGCCATCGGTAATCCCTACGGTTTTCAGTATACAGTGACTGCCGGGGTGATAAGCGCGTTAGGGCGCTCGCTCCGGGCGCAATCAGGTCGGCTGATGGATGACGTTATTCAGACGGATGCGGCACTTAATCCGGGGAATTCAGGTGGCCCATTAGTTAACTCCCGAGGCGAAGTGATTGGGGTCAACACGGCCATGATTCTACCCGCCCAGGGAATCTGCTTTGCAACATCGATTGATACGGCAAAGTTTGTAGCCAGTCGCCTAATCCGTGACGGTAAAGTGAGTCGCAGTTATATCGGGCTGGCTGGACAAAATGTCCCGGTTCCGCGGCGTATCGTCCGCTACTACAATTTGCCGGTTGCGAGCGGCATCATGGTTATTTCGTACGATGCGAATAGTCCGGCAAAGAAAGCCGGCGTGCTGGAGGGCGACGTCATTGTAGGCTTTGAGGATCATTCGATTGCCGGCATTGATGATCTCCATAAGCTTCTGACCGAGGATCGGATCGGGCACAAATCATCTCTGGTGGTATTGAGGGGCACTGAAAAGTTGTCCCTGGAAGTAGTTCCTGAGGAGTCTCAGAGCGGAACCGGTCAGTAAAAAGTGAACAGGACAATTTTATACAACTCATTAATTTGAACAAATGAAAGGCAGGAATTCGATTGACGATATTTGAGAACGAACAAGGCTCGGTTCAATTCCGGGATTCAGTCGAGGATTCGTTTGTGGTATTGGGCCAGGAGACTCTCGAAGATCCCGGCGCGACAGGAGACATAGACGAGGTCCTGCAAAGACTGGACGGAGTGAACCTCGCGACGGAAACAGACGAATCGCTGACTGAGGAAGCCACATTCTCGAGCATAAGCGCTGACGAAGACGACAACCCGCCCTTAAGTCAGGACATAGAACTCGATTTCTCGGCGGGTGAGCTTGATAAGTCGTCGGATCCGGTCCGCGTCTATATGCGCGAAATGGCCGTGGCGTCTCTCCTTAAACGCGAACAGGAAGTCGCTATCGCCAAAAGGATCGAGTGGGGACAGAAGCGTACGCAGAGAGCCATTACTCGTTCGCCCATTGCCGTCGCCGAAATCCTAAAGATCGGCAGCGAGCTGGAAACTCAGACACTGGCCATTCGCGACGTGGTTACCTTCTCCGATCAGACAGACGCTGAAGAGCATGAAGATCGAAGCGAAGAATACCTCCAGTGGACAATCGAGGGAGTTCGAAACATCCGCAAGGTCTATCTCAAGGCTTTGAGAGAAGCGGAGCAATTGCGCGTTGCCCAGAAGGTCCGAGGCAGTAAGGGATCCAAGAAACTGGTCCGGCTCAGGTACAAGCTGGCCAGAACGCGGCTGGCGATCGCACAGGAGATCTCTGGTCTTCATTTCAAGGAAGGAATCAGGCAACGGTTGATAGAAGCGATCGGCTCAGTAAATAGAGAGACGCGTACGCTCGAGCGCCAGATTGACAGCTACACGAAGAAGCTCGCCGCGAAACGCCTGAAGGCGGAGGACTCGAAAGAATTCAAGCGGCAAATTTCCGCAGCTAAGCGGCGCCTCAAAGAGATCGAAACTGAACATCACGTCTTGCCTTTGGAGATCAAGCGCTCCTACCAAATGATCGTTGCCGGTGAGGCCGAGGCCGCCCAGGCAAAGCACGAATTAACAGAGGCCAACCTGCGCCTGGTGGTCTCAATCGCCAAGAAGTACCAGAATCGCGGCCTGCATTTCCTGGATTTGATTCAGGAGGGAAATCTCGGGCTCATGAAGGGCGTAGACAAGTTCGACTGGAGGCGAGGCTACAAGTTTTCGACCTACGCTACCTGGTGGATAAGACAAGCAATCACCCGAGCGATCGCCGACCAGGCGCGCACAATCCGTATTCCGGTTCATATGATCGAGGTGATCAACCGGCTCAGGAGCACGACGCGCGAGTTGGTGCGGGAACTGGGACGCGAGCCGTCGACTGAAGAGATCGCGCAAAAGATGGGGACGTCCGTAGAGAAGGTCGGCAAGGCGCTCAAGCTTGTGCCCCAACCTGTCTCATTGGAAACGCCCATTGGCGAGAGTGGAGATTCACAACTCGGAGACTTGATCGAAGACAAATCAAGCACCAGCCCTTCCGAGCGAGTTATTGCCTTAAACTTGCGCGAGATCACCGGCGACTTGCTGCAGACATTGAGCCCGCGAGAGGAAACAGTTCTCCGCATGCGATTTGGACTGGACCAGGAAGGCCAGGAGCGCACTTTGGAGGAGGTCGGCCAAAACTTCAATGTCACGCGCGAACGAATTCGACAAATAGAGGCCAAAGCACTTAGGAAACTTCGACACCCCTCGCGGGCACGTCTGCTCAAGAACTTTGTCGAAGACAGGAATTAATATTTAAGTCGGTGTGAGCATAATCAAGGACAAACGGGAGTCACAAAGATGAGTGAGAAAGTCAGGACAGTAAGCGACAGCTCTTTTGAGCAGGAAGTTCTGCAATCAGAACGACCTGTGCTGGTGGATTTTTGGGCCGCCTGGTGCGCACCCTGCAGGATGCTGGCGCCTACAGTTGAGGCGGTTGGGGAACAGTACTTCGGGAGCGCTGATGTGGTGAAGGTCAACGTGGATGACAGCCCCGTCACGGCGGGAACGTACGGTATCAGGGGAATTCCGACTCTGATTCTGTTCAAAGCAGGAAAGGAAGTTGAACGCATAGTGGGAGCGACCAGCAAAGAGTCGATCTCGCGCATCATCGATAACCATCTGAGCCTGGCGAGCGCTTAACGAGAATCGTATCTAGCGCGGGCTCAGAATCGGGTCCAAATGCTCCAAATTCCCGTCGCGCTACGGACGATTGAATGGTCGGTCAATCGTTCGACTGACGCGGCGGGGTACTCTTTCAGCTTTGTTTTTGTGTCCTTACGCAACATCGGTGACGAGCGTTGCCAAACCTTAGTCTGCGTGATAAGTTCGGCACATGGCAACAACTTCGGAGAGTCTCGCATTCGATCGCGGCGTGCGGCCAATGATGGAGATTGTCTTGCCTGAAAAGGCTGCAGCGATAATCGGCTTTCACGCCGATCCCGAGTTGCAAGCCCGCATCGAAGAACTCGCCCGAAAATCAACTGAAGGCGAACTCACTGAAGATGAGCGCGCCGAGTACGCGGGATACGTACGAGCGAATAAGTTCGTCGCCATTCTCAAACGGCAAGCGCAAAACCTCACCAACTCGCAGTCATAGATGATCGGATCGAAAACGAGAGCTCAAGTTCGCGAGCGAGCCCAAAACGCTTGTGAGTATTGTCGTCTGCGTCAGGATGATTCCCCTCTGGCTGCACTTCACGTCGAACATATCACTCCAAGGATTCATGGCGGAACAGATGACCTCGACAACCTTGCTTGGCTTGCATCGATTGCAATCTGCACAAAGGCACGAACTTGACGGGAATCGATCCGCAAACAAACGATGTTACGGAGCTATTTCATCCGCGACACCAGCACTGGGACGAGCATTTTGAATGGCAAGGAATCTATTTGCTTGGCAAGACGCCGGCAGGCAGAACTACGATCCGAGTGCTCAACATTAATTCGGACGACCAGGTCGCGTTGCGTTCGTCCTGATTCCTGAGTTTGCGATGACGACGGAAGCTACTGCGCGTAGATGAGTTGATGGCTAAACAGGAACGGAAGAAGGTACGCTGGTCCGCCGCCTGGGGCGATGCTCGTGAACTGGTGTGGACGCACCGTCGGCGCCTGGCATTGGGCGCGGTGCTGATGCTCGTTAATCAGTCGATGGGCTTGGTGATGCCCGCCTCGACCAAATACCTGATTGACGAGGTAATCATCAAGGGACGGGCTGACTTGCTCTGGAAGATCGCGTTGGCAGCAGGCGCGGCGACGGTGTTGCAAGCCATCACGACGTTCAGTCTGTCGCAAGTGTTGGGTGTCGCAGCCCAACGCGCCATCACCGAGATGCGCAAGAAAGTGCAGGCGCAGATCGCGCGGCTGCCCATCAGCTACTTCGACTCGACACAAACCGGCAAACTCATCTCCCGAATCATGAACGACGCTGAAGGCATCCGTAACCTGGTAGGCACCGGGCTGGTCCAGCTGGCCGGCAGTTTCATAACTGCCCTGGTTGCCCTATGCGTGCTGTTCTGGCTCAACTGGCGACTGACCTCAATTACTATTCTGGTGCTGGGAGCATTTGGAGGTGCGTTGGCGTTCGCCTTCTCCCGTCTCAGACCTTTGTTCCGCGAACGAGGAGAGATTACTGCGGCGCTCACCGGACGTCTCGCTGAATCGCTGGGAGGTATCCGGATCGTCAAAGCCTACACTGCCGAGAAGCGCGAGGAACTGACCTTCGCACGCGGTGCGCATAACCTTTTCCGCAATATCGCGAAGTCAATGACCGGTGTGTCGGCCACGACTGCCTTCTCATCTGTGGTCATCGGAGCGGTTGGAGTCGTGATGATTCTCGTCGGCGGGCGTTCGGTCGTGACCGGGGCGATGACCATTGGCGACCTGTTCATGTACGTTCTCTTCACCGGACTCATGGCGATGCCACTCATTCAGTTCGCGGCGATCGGGACCCAGATCACCGAAGCCTTCGCGGGCCTCGATCGCATCCGCGAGGTGATGGAAATGGCAACTGAAGACGAAGAGGACGAGTCCCGCGCCCCCCTCCTGGAAGTCGAAGGCGAGGTCGAGTTTGAGAACGTGTGGTTCGAGTACAACCCGGGAGCTCCAGTCCTCCGGAACATTTCGTTCAAAGCCTCAGCTGGTTCGACGACGGCGCTGGTCGGCTCCAGCGGTTCGGGCAAGAGCACTCTGATAAGCTTGGCGATGAACTTTAATCAGCCGCGCTCTGGCACGATCAAGGTAGACGGCAAGAACTTGCAGACGCTAAAGCTGCGAGACTTCAGGTCATACCTCGGGGTCGTGATGCAGGACAATTTCCTTTTCGATGGCACGATCGCCGACAACATCAGCTTCTCAAATCCGCACGCCACGCGCGAAGATATTCAAAGGGTTAGTCGGATCGCCCACTGTGAAGAGTTCATCGAGAAGTTTGAGCAGAAGTACGAAACGATTGTGGGCGAGCGCGGCGTAAAACTCTCCGGCGGGCAACGTCAACGTATCGCTATCGCCCGCGCCATCCTCGCGGACCCGAAGCTGCTGATCCTCGACGAGGCAACCTCCAGTCTCGACAGCGAGAGTGAGGCTTTAATTCAGGATGGTCTGCGCTCGCTGAGACATGGGCGCACAACTTTCGTGATTGCGCACCGGCTGTCGACTATCCGCAGCGCCGATCAGACTCTGGTCCTGGAGGAAGGTGTGATTGTCGAACAGGGCACCCACGAGGAACTGCTGGCAGCTGAGGGACGGTACAAGCAGCTTTATGACAAGCAGTACAAGTTCGAGCGCGACCAATTCATCAATCCCGGCGAAGATCCTACTCCCGCATCGCCACCGACCTTGACGGGTTCCATGCCACGAGGCATTTCGAACTTATAGCTGCACTCGACTCGTTTTCCAGAGGCAGACGGGTCCCCAAAACTCATCCTGCGACCCCTTATCTTGCCTTCATTGCACCGCCACTGGTTCGAACCGCTCTTCCAGAAAGCGCTTGATCCGTTCAAACTCGACTGCAATCTGCGCCTTCAGCGACGCGGCCCCAGTTAATTTATTTTCCCGACCCATTCGCTCTAGTTCGCGCAGCTGCTCGACTACGGCAACCATCCCGCAATTTGCGCTGGTACCTGCGCAATTGTGGGCGATCAGGTCCACCTCGCCGGCGTTGCCCGACGAAATGGCTGAGTCTAGTTTGGCTAGATTCGCCTCCATCTCCGTGCGATACAGGTGAAGTATTTCAAAGATCTCTTGTGGGTCCTCGCCCATTGCCTGGTGAAGCCTCTCCAGATCCACTGGTGGCCCGACTTTATCGTCTATTAGTTCATTAGCCATTACTTTCGGGATGTGACCACCGAGGAAGATCTCGATTACTCGGGCAAGTTCTTCCTGTTTGACAGGTTTGGTGATGTGATCGTCCATACCTGCTTCTAAAGATTTCTCACGATCGCCAGTGAGGGCGTGCGCGGTCATCGCCACGATGGGCGTATGTTTCCTGCTACCTTCCAACCGGCGTATTTCCGCGGTCGCTTCGTAGCCATCCATCTCAGGCATCTGGCAATCCATTAGCACCAAGTCGTACGGGATGCGACCTATAGCTTCAACCGCCTCGCGGCCATTCGCCACAGCGTCGGCACGGTAGCCGAGCTTTTCTAATTGGCGCATGGCCACCTTCTGATTCACGATGTTGTCTTCGGCAATCAGAATTAGTTTATTGGACATCCGCTTTCCTTCCCGCAGATTATGCTTGGTAATAAGACTTGAGACCGCCGTTGCGGAAGATTCTTTAGCCTTAAGGGAATTGCTAACCACGGTCGTCAGACAGTCGAACAACTGAGATTGCCGGACTGGTTTGGTCAGGTAGGCGGCGATGCCTGCGGCATGAGCCGTCGCGGCATCTCCCCGCACTCCCGACGAAGTCAACATCACCAGGCCCAGCTCGGCCATCCGTGGATCAGACTTGATCTCGCGTGCCAATTCAAAACCATCCATATCCGGCATCAGCAGATCTAGAATTGCCAGATCGTAAACGACGCCACTGTCCGCTGCAGTCTTTAGCAACTCCAACGCCTGCGGTCCTGAGTCGGCCTCGGCATGAATCATGCCCCACGAACCCAGTTGATGAGCCAGGATTTTTCTGTTCGTCGCATTGTCGTCCACTATGAGCACGCGCAGATTCTCGATCTTTTCAATCCGCAGCGATGCCGGAGCGTCGTCGATGGGTTGTTTTTCTAACTTTGCGGTAAACCAAAATGTCGCACCTTGCCCCGGCCTGCTGGTAACACCCATCTCCCCGCCCATCATTTCGACCAGTTGCTTGGAGATCGACAAGCCCAAACCGGTGCCGCCATACTTGCGAGTCGTGGAACCGTCAGCTTGCATGAACGGCTGGAAGAGTTTTGCCTTGGCGGAGTCGCTGATTCCAATCCCGGTATCGTTGACCGTGAACCGAATGGTCACCGTGGTTTCCGTTTCGTTCTCCTTTTCAGCGCGCACGATCACTTCACCCCGCTCCGTAAACTTGAGGGCGTTACCCACCAAATTGGTGAGGACCTGACGTAGTCTCCCGGGGTCGCCCCGCAGTCCGGTAGGCACATCACGGTAGATGAGTGAGGCGAATTCAAGTTGCTTCTCCCGCGCCTTTTCGGCCAGCAGGTCGATCGTATCTTCGACTGCGTTGCGCAGGTCAAAATCGACTGACTCAAACTCAAGCTTCCCTGCCTCAATCTTCGAGAAATCGAGGATGTCATTGATGATAGTCAGCAACGCATCGCCACTCGAACGAATGGTTTCGGCGAATTCGCGCTGATCCGTGTCGAGCTTGGTGTCGAGCAAGAGGCCCGTCATGCCGACTACACCATTCATCGGCGTGCGAATCTCGTGGCTCATGTTTGCCAGGAATTCTGATTTAAGCCGCGCCGACTCGATGGCCGCATCACGCGCGAGCTCAAGGTCGAGCTCCAATTGCTTGCGCTTGGTAATGTCATGAAGCGTTGAACGCAGGCCCGAGACGGCGCCAGTCTTGTCGTAGATCAGTTGATCCTGGATCAGGAGCGGCACGTGGGTGCCGTCTTTACGAATGAAGGTACGCTCAACCGGTACGAGCGGCGACTTCCCGGAGATTTTCGCGGCGATAGCCTCCTTCGACACCTTCTCAACAATGAACTCCCAAGAGTGGCGCCCTTGCAACTCTTCGGCGGTATAGCCCAGCAGCATCTGTTCCGTAAGATTGACTCTAACGATGCGCCCGTCTCTGTCCAGCTCGTGGTAGGCCACCGGGGCTCCGTCAAAGAGCTCTTTGAACTGGGCCTCACTTTCTCGCAGAGCCTCTTCTACGCGTTTGCGCTCAATCGCCAAAGCGATTTGACCGCCCACCGAAGTAAGGAACTCGAAGTCTCGAGTCGAAAAGGCATCTTTCTCATCATAGTCTTGCAGTACCAGCACCCCCATGACTTCATGTGGAGTGCGTATTGGAATGCCTAACCAGGCAGCGGGAGGTGTACGGATCGACTCTACTTCACCTTGAGCAACCAGCTGCTTAAAGAGGTCCTCTGTCATTAGTACTGGCCGGCCAGTACGGAGCACATAAGCGGTCCGACTTTTTGTGAGCATTTGCGGCGACGGTGGATCGTCACGTCGCTGATCGACAAAGAACTGCATTTTGAACAAGCCAGAAGCCTTATCGTGCAGGGCGATAAAGCAGTTCTCTGCCTTTAGTATTTTCCCCAGAGAGCAATGGACGGCGTGGAACAGTTCATCCAGATTGGCGGTGGCACTAACCCCCTGCATGATCTCGAACAGAATCCTTTGCTCAGCTTCAATCCGAGTGCGCTCAGTGATTTCGAGCGTTAATCCCGCGTTCGCCGTGGCCAATTCCGTCGTGCGAGCGTGGACCCGTTCTTCAAGTCCTTCCCGCCCTGCTAATATCGCATCCTCAGCTTTCTTCTGATCGTCGAAGTCAGTACAGGTGCCATACCATTTGACGATCTGCCCCTGCTCGTCACGCACTGCTGAGGCCCGGCCCAGATGCCAACGATAACTGCCATCCAAAGCATTCTTGAAGCGGTATTTGACCTCGTACCTTTCTCCGGTTCTTACCGACTCCATCCAGAGATCTAAACACTGATCAAGATCGTCTGGATGCAACACTGGCTTCCAGCCCCACCCCTGCGTTTCTGCCAAGGTCATTCCCGTGTAGTCAAACCATCGCTGATTGTAATAATCGATCCCTCCATCTGGATTCGCTGTAAACACTATCTGAGGCATCGCGTTTGCCAGCTGGCGGAAGCCCTTTTCGGTGGCATCAAGATTCGCGTGTTCCAACGCCTTTTCCCACATGTCGCGTTGAGAGCGCAGACACGAAATAACCAGGAATAAGTCTTCAAAGATGACCCACGCCGCATGCTCAACCGTACGCCAATTGCTCGCTGCCAACACCCCATAAACGGATTGTGGCCAGAACACTCCGCGGAGAAAATGGTCAGCGGCCACGACTATTGTTGCCGGAATAAGAACCCGCGAGTCGCGATAAAAAGCCAGGATGGCCAGCGAGACGAACACATGAAAATGAGTTTCGATGCGACCACCGGTCAAATGGATTAGCAGAGCACCCATGAGCATCTGGCCGATGGCAATCACGTTACGTGTTGAGGTTGCTCCCGGCCGAAACCAACCCAGCCAGACTGGAAGCAAAGTGATGGCTCCGCCCAGAAAAAGGGCCGCCCACACATGGGGATGCGTTTGGCTTTCCGCGCCCACCCAGGATCTTGGAGAGATCCAGGAAGCAAGGATGACACCCGCGACCCATTGCAAGACCATCAACTTCACGAACATGCGGTCGGTCCGTACGTAGATCGTTTGCTGGTGCTCGCGAAGCTGTTGTTTTGCGAGGCGCAAGACTGATTCGTTAATCTGTGTCTTAGTTGCCGTGGAGCTCATCGCAAAACTCCTCCGATTCCTTATTCGAAGTCTCTTTGACAAGGGGACAGCCAAATACTGCCGTTTGCGTCTTCGCGGACTTCCCCGTCGCTAAGAGTGACAGAATGGCCGTGCGGCCATCGTTGTCCCCAGAGTGTCCCCGCGAGCCAGTAATGCCACCGCTAAAAAGCAACTGGCCAGCCGCACTGTAGAGTGCGATTTGACCGGACGTCTCGGATCCGAACCGCCGAGCCTCGACGCCCTGATCATCAGCAGTGACGCTGACACCTGGAATTTCTGACGCACTACTCCACAAATCAGTCTTCTCCCATGCATCACCAAAGTCAGCGGGTTTGACGAACAGCGCCTTCGCATTCACCAAACCCTGAGAGTGGGTCATCAAGACCGCTAGCTCTCCTATGGTGGCACGCGAGCAAGGACAATGCGGATGGATGAAAAGGACCAGAGTTGGCAGTTTGGCGTCTCGTTCTATCTCGCTGTTGTTGGGCCAATTGGCAGGCGGTGTTCCGGTTCGCCCCGGCGAATTTTCGAAGCCCCAGACAAGACTCAGCCCGTAACCAACCGAGCTTAGCCATACCACACAGGCCAGCAGCAGCAATATTCTGGAACGTTGAGTTGACTTCATGAAATCAAAGCTGGTGGTTGAGAACCCTGGATATGACGACGTCGTGATCAGTCCAATCAAATCGTAGAACCCGGGCGGGCGGATGCGAGAGTTCAGTCAACCGCTGAAGGCTTTCAGTTGATAGGAACTGGCAATACGGGGCCAAATAGACCAGCCCTGTGGAGAAAGGGACGGGCATAGAGCATCACTCGTGCGGAAAAGAAGGGTCCGGCACTGGTCCCGGTGAGTTAGGAGCACCTTCTATGCCAGAAGACCCTCGAGGTAACATCCGCCGACGGCCTAGATCCTGGACACAACCTGATTCAGCGTCAACCAGTACAGTCCCAACTGCTTAGTAGTGTCGAGAAGGTGCTCGAAATCCACTGGCTTGCGAACGTAGCTATTTGCTCCCAGGTCGTAGCTCTTGATCAAGTCCTCGTCTTCACGTGACGAAGTGAAGACAACAACCGGAAGGCGTCTGGTGCGCTCGTCGGCACGAATCCGGCTCAGAACCTCGAGGCCGTTCAGCTTGGGCAATTTCAAGTCCAGCAGAACGAGCTGCGGCATGACCGTGGTATCGCGACCGCTATGCATTCCCGTGCCAAAGAAGTAATCAAGCGCCTCAACCCCGTCGTGCACGACGACCACATCCGTGGCGATGTTGTTCTTCCTAAGCGCGCGCAATGTTAAGGCTTCGTCTCTCAGGTTATCCTCAACCAATAAGATCACGTTGGTGCTCCTGGTCTGATGTCAATTTGATTTGGGAGAGTGAAATAGAAAACCGCTTCCTCGTTGACAGTTCCTTTGGCCCAGACTCGGCCTCCGTGCCGGGAAACAATCCGTTGTACCGTTGCCAGTCCTATACCCGTGCCCTCGAATTCCACGGTGGTGTGCAGGCGCTGAAATGCGCAAAACAATTTATCCGCATACTCCATCTCGAATCCCGCCCCGTTGTCGCCGACAAAATAGAACTGCTCGCCGCCCTGCTCGGATTGACCAAATTCGATCTTCGCTTGTTCCCGCTTTGAGGTGAACTTCCAGGCGTTACCCAGCAGGTTGCTGAGCACAATCCGCAACAATTGCTTATCACCAAACGTCGAAAGTCCATGATCGATGTTGACTATGACGTCTCGGCCCACGGTATCTCTGCTACGTAGCTCAGCGATAACTTCCTGGCCCAACTCTGTAAGGTTAACAATGCCTTGTTGCATCTCAGTGCGGGTTACACGCGCAAGTTGCAGCATATCGTCAATGAGTTGCGCCATCTCTCGACTGGCGTTGCGTACCCCTTGAAGATATGCCTTACCATCTTCGTCCAGCTTGCTGCCGTAGTCTTCCAGCAGTGCCTGACTGAAGCCATCCATGTGACGCAATGGCGCGCGGAGATCATGCGAGACTGAATAGGAGAACGATTCCAACTCCTTGTTGGTGGCCTGAAGTTGCGCGGTCCGCTCGGCGACCCGCCGCTCGAGTTCTGCCTCCGCACGGCAGCGCTCAACATTGAGTTTGACGGCATATCTAACTGTGCGCTCCAGGCGTGCTGGCGAGGTTTCATCTTTGACTAGATAATCTGTGGCTCCGGCCTCCATCGCCTCCACATCAATTTTGTGGTCGCCCTGCCCCGTGAGCAGGATCATCGGCGTGGTGAACCTGGATTCCCGGGCTTGATGAATCAAATGCGCCCCGCTGAGTTCTCCTAGCTGGTAGTCCACCAGACAAACATGATGTTCCCGGCGCGCAAGTACCTGCAGGCCTTCCTCGTAGGAAGCTGCCCAATCAAGTTCATACTCACCGTCCTTCACCAAAGAGAAGAGCTCACGCGTGAGGATATAATCATCCTCATCGTCATCGATGAGCAGCACTTTGATTGTTTCGTTGCTCATTCCGCTAGCGCCGCTTGCCCGGGAAGATCAACAATTTCGAACCAGTATTTGCCCAGTCCCTTCATCAAATCGACCAGCCCCTCAAAGGTCACCGGCTTGCTAATGAACAAGTTCGCCCCTGAATCGTAACTGCGTAAGATGTCCTCATCGGTCTGCGAGGTGGTCAGCACCACCACGGAGATGTTCTGCAGGCTCGGGTCAGACTTTATCTCCCGCAAAGCTTCGCGCCCATCCTTCTTCGGCATGTTCAAGTCGAGCAGAATCAAGCCCGGACGAGGAGCATCGGCAGGCGGGCTGTATTTGGAGCGGCAGTAGAGGTAGTCCATTAGTTCCTCGCCGTCCACCACGCAGTGTATGTCATTCGACAGCCGGCTCTGGGCCAGGGCGTCACAAGCCAGCATGCGATCTTCTTCATCGTCATCCGCCAGGAGAATAACAATCGGTTCTTTTTCACTCTTCATAACAGTCTTACCGTCCTTGTCTCATCGACGATCAGGATCTTGACCCCGAACAAACTGCCGGCAGGTTCAACCGCCAGCCCGGATTCTTAGTCCGCTCGCGCAGCTTGCCCGGGAAGATCGACAATTTCGAACCAGTATTTGCCTAGCCCCTTCATCAAATCGACCAGCCCCTCAAAAGTCACCGGCTTGCTGATGAACAAGTTCGCTCCTGAATCGTAGCTGCGCAAGATGTCCTCATCGGTCTGCGAGGTGGTCAGCACCACCACGGAGATGTTCTGCAGGCTCGGGTCAGACTTTATCTCCCGCAAAGCCTCACGCCCATCCTTCTTTGGCATGTTCAGGTCGAGCAGAATCAAGCCCGGGCGAGGAGCATCGGCAGGCGGGCTGTATTTGGAGCGGCAGTAGAGGTAGTCCATTAGTTCCTCGCCGTCCACCACGCAATATATGTCATTCGACAGCCGGCTCTCGGCCAGGGCGTCGCAAGCCATCATGCGATCTTCTTCGTCATCATCGGCCAGGAGAATGACGATCGGCTGTTTTACATCTTTCATACTTTCACCATCCTTGTCCTTCTAGAAGGCTCGCCTAGACATGATCTGCAAGGCTACCGGTCGTTTGCCGTGCAGGTTCGTTGTCTCCGTTCGATCCGTTTCCGAACTGCCCTGGTCTGGTCCAAAGCTCCATCTTCGATCTAAGTAGGTCGGCTTTCACCGGCTTGCTGAGGTAGTCGTCCATGCCTGCTGCCAAACATCTTTCCTGATCACCGTCGAGAGCGTTGGCCGTCATGGCCACGATAATGGTGTGTCGAGATGTGCCTTCCCGGCGACGGATCTCATCTGTGGCTGCGAATCCGTCCATCTCCGGCATTTGGCAGTCCATCAGGATAATATCCACGGGGTCAGTCTCAAGTGCCTTGAGCAGTTCCCTTCCGTTTGCCACAGCCTCAGCGCGATAGCCCAGCCGGGAGAGTTGCCCCAGCGCCACCCGTTGATTCACCAGGTTATCTTCAGCGATAAGAATGCGGATGTTCGAGAAATTCTTGTTTTGAGTTTCCGACTCACGCAGCGAATGCTTGGTAACCAGCCGCGGTGGCTCAATTCGCTGATCACCAACCGATCCGGACATCACCGATGCCAGGCAGTCATGAAGGTGCGATTGACGGACCGGCTTTTGTAGATAGGCGGCAATCCCCAAATCCCTCGCTCTTTCCCCATGCCCGCGCCTCCCAAACGACGGTAAGAGCACCAAGGCGACAGAGGCAATCGTTGGCTCGCTCTTTATGATTTCCGCCAATTGAAAGCCATCCATGTCGGGCATCATCAAGTCCATTATGGCGATGTCGTAAGGTTCACCTCGATCTACACCCGTGCGCAGTAATTCCAGGGCTCTCTCGCCTGACTCCGCTTCGGTAGCGATCATTCCCCATGAACTAGTTTGGTGATTAAGAATACGGCGGTTCGTGGCATTGTCATCGACGATCAGCATCCTGACCCCGAACAAATTGCCGGCATGTTCAACCGCCAGCCCCGGATTGGGCTGCATATCGAATCTGGCCGTAAACCAAAAAGTAGAGCCAGCCCCGGGAGTGCTCTCAATCCCGATCTTGCCACCCATCAGCTCAACCAGTTGCTCTGAGATCACCAGCCCCAGGCCGGTGCCTCCATACTTGCGGGTCGTAGAGCCGTCCGCTTGTGTGAAGGCGCGAAACAAGAGCCGACGGGAGTTTGCGGAGATGCCGATCCCGGTGTCCTGAATCTCGAAACGCAGCATCACATTCGACTCGGTTTCGTCGACCTTTGTTACACTAACCACCACCTCGCCCTGCTCCGTAAACTTGACTGCATTGCCAATCAAATTAGTCAATACTTGCCGCAATCTTCCGGGGTCACCGCGCAGGGCGGTGGGGACATCGCGGTAAACCAGTGAGGCAAGTTCCAGCCCCTTTGCTTGTGCTCGTGGGGCAAGCAATTCAAGAGTGGCCTCAACCGAACCATGCAATTCGAAATCAATACTCTCGAAGCGCATGAGTCCGGCTTCGATCTTGGAAAAGTCCAGGATGTCATTGATGATGATCAGGAGTTCTTCGGCGCTGGTTTGAATAGTGTCGGTGAACTCGCGTTGAGTCGAAGATAGATCCGTGTCCAATAGCAAACCAGTCATACCGATAACGCCGTTCATGGGTGTGCGAATCTCATGACTCATGTTGGCCAGGAATTCCGATTTGAGTCGCACCGATTCCAACGCCTCATCGCGTGCCTGCTCGAGTTCCGCTTCGATTCGCTTGCGCGCAGTAATGTCGCGCGCGACCGCGAACATGAGATGTTCTTTTTCAGACCAGTAAGCCGTCCACATAACGTCCACCCATGAACCGTTTTTGTGTCGGTAACGATTTTCAAAGCTTGTCACCGGCGAACCGGAGACAATGCTGGCCGCGACCTCATTCGTTCTCAGCACATCTTCGGGCGCTACAATTTCGATATAACGTCGCCCAATCAGCTCTTCAGGCCGATAACCCCAAACCTTAAAACAGGCTGCATTGACTGACACAAATCTTCCATCGATATCTACTGCGCAAATCACATCAAGCGCGTTTTCAATCGTTAAGCGCTCCCGTCGAACAGAGTCGGCCAATTCGGCTTCGATCCTCACGCGCTCCGCAATTTCTAGATTGAGACTGATTACATGTGCCATATCCTCCTCGTCAGCACGCTTACGGCTGATGGCCTCGGCCAACACGTTAGCTACAGCATCCAGGAAGCTGACATCATCGGCGGTAAAGCTCCGCTGCACATCAGTGTGGGCGCCCAGGACGCCATAGTGACCTTTCCGTCCCTGGATGATCACGCTGACACCGCTGACGATCCCGTGATCGCGCATTAGCGGCGGGGTACTAAAGCGCGTCTCCGTGCGCAAGTCCTCGACAATCACCGGCCCGGCGGAAAGCAGCGCGAACCCAGCTTGAGATTCCTTTCCGGCGCTGAATGTAGCCGGCGGAGACAGATATTCTTTCCTCCAACCCACGCCGGCCCTCAGAATCAGCACCTCATCCTGCGGAACCAGCTCCAGAATCTTGGCAAACTTTACGCCGAGCGTTCGGGCAACCAGAGATACAGCCTCACCAAAAAGATCGCTGAGTTCTCCTCCGGTCAATGCCAGGCGTCCAATTTCCACTATGGCGACCTGCATCTGAGCGTAGGCCTCGAGAGCTAGCTGCGACTGGCTACGCTCAATATTGATTTGGACTGCATATCTGACAGTGCGCTCCAGGCGTGCTGGAGACGTTTCAGCTTTGACCAGGTAATCTGTGGCCCCGGCCTCCATTGCCTCCACATCCAAATCGTGATCACCCTGGCCGGTAAGCAGAATCATCGGCGTCGTCAGCCGGGAGGCCCGTGCCTCGCGAATTAACTCCACGCCGTTGCGTTTTCCGAGACGATAATCCACCAGACAAACGTGGTGCTTCTGGCGGCCGGCTACCTCCAGGCCTTCTTCATAGGACGATGCCCAGTCAAGTTCATACTGGCCGGCCTTCACCAACGAGAAAAGCTCGCGAGTGAGGATGTAGTCGTCCTCGTCGTCGTCGATGAGGAGCACTTTGATCGTTTCGCGCTGCATTACCCTCGCGCTTCCTGTCTAGGAAGATCGACAATCTCAAACCAGTACCGGCCGAGGACTTTCATGACATCGACCAGACCCTCGAAGGTTACCGGCTTACTGATGAACGAGCTCGCCCCTGAATCGTAACTGCGCATGATGTCCTCCTCGGCTTTCGAAGTAGTGAGCACCACGACGGGGATTTGTCGCAGGTTGGGATCCGACTTTATCTCCCGCAGAGCTTCACGCCCATCCTTCCTTGGCATATTCAAGTCGAGCAGAATCAAGCCCGGACGGGGTGCATCGGCAGGCGGGATGTATTTCCCCTGGCGGCGCAGGTAATCCATGAGATCCTCGCCGTCGGTGACGCAGTATGTGTCATTCGACAGGCGACTCTCTACCAGAGCATCGCAAGCCAGCATACGATCTTCCTCGTCATCGTCGGCGATAAGAATCACGATCGCGCTATTCTCTTTTTTCATACAAGCTCTGTTCCCTTCGTCTGCTGGATTGGCATGGTCACTACGAACGTCGCGCCCTGGCCTGGA
The DNA here is from genome assembly GCA_023717565.1 of Pyrinomonadaceae bacterium. GTDB lineage: Bacteria > Acidobacteriota > Blastocatellia > Pyrinomonadales > Pyrinomonadaceae > PSRF01. The sequence goes on along the minus strand of JAMQPI010000612.1, from coordinate 1,382 downwards.
CTACTGCGGGCAGTGATAGTCCCACCGTGCCGGTCGACTATTTTCCGGCAGATGGCGAGACCCACTCCCGTCCCCTCGTAGTCAGCCTTCTTGTGCAGACGTTGGAAGACAGTGAAGATGCGGTCGAGATATTTCTCGTCAAACCCGATGCCGTTATCGGTTACCAGGATTTGGCAGAGTTTCCGGGCCAAAGCACTTTCGACCATCGACTTTGGATTAGACACATCCAGCTTTTGACTGTATACGCGAACGACTGGCGGTACGCCGGCCTGGAAATACTTTAGCGAGTTGCCGATCAGGTTCTGCAAGAGCTGCCGCATCTGCAGGGGGTCGGCATCGATAGTCGGGAGTTCTTCGATCTCGATCCGCGCACCGGACTGCTCGATGCGGGTCTCTAAATCGGTGCTTACTTCACGGGCGATCTGAGACAGATCTGTTTTGACAAACGGCTGTGCCTTAGTTTCAACTCGGGAAAACGTCATCAGGTCGGTGATCAGGCTCTGCATTCTCGTCGCGGCATTGAGCATTCGGCGAAGATAATCCCGACACTGAGGGTCAAGCGATTCGCCGGCTTTACTCTCAATTCGGCCACCAAACGCCATGATCTTACGCAGCGGCTCCTGGAGATCGTGCGAAGCGACTTGGGCGAAATCCTGCAACTCGTGGTTGCTGCGTTCCAACTTGGCAGAGTAGATTCTTAACTTCTCCTCGACCCGGCGGCGGTCGGTGACGTCCTCAATTGCTAACAGAATCATGGTCGCGTTGCGCTGTTCATTGATGATCTGCCGGGCGTTGAGCAAAATCACCCGCCGGCCTACGCGTGGGAACTCGTGGTCGACTTCGAAACCGTCGAACTCGGTATGCTCGGGGAGGATCTCTTCCAGAAGGGTCCTAAGGGCCGGGACGTCCCATTGCCGGTCACCCAGCTCATATATAAGGCGACCCTCAGTCTCTTCTTTCGTAACGCGGAAGGCCCGGTAGAACGAGCGACTCGCACCCTGAACGCGCAGGTCGGAATCGAGGACAATGAGCGGCTCGCGCACGGTCTCGACGATGTCTTGGAAGTAATTCTGGGCCCGATTCTTACGCGGCACCGGATTAGAGGTTTCAGCCATCAAAGTGGTCCTTACCGTTCCCGGGGAACAAGCAGCGAGCATGCGGCGGAGTGTTTAGCGGTTCCTAGGACTCAGGCCGTGGGATGCTGACGGAGTTAACCGGATCTTTGATATACGGTTCCCGTTGGACCGTCTGTGCGTTGACACACATACCCGAAGACCAGCGACGAAACCTCTAGCAGGCTATTGAAAAGACCGCTTTGGAGTGCGGCGGCAAGGCTTTGCGCGACGCCGCTTTGGATTGGCGAGCCCTTTGGATCTGAAGAA
>JAMQPI010000576.1 GCA_023717565.1 Pyrinomonadaceae bacterium | reverse complement strand
TATGGGGAGATGGGCACTGTGTACCGGGCCGAATTGTCAGGCACGCTGCACGGACTGATGCGGGTTCGTGGATTCACCGTAGACGATGCGCATCTGTTCTGCACGCCTGAGCAAGTCCGCAAAGAAATTGACGACTGTGTGGATTTTGCGTCGCAGGTGCTCAAGACTTTTGGGTTCGACAAAATAAAGTTTGAGTTGTCCGTGAAGGGCAACGACACCGGTAAGAAGTGGCTGGGCGCTGAAGAGGATTGGGCGACTGCGGAAGCTGCCCTGGCCGACGGACTCGAGGGCCGGGGGATCAAGTACGAGCGTATTGAAGGCGAAGCGGCTTTCTATGGTCCGAAAATAGATTTCAAGATCGAAGATGCCATCGGCCGTTTATGGCAACTGGGAACGGTGCAGTGGGATTTCAACTTGCCGGAGCGCTTCGAGCTTGAGTACATTGGCGAAGACAACAAGCCTCATCGACCGGTGATGGTTCACCGCGCGCTGTTTGGTTCCATCGAACGCTTCTTTGGTGTCCTGATCGAACATTATGCGGGCGCTTTTCCGCTGTGGCTGGCACCGGTGCAGGTGGCAGTCTTGCCCATCACCGATCGCATTAACGAGTATGCCGAGCAAGTTGCCAACGAACTGCGGGCCGGCCGTTTTCGCGTCGAGACAAATCTGCGGAGCGAGAAGATTGGAGCCAAGATCCGCGACGCCCAAATGCAGAAGGTCCCGTTCATGCTGGTGCTGGGTGATCGTGAGTTGGAACAGAACCAGGTGGCTGTGCGCGAACGTTCAAAGGGAGACATTGGAGTGATGTCGCTCCCAGAGTTCACTGAGATGGTCCGCAAACTGGTGGCAGAGCGGGCGCTGGTAAACAGTTAGTCCAAAGTCTAACGTCCAAAGTCCAACGTCTGTGACAGGACATTGGACATTGGACATTGGACTTGGGACATTAATCGAGGAGGTGAAGTATAGCTACAGGCTTTCGAGGTCGTGGACAGCGACCTGACAATCGGCGCCAACCAATCGCGCGCACCAATGAAAGAATTCGCGTTCCACAGGTGCGTGTCATCGGTGATGAAGGTGAACAGCTCGGAGTAATGGACGTGCGAGACGCCATCCGCGCGGCGCGGGAGAAAGGATTGGACCTGGTTGAGGTCGCTCCTACCGCCGATCCGCCCGTCTGCCGGATTATCGACTTCGGGAAGTTTCAATACGAAGCCAAGAAGAAGGCAAACGAAGCGAAGAAGAAGCAGGTGACGATCGTAGTCAAGGAAGTCAAGTTTCGTCCCGGCACGGACGACCACGATTACAACTACCGGATGAAGCACGCCCGGGAGTGGTTGCAGGAAGGCGACAAAGTGAAAGCCACGATCTGGTTCCGTGGCCGCGAAATGACGCATCGTGAACTTGGCTCCCGAATACTTGCGAAACTGGAAGGCGATCTACAGGACCTCGGTGAAGTAGAGGCCAGGCCGCGTATGGAAGGGAATCAGATGTTCATCATCTTTGGTCCCAAGCGACACAAAGGTGTAGCCAAACCAGAAAAACCTGCCGCCGCCGAAGGCAGCAAACAGCCGCTGGAAGGCGGGAAGCCGAAGGCCGAAGGCAGTGGACCGGTGTTAGAAGTCGCCCAGCCAAAACCGGAAGCCATTGAGCCGTTGCCTGACGTCGCTCAGCCTAAGCCAGAGGCCACTGAATAGTAGAATTAGATTGCAGATTTCGGATTACCAATTGCCAATTTTGGGGACGGATTCACGCTACACAAATCGGCAATCGGCAATCAAAAATTGAGAAGGGGTTGATAATGCCAAAACTAAAAACACACAAGGGTGCGGCAAAACGCTTCCGAATTACCGCGACGGGCAAGATTAAGCGCGGTCATTCACATGCTCGCCACATCCTGACGAAGAAAACAAATAAACGTAAGCGGCTGTTGGATATTGACGCGTTGGTGTCGAAGTCGGATCAAAAGCGCGTAGAAGCGATGCTGCCTTACGGGCGCGATTAATAAATGATCAAGGATGAAGGCGAAAGGATGAAGTGCGACGGTCCTTTATCCGTGAAGAAGAAAGGGGACTAAATTATGCCTCGAGCAAAACGTGGAAATAAGCGGCTTGAAAAGCGCAAGAAAATATTGAAGCTCGCGAAAGGTTATCGCGGCACCAAATCAAAGCTTTATCGTTCGGCGAAAGAGTCTGTCGAACGTGGGTTGAACTTTGCTTATACCGGAAGAAAACTGAAGAAGCGTGATTTTCGAAGTCTTTGGATAGTACGGATTGGCGCGGCGGCGCGTCTTAACGGTCTGAATTATTCACAGTTCATGCACGGCCTGAAACTCGCTGGTATTGAGCTGGATCGCAAGGTGCTTGCGGATCTGGCTGCCAACACGCCAGATGCGTTTGCGGAAGTCGCAGTGCAAGCGAAGAACGCTCTGGATAGCGACCAACGACAAAGAGCGGCTGCCTAACAATCTCCTATCTACTGATGGCCGAAAGTCAAACCCAGGAAGACCCAACGACCCAGGTTGAAGCAGCAAGCAAAGCGTTCGAGCAAGAGTTCGAACGCTTTGTCCGCTTTACAGGTCAATCCTCAGCCGCGCAGGGGCTCACCCTCAACCAGGCGGAGTCGGAGCAGCGTGCTCTGGCCGACCTGCGCACGCGACATCTGGGCAAGAAGAGCGCGCTGGCTAACTGCAAGAAAAGCATCGGACGGGTCGCACCGGAAACGCGCGCTGCTTTTGGTCAACTGGTTCAGAGCCGGGAAGCGGAAATCGTCACGGCCATCGAGCAGGCCGAAACAACGCTAAAAGATTACATTCAGTCGGCCCGCACTCTCCGTGAAGCCATCGACGTTACTCTGCCCGGTCGCCGCCCCCGGCGCGGACATCTCCATCCCATCACCCTTCTGCGTGAGCGGCTGGAAGATATTTTCGTGGCCCTCGGTTATGCGATTGAGGATGATCGCGAGATTGAAACCGACTTCTACAACTTCGACGCGCTGAACATCCCACCGAACCATCCGGCGCGGGCTTCCCAGGATACTTTCTACACCACTGAAGGGCTGGCGCTGCGTTCGCAGACTTCAACGGTCCAAATACACGCCATGCAGCGACGTGGTGCGCCGGTGCGAATGATTGCGCCGGGCCGGGTTTTCCGGCGGGACACCCCGGACCCGACGCACAATCCGATGTTCTTTCAGGTGGAAGGCTTGTGTGTAGACCGCGGCATTACCATGGCGCACCTGAAAGGGACTGTGGCCGAGCTCCTGCGTCGCCTGTTTGGGGCCAGGACGGTCACCCGTTTTCGTCCCTCATACTTTCCGTTTACGGAACCAAGCGCGGAGTTTGATTTTAGCTGTTTCAAATGCGGCGGATCAGGCTGTCGCATTTGCAAGAACTCCGGCTGGATCGAGTTGGGCGGATCGGGCATGGTGCACCCAAACGTACTCCGCGCCGCCGGCGTGAATCCTGACGAGTTTTCAGGCTTCGCATTTGGTTTTGGTATCGATCGGATGGTGGCGCTGTTGTACGAACTCGACGATATCCGCCTGTTATTCGAAAACGATGTCCGATTCCTGGAGCAGTTTGAATAAGAATGTCCGTTGTCAGTGGTCAGTGGTTAGTAGTCCGTTGTGAGTGGTCAGTTGTTAGTTCCCCGATCCCGTAGGGATCGAATGTTTATAGACCGCCGGCGCCAAAGGAATTTTGGAAAGCTCCAAGGGAAGCGAGTTGGGTTCTGGCCGACACGCAGCCGCAAGAACATTTCGCTCCGCTGGAGCGGGAGCCATATTCCACTGGCCAACGTTCTATAGACATTTGATCCCTACGGGATTGGGGAACTGACGACTGACAACTGACGACTGACAACTGACGACTGACAACTGACCACTGACAACTGACCACTGACAACTGACTACTGACCACTGACAACGGACCACTGACCGTCATGCTTATTAGTTACAACTGGCTTCGAGAACTGACCGGAACGTCCCTGACTCCGATGGAGTTGCGGGAGCGACTGACCATGGTCGGGTTGGCAATTGATGCCGTGGAAGAAAAGGACGGCGACTCGGTCATTGACGTCGAAGTCCCTTCGAACCGTCCGGACTGTCTCTCGCATGTGGGGATTGCCCGCGAAGTTGCGGTCATCGAGTCGGGAGAGGTTCGTGCCCCTTCCAGTAAACCCGCCAGAGCTGAAGGTCGGGCCACCGACCTGACTTCAGTTGAAATCCGTGATGCCGGGCTCTGCCCAAGATACGCTGCCCGACTGGTGCGCGGCGTAAAGATTGGTCCATCTCCGGCCTGGTTGGCGAAACGACTGGAAGAGATCGGACAGCGACCCATCAACAATGTCGCCGACATCACGAATTATGTGCTGCATGAACTCGGTCAACCGCTGCACGCTTTCGACTTCGCCAAGCTCGCAGGCCATAGAATCGTTGTCAGGCGCGCCGTCGCTGGTGAGAAACTGAAGACGCTGGATGGAGTGGAACGAACCCTCGACCCCAACATGCTGGTGATCGCGGATGCCGATCGGGCCGTCGCACTGGCCGGGATAATGGGCGGGGAAGACACCGAAATCTCGACTCACACAACGGATGTGCTGATCGAAAGCGCCTACTTTAATCCAGACTCGGTCCGTCAAACTGCAAGAAAGCTTGCTATGGATACAGAAGCTTCGCGGAGGTTCGAGCGCGGAGCGGACTGCGAGAACGTCCTGCGCGCTCAAAACAGATGCGTCGAGCTAATCTTCGAAATTGCCGGCGGAGTTGCGACCGAAGACGCAATCGATGTGTATCCAAGTCCCTTACCGGCGCGGACCATCGAATTCCGTTCTGCTCGAGTTGAGAGCCTTACCTCGCTACGCGTTGCTGAAACCGACATGAAGCGTATTCTCAACGGACTTGGCATTGCTCTCCAGGAGGAATCGACCGCAGTCTGGAAGTGTGTTCCACCTACCTGGCGAAGTGACCTCGAGCGCGAAGAGGATCTGGTCGAAGAAATAGCGCGACACTACGGCTATGACAAGATCGCCTCCGAACTTCCTCCATCGAACCAATCGGGGGAGCACCAACCGAAGGAATTGAAAATCCGCAAGTTGCGGCGAACCCTCCAGGCGCTGGGCTTTGATGAGGCAATCAGTTTTAGCTTCATCGAAATCTCGTATGACAATCAATTTGAGTTGATCCCGGAATTCAATACCCAGGATCCGGAGTCGGGTTTTGTTACGCTCAAGAACCCCATTATTGAAAACGAGGTGCGAATGCGTCCGACCCTGATTCCGGGACTGCTGAATTCACTGCGGCATAACCTCAATCATGGTGTACGCAATGTTCGTTTGTTTGAAACTGGGCGGATTTTTGCGAAATCAGATGCTGATGAATTACCAAAGGAGCGCGAGGCATTGGCCTCAATTATCACCGGTGGCGCCATGGAAGAGAGTCGGGCACAAGCTCCTCGCGAGATAGATTTTTTTGATATTAAAGGGTCTTTGGAGGCGGCCATCGCGGCGATGAACCGCGGACCGCTTCGGTTCACGAGCGCCCGCGTAAAGCATCTCCGAGAAGGTCAGTCGGCAGGGATATCGTTGGCTGATGGAACACCAATCGGGTCGATCGGCCGGCTGGCTGACATAGTGGCTGATGCTCATAAGCTTCGCCAGCCGGTCTTTGTCGCCGAGCTTGATCTCACCAGGCTGTTGGATGCTAAAGAGCTTTCGGCCCAATACTCGCCGCTGCCGCGCTATCCATCCGTCGTACGCGATCTCACGATTCTGGTCGATCGCCAGGTCACTCTTGACGAACTACTGAGTACCGTAGACAAGCAGCAGGTGGAGGATTGCCGCGGTGCTCAGTTTGTAGGGACTTACGAAGGAGCGAACATACCTGAAGACAAGCGCGCGGTTACGCTCAGAATCGAATATCGCTCAGATGAACGGACCTTGCGCGACGAGGAAGTTGAGCAGCGCCAGCGGAGCTTGATTGATTCGCTGCTTCACCAGTATAGTGCGCAGCTACATTGAAGAAATAAATCTTCGACAACCGCAGAATCAGTCTTGCGCTTGCCCGCGCTAAGCCGCATAATCAATCCCACTTTGAGCCAAGTTGGTTTTGGGAGATACTGATGGTCGGTTTATCTGGATTAGAAAAGTTCTCGCACCTCGAAGACAAGATCTATCGCACTATCGAACTCACCAAAACGCTACGGCAAGAGAAGGAAAGTCTGGAAAAGGAACTTTCGCTCGCGCGTCGCGGAATGGGTGTCCCCAGGGAAACCGAGCGGCTCGAGAGACAAGTCGAACAGCTACTAGCCGAGCGCGACATGATACGAATGAAAGTGGAGGCAATGCTGGACGCGGTTGCGGCTCTGGATCCCGAACTGGCGGAGGAACTCAGATGACTCCCGGAATCGGCCAGACTCTCACTAAAAGCAGTATGGACACTACCACCACTACTCCCACGATCAGAGTGGAGATTTATAACCAGACCTACAACATTCGCTCCGATGGTGACACCGAGTACATCATCCAGCTTGCCGAATTTGTAGATAGCCGGATGCGCGAAATCTCCTCAGGCACCTTGACCGTTGATTCGCTCAAAGTCGCTATCCTTGCCGCGTTGCACGTCGCTGACGAACTTCACCGCCTTAAACATCTTCACGAGCAGGCTGATGCCCAACTTGCCACCCGCAGCGCCGAGTGCGCCGAAATGCTAGATCGGCTGCTGAAAGTCCGCAGCAATGTGGAGCAAGGCCAGAGCGGCGCCGGCAAGCTTTCGATCGGTTAAGACCGGCCCTAAGGTCGATCAAACCATTTTCCATTTCTCATTTCTCATTTTTCATTTGGTCATTTTTGCTTGCGCGAGCGGTTTTGAGCGATGACGCAAAGATCCTGCACAACTCCCGATTCTCCTGCATGATATTCGCCAGAAGGCGACGTCCCAGCAGCTGGCTTCGCTCGATTATGCGAAGCCAGATGGAGGTTTCATTCAATTCCTTTAGTACAATGCGCAACTTGTGAACAAAATCGGCATGACTCTCCGCACCCCTCGCTTCACCATAATTCGGGGCTGGCGAAGTGCCAGCTCTCAGAATCTGTCCGGCAACATGCTTTCCCGCAGCAGTCCGCGGTAGCTGCGATGAGAGCCTAATGATGCGGACAGCAAAGTTGATTAATCGTTCTTCCAGTTCATCCGCCTGGGTTTGATGGCTAGTTGGGTCAGTTTCCATTTGTGAGGGCTCCCTGTTGTGTGAGGTTATCGACTCTAAGAATATCTCTTCACTCGCAAAAGACCAATGAAAAATGAGAAATGAGAAATGAGAAATGGAAAATGGTCTAGGCTCACCCGCTACGGGACGGGCACGACAATTTACCTCTTTCCCGCCGCTCCGCGGCTATGCTAGTATCCACAGCGGCGGAGGGAAACTTTCTGCGGGGCCCGTCACCGAGTTACGATGATTGAGCCAACGCCGTTAAATAGGGAGACCGACGCCGCATCAGCCAGTGCAGTTCTTCATCGTTAAGAA
>JAMQPI010000587.1 GCA_023717565.1 Pyrinomonadaceae bacterium | reverse complement strand
GTGATGAAAGTTCCAAGTAATAGCGATTGCTGAGTACCAGGACCCCGTCTGTATGAGTGGGCCGGCGTACTATAAACCTTTTGCAGATGCCGGGTCACCCTGTTAATGTAGGCCGCGCTCCTGCAGTAGCACAGGCTTCAGTTCTGTGTGATTCCAGATTTTTGCTCAACTAAAAGTCGAGCCAACCTAATCAACATGATCTTCCGTGGACCGTATCCTGACGTTAGCATACCTGAAGTCTCTCTCACGACGTTGGTGCTTCGACGCGCGCTCGAACTCGGCGATAAGCCCGCTCTTATCGAAGGTCCAACCGGACGAATTATCACCTATTCACAGTTAGCTGAGGCGATCACTCAAGTCGCGGCCGGCCTGGCCCAGCGAGGATTCAAGAAAGGCGATGTCTTTGGGATTCTGAGCCCCAACGTCCCCGAGTACGCAATCATTTTCCACGCCGTCGCATCACTGGGTGGCATCAACACCCTGGTCAACCCTCTGTACACGGAATCTGAGATAGCTCACCAGTTGAAAGATGCCGGTGCCAGATTTCTGGTGACGGTGCCTGCCTTTATCGAAAAAGCCCAGGGGGCTGCCGCGTCGTCGTCGATTGAAGAGTTATTTGTCTTCGGCGAAGCCGATGGAGCCACTGCTTTTGCCTCACTGTTCGTTGCCAATGGTCAGGCTCCAGCTGTGGACATCAATCCCAGCGAGGATCTAGTCGCCCTACCCTATTCCAGCGGGACGACCGGGCTGCCGAAGGGCGTGATGCTAACCCACCATAACCTCGTAGCGAATCTTCGCCAGATGGAGGGTCTGGACTACTTCACCGAAGATGACACGTTGATCTGTGTGCTGCCTCTTTTCCATATCTACGGCCTGGTCGTCATCCTAAATATGGGACTTTACGCAGGCGCGACCATCGTTACGCTGCCTCGTTTCGAGCTGGAGCAATTCTTAAAATGCATAGATGACTATGGCGTGACGATGGCCCATCTGGTTCCACCTATTGTGTTGGCCCTGAGTAAGAGTCCGGTTGTCGATAACTACGATCTCTCTACGCTGGGTACGATCTTTTGCGGCGCCGCGCCATTGGGTGAGGATTTGACCCGCGCCTGCATGGAAAGGCTGCACTGTCGAATCCGGCAGGGTTATGGCATGACCGAGACAAGTCCGGTGACTCATTCATCGCCCTCCGATCCGGCGCACGTCAAGTTCGGCTCTGTGGGTGTCTGCGCCCCAAACACTGAGTGCAGGATTATTGATCTGGAAACCGGGGAATCGCTGGGGTCAAACAAAGAAGGTGAGATCTGTGTACGTGGCCCACAAGTAATGAAGGGTTATCTCAACCGGGCTGAGGCGACCGCCCAGACCATCGATGCGGAAGGCTGGCTGCATACCGGTGACATCGGGTACGCCAACGAGGACCATCACTTTTTTATCGTGGATCGGGCCAAGGAACTCATCAAGTACAAAGGCTTTCAGGTGCCTCCGGCCGAGCTTGAGGCGATCTTGCTAACTCACGAGGCGATTGCCGACGCTGCTGTGGTTCCCTATCCCGATGATGAAGCCGGCGAAGTGCCAAAGGCTTTCGTGGTATTGAGAGGAGAGGCGACTCCCGAAGAGATCATCGCTTTTGTAACGGAGCGGGTTGCGTCATACAAGAAGCTAAGAAGCGTTGAGTTTATCGATAAGATCCCAAAGTCGGCATCCGGCAAGATTCTACGGCGGATGCTAGTAGAGCGAGATCGCCAGAGGGATAAAGCGTCATCCTGAGTCGTTCGCGCTGGGGTTCAAACCTATCCGACAGCCGCACCACCAATATAGCACCCCGAGTTGGCCCGTCGACTAGAGGCGAAATCGTCAAAAACTCTAGGGCTATTCCCCAAAAACTCTTGACAGTTTGCCCCTCCGTGCATAGAGTGCTTCTCCGAATCACCAGATATTGGAATCGTCGGTCTAAATTCTAACGAGTCCCGTTCAGTTCCAGACTCGCGTTTTGCCCTCGCGGTCCCTGGCGAGCGATGTCGGTAGGTGCCTGCGAAAGTCTCCCCCGCTTTTCAGTTATCGCTTCAGGAAGAGCTTGCTTATCTCAAGCGGCGGATCGGAAGCTGTAAAGATCCGTATCTCACAAACTTTGATTTCTTTGTTCAAGGAGAACTTGTATGTTGCACACGCCCCATTTGAAGAGAAGCGGGAGGGAGTTTGTCATTCTGGCCCTGATGCTGGTGTTGGTGGGTCTCGGTTTGCCAGCCTTTGCGCCATCGTCGGCACATTTGGCACCGAAGTCAACAGTGACTCAGGATCCGCCGTTCACGCCGCTCATTCCCGTTATTCCAGCGGGATCGGCCTATCGACAAACAAACTTTGCCTCAGACATCCCAGGCCTCGCGCCAGTCCAGGACCCGGTACTGATAAACCCGTGGGGCATCGCATTCCGAGGTACCAGCCCATTCTGGATTGCCAATAATG
>JAMQPI010000570.1 GCA_023717565.1 Pyrinomonadaceae bacterium | reverse complement strand
TGGTTTGTCGGGCGAATGTCGGAGACGTTGACTTTCGGGGCCTGATGGGGACTGAAGCCGTTGCTTAGAACTCAGGTCGCGACGGCGAGTTGCCCAACCAGCCTATTAGTGAACGAACTCGGGGCGAGGACTTGCGCTGGTGGGGCTTCAAAGGGCCGATCATTTTCCATTTCTCATTTGACATTTCTCATCTGCCATTGCAAACCCGGCCTCTGTCGAATTCCTTGTTAGGTGGCCCCCTTGTGAAAATGCGGCCTCAATTTATAGAGAAGCCATCCAGCGATTGCGCCCACGATGACGGCTATCCACCCGACCGTGAAGAGACTCAGGACAAGGGTTCCTGCCAGCCCCACGAGAAAGAGCTGCAAAGCATCTAGAATCGGACCGTTCCCCGGCGGACGTTCACTTATGCTCATCCATATCCCGGCAAACAACCCTAGAATAAGTGAGTAGACAAGAGTAGAAGACATGGCCACCAATCCGCCACGTAAGATAGCGCGGCCGGATGTGCCCACACGGTCTGGTTCGAGAATATCGGAACCAAACCAGAGGCCGATTACGAAGGCGATCAGAATGGGCAGTACGCAGAGTCCAAGCACCCTTCCTAAGAGTGCGTGCCACGGCTTCCCCAGAGCACCAAAAACGAATTCAATCCAGACCAGGCTTAAAGGGATACAACTCGCCGCCGCGAACCATATGCCGACCAGTAGGCTCGGCTTGTCTTGTGGAGAGCTCGACACTCGACACCACTTTCGCTAGCGAGACGTCTTAGTTGCGCCTTCCCCGCCCAGCGCGGCAATCGGGCTGCGTCGCGAGAAGTCATTAAGATGCCCGCGATCGAGGTGGCATCTACAAGTACTTGTTCGGCGGCGTCACGCGCTATTCGTTTATCGATTTTTGAATGCGCAGAGCAGCCAGGTGTTTGAAGAAGGCAGGCAATCGCTGGTTCCAACCCCGACCTAAACCCAAAGTGAACTCACCGTCTACTTTCAACCGACTTATTGGCTTGGCCGCGGAAGCCATGACCGCCCACACGTCCTCGCCTTTTTTCCGGTGACCGTCAGCTTGTGGGTCAACCAGGAATGTTACGTATGCCAGGCTGCCAACGGGCGACCATAATGATTCGAGTCGCCACATTTCATCAGCCCACCAATCGAGCGATTCATCCTGGTGGGCAACACGCCAGCCGTACTCCTGAAGCTGGTTAAGCAACTCTTGTCTCTCAGCCTGCATAAGCTACACCGAAGCAGCCGAGCTCTTTATTTCAGACGTGCGCCGTTGGGAACCTCTTCGGTGAATGTCGCGAGCACCGGCTTCCCTTCTTCGCCCACGGAGGCCGCGAGAAGCATCCCCTGAGATTCATAGCCGCGCATCTTGCGTGGTTTGAGGTTGGATACCACCGCGATCTTGCGGCCCACCAACTTTTCGGGTTCGTAGTGCTGCGCGATGCCGGCGAGGATTTGGCGCGGCTTCTCTTCGCCGATATCGACGGACAAGAGCAGAAGCTTGTCAGCCTTCGGTATCCGTTCAGCGGTCAAGACCTCGCCGACGCGCAACTCGACCTTGGTGAAGTCGGTGATGTCGATCAGGCCCTCGATTGCCTGGTGCTCATCGCGCTGAGCGTTTGCTGTCGAGTGCACTTCCGCTACCCCAGGAACGGCATCGGCTTCGGTGGCATGCTTCATTGGCGGCACTGGCTGAGTCTCAGCCGCAGTGGCCGCACCCGGAACAGCGTCGGCCTCAGTGGTGTGGGTGCCGGAGGATTGGTCAGCTTTAATCTCGCTCATGAGTTTTCCTTTATCGATGCGCGGAAAGAGTGGCTTGACCTCACCAATCCGGGTTCCCACTTGAAGTCCGCCCCACTTGAGTTCAGCCGGGTCGATTCCTGATAACAGATCTTTCGAGTTGTCAGCGCCACCCAGCCCCATTTGCGCGTAGATGCCCTGCGCGGACTCCGGCATTACCGGATAAAGCAAAACACATAACCACCGCAACGACTCCGCCGCGCGGTAGAGGATAGCGTTGAGGGTCTCGCGCTGGTTTTCGTCCTTTGCCAAATCCCAGGGCTTCGCGTCACTGATCATTTTGTCCACGCGTGCGACTATGGACCAAGCGACTTCCAACGCCCGGCTGAAGGCAAAGTTCTCGAAGTGCAGAAGAAAGTCGTCACGGGCATGCTCGACAAACCCGGCAATAGTCGTCTCGTCGGTGTCGATACCGCTGCGTTTGGCCGCCAGCAACTTCTCCTCAGGTATGCGACCTGAAGGAACTTGCCCTTCACAATAACGATCGATCATCGTTAGCGTCCGACTCGATAAATTTCCCAGGCCGCTGGCGAGGTCGCTGTTGGTGCGATCGATCAGCGCCTCGTAGCCGAATCGACCATCCTGGCCGAACACCATGTCGCGCAGACAGAAATAGCGAATCGCATCGACGGGAAAGTGTTTTTGCAAGACATCCAATTCCACTGTGTTGCCTAGGGTCTTGGACATCTTGCGACCCGCCTGGTCCACCCACATTCCATGAGCAACGATTCCGCGCGGCACCTCAACACTCGCATCGACACTCGCCGCAGCCAGCAGAAATGCGGGCCAGTAGACGGCATGGAACCGCAGGATGTCTTTGCCGACGAGGTGGAGTCCGGGCCAGAACTTCTTAAAACCTACGACCCGTTCGCGTTCCTCATTTCCGTAGCCGATGGCTGTGATGTAGTTCGTCAGCGCATCGAACCAGACGTAGATTGTGTGGGCCGGATCATCAGGAACGGGAATGCCCCAATTCACAGAGCTACGCAGACGACTAACCGAGAGGTCCTGCAGCCCACCGCGAACAAAACTCATCACTTCGTTGCGTCGCCCTTCCGGTCGAATGAAGTCGGGCCGCGATTCGTACAACTCGAGCAGAGCATCGCCGTAGTCTGACAGTCGAAAGAAATAACTATCTTCCGACACGCGGTCGAGGGGCGTTTCATGTATCAGACAAAGTGGCGGTTGGTCCGACTGTTCCGGCTTGGTGTATTCATCTTCAGTCTTGTACGCGGCACAGGGGGCGCAGAACCAGCCTTCGTAATGACCCTTGAAGATCGCCTCTCGTCCTTTGGGTGTCTTCGACTTGGCCACCTGACGCCAGAACTTGCTCACACCTTCTGCATGAAAAGGGTAAGTTGTGCGCATGAACGTGTCGTAACCACCATGCTCGGTGTCCAGACCAAAGGCTGAGGTCATTTTGGTGAAGTAACTGACGACGTAATCAGCCTGCTGCTGCGGCGTTCGCCCGGCGCGCTCTGCTGCGCGTTCGATGTTTATCCCGTGTTCGTCTGTGCCGGTGAGGAAGTAGGTTTCAAATCCCCGCTGCTCTTTGTGACGATGGACGCAGTCCGCGAGAATCATCGTGTAGAGATGACCCAGATGCGGAAGGCTGTTGGCGTAGTAGATGGGGGTTGTTATGTAGAAAGATTTTGTCATGCGCGTGGATCGAAAGTCCGCAATAATGGATTTGGCCTGAGTAATAAATGATCATTTTCCATTTCTCATTTGTCATTTCTCATTTGTCATTGAGGGGATCGCCGAACAGTCTGATCGCGCGTCAGATAATCCCTCTGAACAATGACAAATGAGAAATGACAAATGAGAAATGGTTATTCCTTACCCGTGATAAGCGCCATGGCTTCGGCTCGTGTTCGGGGATCGTTCCGGAAGCCGCCCAAGACTGCTGATGTGATCGTCTTGGCGTTGGCTTTCCTTACGCCGCGCAGTGTCATGCAGGTGTGCTCAGCTTCGATGACCACCATCACTCCCACCGGCTTCAAACCTTCATAGAGTGTGTTCGCAATGTCGGTGGTTAAGCGCTCCTGCAGTTGTAATCGGCGGGAGAAGGTCTCAGCGAGCCGGGCCAGCTTTGAGATTCCCAGGATCCTGCCGTCCTTGGGAATGTAGGCGATGTGACACTTGCCGACGAAGGGGGCCAGATGATGTTCACAGAGCGAGGCGATGCTGATGTCTTTCACGATCACCATCTCGTCGTGCTTGTCTCCGGGCAGAGGCACCACATGCTGCTGCGCGTCCTCACGCATACCAGCGGTTAACTCCGCATACATCTCGGCTACCCGGCTCGGTGTCTCCTGCAAGCCGGGCCGAGTCAGGTCTTCGCCAATGCCTTCGAGAATTAGTCGGACGCCACGAGCGATCATCTCCAGATCCACTGCCGGCTGGTGATCAATTTTCGAGTCCTGAGTACTCTTGTCTTCCGAAAACTTTGTGGCCATTTAGAACCTTTCGCCTCACCGAACGGCGGGCTGCCTTTCTTCGGCTTTGCCGCCCTCCAGTGCGGTAAGGCTCCGCCTTACCGAAAAGCATTCAAGTGAAATCGAGGCTCTGCCTGTATAAGTTCCCCCGAGGAGTAGGCTTAGTGAAATCGCTCCTCTTTGGATTCAGGCTCACCCTCTAGCCGCGGTGGGGTTTCTGCAAAGCAAAAGCCAATCGCGCGGCACTCTCAACAACTCGCAACGGCACCCCTGACTTAATCGCCGCCGCGCGACACTGTTCGTACTCAGGCATCTCGGTTACCACGTGCCCATTCAACCGCGCTACTTTAACATCAATAGGCCCATACTGTGTTTCCACTCGGACGATCTCACGCTCCAGAGCGCGTCTGGCAACCTCATAACTCCGTATACCCAGCGTGGTCGTTTCCGCAAAGAGCA
>JAMQPI010000552.1 GCA_023717565.1 Pyrinomonadaceae bacterium | reverse complement strand
GCAGATCATTTTCAATGGCACCAGCAAGAGTGACGAAGAGCTTGATGAAGCCGTGCGCGCGGGGATCTATGCGATAAACGTCGATTCAATTTATGAAATCGGTTTGGTTGAGGAATCCGTGCGCAGAGTATCAGCCGAGCGCGCTGAGCCGGTGAAGCCAGCACGCATAACTCTGCGCCTGGTCCCGGAGATCGGAACGCGCTCGCACCTCGGACTGCAAACAGCTCTGCTCACATCGAAGTTTGGCATTTCATCGTCGGAGGTGCTCGACGCCTTTCGTCGCGGCCTGCAAAACCCTGATCTAATTCATGTCTGCGGGATCCATATCCACGTGGGATCGCAAACGCCGGACGTCGAGCCCTTTGCCGAAGCTTTCCGTAGCATGTGGGAACACCTGCTAACCATAAATCGCGAGACCGGTCACACGCTGGAACATATCAACCTGGGCGGCGGCATTCCCGTCAACTACCTTCGCGATCGTTCCCAGGCTGATCAATTTCCCGAACACGAGCGCGACATGTTGGGCGCGAATCTGGAACCGTCAGCGGTGCTCCGTGAAGCGTTGCGAGTCGCACGCGATTCGGCGCGCGCCGCCAACGCGGAGCATCTGCTTGATGCGGTAACAATTCTTCTGGAACCCGGTCGGAGCGTGATCGCAGACGCGGGTCTGGTCCTGACCACCGTTCGCAACATCAAGCGCCGACCCGAAACCGGCGATGTTTGGCTCCTCACCGACGCGGGCTACAACCTGATGCTCTCGATGAACAACTACAAGTGGTACTACCATCTGATTTCGGCTACCAGCGCCGGCGAACCTCACGACAACAGTTACAAGGTGGCTGGACCGCTATGCGATTCTGGCGACGTCTATTTTGATATTGAACGCGGCGGGAGACTTCCTGATTACCGATTCCTACCAAGCAACGTGCAGCCCGGCGAAGTGCTGGCCCTGCTCAACAGCGGCGCCTATTCCCTGGCCCAGATGTTTCACTACAACGGCCGGCCGTTGCCGGCGGCTGTACTGATTGATGAAAACGGAGCAGCGCAACTAATCCGTCGTCGAGACACTTATGACGACTTGCTTACAAATGATGTGTGGTAACAATCTGTTTCGAGTTCCCCGGAGTCTCGAGTTCTGAGTTCCGAGTTCCGAGTTTGAAACCCAAGGTAAGCGTTGACTCGTTGGGCTAACTCGAAACCCGGAACTCGAAACTCGTACTCAGTAATCAGAACTCGGAACTCGGAACTCGGAACTCGAAACTCGGAACCCGAATAGACCATGCAACAATTCACACACCCTGAGCTCATTCGCGGCCTTGGACCAATCGCTGCGATTTCCATAAACGTCGGCAACATCATCGGCACGGGCATCTTTCTCAAGGCGCGGGTCATGACCTGTAACGTAGGTTCACCCTGGCGCGTAATACTGGTTTGGATTGTGGCCGGGTTATTGGCCCTCGCCGGAGCCCTTACCTACGCCGAATTGACGACGATGCGGCCTCACGCCGGCGCTGAGTATGTGATCACTAAAGACGCGTACGGCAGGGTCTGGGGATTCCTCAACGGATGGTCCCAATTCCTGATCTCACGCACTGCATCCGCAGCGGCCCTAGCAGTCGGCTTTGCAATCTTCATGAACGATCTCCTGGGAGGGAAGCTCGACACCGTCTATTTCAGCACCCCACCAATTTTTGGATTCCAAATTCCGTTCGGTCATCTGCAGGTTGTGGCGCTGGTGACCATCGCAGTCACGACTTTGATCAACTGTGCGGCGGTGAGTGTCACTGGCCACGTGGCGTCCTTTATCACCATTCTCAAGGTTATTATGGTGCTGGGCGTCGGCTTGGCAGCCTTCTTTTTTCAGGACGGCAGCATGGGCCATCTCTGGTTGGCCAACACCGGCGGAACCTGCGAGGGCGTGGATGTGACCGGAGGCGGAATGGCAGGGTTTGCGGCGGCGATGTTGGGCGCCCTGTGGGCCTACGATGGTTGGAATAATATTTCTTACATGGCCGGAGAGGTGAAGCACCCCGAACGCAATCTCCCGCTGGCCTTGATCGCCAGCATGATCATCATGATCGGTCTGTATGTGCTGGTGAACGTCAGCTACTACTACGTGATGACTCCGACGGACGTGGCCAGTGTTTCCGCGACCTCTTCGGTAGCGGCCGAAGCGATCAGAAGGGTTCTCGGTCCGGTGGCTGTAACTTTGATGGCCGGCGTCATGATGCTTGCATCGTGGGGCTCACTTCAAAGTTCAATCCTGGGCACTGCGCGCATTCCTTACGCGATGGCCCGCGATGGCGTTTTCTTTCAGAGCCTGGCTCGGGTCTCGAAGGGCGCCAGCGTGCCGGTGATCTCCCTGATCGTCCAGGCAGTGTGGGCCTCAGTCCTGGCGGTTTCGGGCAAGTTTGATCAACTCACCGACCTGGCGATTTTTGCCTTCTGGCTTTTCTACGGAATGGTGACGGCCTCGGTCTTCGTGTTTCGTAAGACCGAACCCAATGCCGACCGACCTTATCGAACCTGGGGTTACCCGGTCGTGCCGGGCTTATTCGTCCTGGTGACGATCTATCTAATTGTCTTTACCATCAAGAACGCCCCGCTGCAGTCTGTGATTGGTTTGGCAATCATCGCCTCGGGTTTGCCGGTGTATTTTTATTTCTCGCGCAAGAATAGCGCAAGGCCTTAGCAATCGATTACAGGATCACCTCAAGCGAGCGAAATTCGCAGGTTGGGACACAGCCCTTCCCAACCTGCGAATTTCCGAATGCTGATTAACGTCGCAAGACCTGAATCAACGGCGATGCAGGACCCTCACTGGTGGTCAGCAATGCATTTCCATCCAGTCGATAGGCGATCGCTTCCCCTTGCTTGCGTTGACCCAACTCGATTGCTTTTAGCGGTTGTTTCCAAATAGTGTTGAAGTCTGCCCCATCTGCTAACACAATCTCGTACCCCTGCATGTAGTCACAAAGAACAACGCGGCGTCCGTCCGGTGAGATGTCTCCCCCGGTAATCAATCCGCCGAACAAGCTCGGAACGTCTAACTCACCAACCCGGTTAAGTGTTACGGGCTTATCAGCATTCACCGGTCCCGTAGCTTCATAGACACTCGGATTCGAGAAAACTGCTTTGGTGACGACGAATAGACTGCCGGTCACAGGATGGACCATCAGGGTTTCGGCGTCGTGTTTTCCGTCGGGATAACGGAGGTGGATAACTTCCGCAGTCTCCGTCACTCGTGGTTTGCTTTTTGTTGAGGTGGCATCAGCGGCAGTAATCGTTGGCTCAGGAACACGATACACAATTATCTCGGAACGCCGTTCGCTATTGTCTCCAATGTCGCCGAGGTAAAGGTAGTTTTGATTGCGCAGCGGTCCAGGTCCGGCAGCGATGTCTTCCCAATCGCGGGCCGATGCGCCAGCAACGCGCCAAACTCCCTTTCGACGACCGCGACTATCGAAACCATAAATGAAAGGGCCGTCTCCTGAATCGTTATGGGTCCAATAAAGACCCGGCGTGGACCTTGATGCCACAAGGCCGCTGCTCTCTTTGATTGCCGGGTCCTTTAATCGACCCAGGGTAGTCGCCGGTCCGTAGGTTCCAGGAACACCTTTGGGAGCTTTTGGTGACGCGCTGGGCTGCGCCTGCGCTCGTTCGGGTACGGGAGCTTGCTGGCAGGAAACTGTTGCCAGCAGCAAGCAAACGAGCCAGCCGAAACTATTCCTGCTCATTAAATACCAACTCCCTGCCGAATCCTGCGAACACTTCAATTCATAACCCCACTTGGCTGTAGGTCGGATCTGAACAATCCACCCACTGCCGTGGGTGGGATTTCTGAGTGTTCACCCGGTCGCTACCTCTCGCGGTTCTGACATTTCAGCGCTTCGCGAGCTACTTCCTTATCGTCAAAATGGAACACTTCCCGACCGATGATTTGATAGTCTTCGTGGCCTTTGCCGGCGATCAATACCAGGTCCTGGCTGCGAGCTTGCGCGATCGACTCGTAGATTGCTTCACGCCGGTCCGCTATCTTGCGGTAAGGTTTCCCGGTCTTTTGAATGCCTAGTTCAGCATCGGCGAGTATTTGTTGCGGATCTTCAGTGCGCGGGTTGTCAGAGGTAAGAATTACGACATCGCTCAAACTGCCGGCCGCCTCTCCCATAGGTGCGCGCTTGGATGAGTCGCGATCGCCGCCGCAGCCAAAGACCGTGATGATTCGGCCCTTGGTAACCTCGCGGGCAGTTTTCAGCACGTTCAGCAACGCGTCGTCGGAGTGGGCATAGTCGACTACCACAGCGAAGTCTCCAGAGTGCACCACGCGTTCAAAACGTCCCGGCGCGCCGGTACACTGCTCCAGCGCTCTGGTGATCACGTCGAGGTCATATCCCAGGGCCAGCCCGCTGGCCACCGCCGCCACTGTGTTATAGACGTGCGGTGGGCCAACTAACGGCGAAAAGAACTCTCGATCGCCCGCCGGTGTGTGAAGATCGAATCGCATTCCATCAAGCGAAAACTCGGGATTGCGAGCGGTGATGTCAGCCTCGGCATCCACCGCGTATCGAATGACTTTCAGGCCGTCGCGCTCAAGGTCATTCGCCAATTCAACTCCGTACGAGTTGTCTATATTAATCACCGAAGTTTTTGGTTTGCTTCCCAGTCGACCGTCGAACAAACGGCGCTTCGCATACCAGTAGTTCTCCATGGTGATGTGGTAGTCCAAATGATCACGGGTCAGGTTGGAGAAAACGGCCACTGCGTATTCGAGTGCGTCACAACGATGGAAATCCATTGCCTGCGAGGAACACTCCATCACCGCGGTGCGACAACCCACGTCCACGGCCTGACGCAGCAATCGGTTCATGTCTGTGGCTTCGGGAGTTGTTCGTTCCGCCGGGCGACGTTCTTTGCCAATGCGGTATTCGACGGTTCCGGTCATGGCAACGGGCTCGCCGGCAGCTTCCGGAATGGAAGCGATCAGATAGGCGGTAGTCGTTTTTCCATTGGTGCCCGTGATACCGACTAATTGCAGTTCGCGCGACGGATGATGCTGAACTTCAGCCGCGGCGAGAGCCATGGCGCGGCGCACGTTTTCGACTTGCAGCCAGCCGCCCTGGAAATCCTGAGCTCGCTCCAGATCGGAGATCACGCCGACAGATCCCGCAGCCATCACCTGGGGGATAAATTTGTGCGCGTCCAGTAGTGCGCCACGAATGGCTACAAACAGGACACCCGGACCAGCTTGCCGCGAATCGTGCGTGACGTTTGAGACAATGACGTTCACATCGCCGGTCAGTCTCGCGCCGGTCACGGCAGCGATTGTTTGTAGTGTTATGGGTTGATTCGTCACAGTGGTTGATTCTACGCACGGGCTGGTTGAAAGTCACATGACGATAACCTGAAGTCAGTACCGTAGCGCGGTAGCGGCGGGTCGGTCGGCGCAACTCGTAGCCAGCGTTGACCCGACGCGCTACGGTACTGACTTCCAACCTGGACAAGTATCCATCTAGTGACTACGATTCCCCGCTCGAATAGCTCAACGCATTGGTGAAATGATGCTAACCAGAATTTCAGTTAGCCTAAGCCTGGCAACTATGCTTCTCTTCTCTGCTCTCCCATTCGGCACCACAACTTCCGCGGCGCAGTACGACCTCCTTATCAAGAACGGGAGCATCATTGACGGTTCAGGACAACCCGGTTACACGTCCGACCTGGCAGTTAAAGGCGACCGCATCGTGCGAATTGGTAACCTCAAAAACGCAAAGGCCACGCGAGTTATCGATGCTGCTGGACTCGTCGTCGCTCCTGGCTTCATCGACATGCTGGGCCAGTCGGAAAGCTATGTGCTAATCGACAACCGGGCGATGAGCAAGGTAATGATGGGTGTGACCACTGAAATCACCGGCGAAGGCGAATCGATTGCGCCAGTCAATGACCGTTTAATAAAGGAGCAGGAAGACTTCAACCGCCGCTACAACCTCACGGTCGACTGGCGCACGCTTGACCAGTATTTTCGACGGCTCGAGAAGCAAGGCATCGGGGTCAACATGGGGACCTTTGTCGGCGCCACCCAGGTGCGTGCGTACGTTATCGGCTTCGATAACCGGCCGCCCACTCCCTCCGAGTTGGAACAAATGAAACAACTCGTGACGGAGGCGATGAAGGATGGAGCCCTCGGACTTTCGACCTCGCTCCAGTACGTCCCGGCCCGCTTTGCAAAAACTGAGGAGATCATTGAGCTGGCCAGCGTCGCGCGACAGCATGGCGGCATCTATGCGACCCATCAGCGCAGCGAAGCCAACGCTCTCGATGAATCACTCGCCGAAGTCTTTGAGATAGCCCGCCGTGCTCGGATCCCCGTCGAAATCTGGCATTTGAAAACTGCTTACCAAAAGAACTGGGGGCGCATGCCCGAGGTACTTGAGAAAATCCGGAAAGCGAGGGCGCAAGGTTTGGACATCACAGCAGACGTCTATCCCTACATCGCCGGCAGCACCGCTCTAAGCGCGTGTCTGCCGCCCTGGGCACTCGAAGGCGGAACGGACAAAATGCTCGGACGCCTTCGCGATCCTCAGATGCGTGAGCGCCTTAAGAAAGAGATCTCAAATGATTCCAGGGAGTGGGAAAATATCTATCTGGGAAGCGGAGGAGCGAGCGGAGTCTTGATCGGCTCGGTTATCACGCGCGATCTCGAATGGACGCAGGGTAAGCGGGTTTCCGAGATCGCGACGGAACAAAAGAAGGAGCCTCTGGATGCGGTAATTGATCTGATCCTCGCTGACCACGGGCAGACCGGGGCGATCTATTTCATGATGAGCGAGGCAGACTTGCGCGCTGCGATGACTGCGCCTTTTGTTAGCTTCTGCACGGACAGCGGCGCACGCGCTACTGACGGACCACTCGCCGGAGCGAAATCGCATCCGCGTGGTTGGGGCAGCTATCCGAGGATTTTAGGTCGTTACGTTCGCGACGAGCATTTGCTTACCCTCGAGCAGGCGATTCAGAAAATGACCGGAATGCCGGCTACCAGAGTCGGCCTCCGCGATCGTGGATTCTTGCGCGAGGGCATGTTCGCCGACATTACCGTCTTCGATCCTAAGAGCGTGATTGACCGGGCCACATTTGAAGTGTCGAACCAATATCCGACGGGCGTTCACTTTGTAATCGTCAACGGCCAGATCAGTGTCGACGGAGGTCAAAGAACTTCGGCGCTGGCGGGTCGGCCATTACGCGGGCCAGGCTATAAGAAGTAGCGTGATACGAAATTGCAACCTTTAATGCTACGCACTTTCCTCTTTTTGGGACTACCTTTGCTTTCAGCGTGCCAGGGCTGCACGTCTGGAACCCCGTCAGAAAGCAAACTTCGGAACAGCCCGATGAACTCTGCCGAGCGTATCGATGACGCTCAATGGGATATCAACTTGGTTAGCGTCCTTCCTGATGAGACGAGACAGAAACAAATCCGCTGCAACAGCCAAAAAGTGTGCTGGTCATGGGATCAGCAGGCCATTTGGATAGGGGAAGAAAAAGCTGGATGGCGGAAATTCTATGTCGCGAATTCGCAAGCGACTCAAGACGCAAGGATTGCGAACGTTTACCTGACTTCCGCGGATGGGGGATGGGTTGTGGCCGACGGATCTCTTTTCAGGATCTCCGAGGGAGGAAATAAGTCGCACCGAGTAGAGATTGCTGGAATTAACAGAGAGAACGGCGATGCAATCACAAGCATATACTTCGCAGACAAAGATCACGGATGGGTTGCGGGAGGAAAGTTTGAGCCGCTCCGCAAAAGTGATCCGCTCATTAATACGGAGGTTACTCGAGAGAAGATTCGGGTTGGTTGCATTTATGAAACGTCAGATGGCGGCACTACCTGGGACCCTCAGAGTTTACCCCGGCTGATAGGAGGCTTCGATAAGATTGACTTTTGGGACAACAAGATTGGCCTGGCTTCCAACCGTAACAATGTCCTATTCACGAACGACAGCGGGAAGAGCTGGGCAGACCTTGCCAAACACTTTCCATCCACGAATGTAGAAGGGGGCGAACTCGAGCGGACCACCTTTGTGAGCGGTTTCTTTTTGAATCAGAATAACGGCTGGCTGGTCTTTAGTGGAATGGAATTCGAAGCCCTCGTCACCGAAGACGGCGGCAGGTATTGGCGTAAGGCTACTTGGCGAATAGACTCAGAAAGCCAGGATTCTTCGTCGTACCCTCCAGTACCTGGATTTGTATTTGTAGACGACGTGCACGGACTCTTTGTCTACAAGCACATGGAAGGCGGCGAACTCTTTAAAACGTCGGATGGTGGAAAGACCTGGAACGCCCTCATCATAAAAGGATCAGCCAACGTAGTGCCTCTTGACCTCTTCTTCCACAAGAATACTGGTGGATTATTAGTAGCCAATAAGGGTATTTACAGGTTCTCTCTGAAGTAGTATGCGTGATCAATATCCTCAAGGCATTCAATATGTAGTCGTCAACGGGCAGATCTGCCTCGACCAAGGCAACGAAATTCGGCGCTAGCAGCTCGCCCATTTCGCGGACCAAGCTATAAGCCCTAGAGCTAGACCTGCCGACCACGCAAGCGGGAGTGGGTCCGATCTCAATCGCTCGAGAGGTGACGATGTAATGAAACGGATCATCATGACAAGCGTACTAGCGCTAATGCTTGTGAGCATGGGTTGTAACCGAGCATCTTCGAATCAGCCGCTTGAAAACGCCTCACTCCTGCCGCCGGAAATCGTAAACACTGTGGAAGGAAGTGTCACCTTCAACGGCGAGACTGTAAAAGTCAGTCATGCCTATGCAAGCGTGGTCAAGAATGATGGAGATGATCGTAAGCAGAACGTGGTGATAATCTTTACCGACCGTCCAGCACCGTGGGGCGTGATCGATCAGAATGGCAGCGACTCGAATTTTAAGGAGAAAGCGAGGCAGGGCGAGCTGAAAGGATTTACTATCAGGATAGCGGAGGACAAAACCGTCAACTTCACGATCTACTACCACGGTCGCAGTGGGGACGCGGCTTATCCATCATCACTCAGCGAGGAATACCCGCCGGCTAAAGCGGTATTTAAATCGGTGAGCTTTACTGCAACTCTGGTCCAGGGCAGTGTTTCGGTTAAAAGCGAGAAGCCAGTCGACGATGAAAAAGCGGAGTACGCACCCAGCTATCAGTTTGATGCTACCTTCGCGGTCTCGCTGAAGCCGGATAAGTGGACCGGTGTTTTCTATAAGCCACCCCCGTCAAATCTAGAACCCGGGAGGGCGACCGGCCAACTCGTCGTTGATGGAAAGGTGATGAAGTTAAACTACGCCTACGCGCTTCAAAGCAGATTAGACCTTTTCGAAGAGACCAATGCTAATTTTGTGATCACGGAAAAACTGCTACCACCTGAAGCCCTCAAGGGCGCAAACCTACAGGATCTCCTTCGCGCTGCGCACCAGGCGGGAAACAGCCACGTGATCTCCGAAAACTTCAGCACCAGGGGGGCGCCGCCCTCTCCCCAAGTTTGGAAGATGAAGGACCCTCAAAATGCAGAGTCATGGGACTACGATTCTCTTCTTCATGCCGAAGTTGAGGTGTCGCAGCTTGATGCCAAAGCCATTGATGGGAAGATTTACACTAAGGAACCCTTCAAGTGGTTTGACCATACGTATGAGGTTAACGTGTCGTTCAATGCGCCACTCATCACGAGCGGCGATCCAATGGATGGTCCAGTCACAGTCGGCACTGGTAAGCCGTTGCCCGCGGGAGGCGACGACCCGGGCAAAGCATATTTGACGTTTATCCAGGCCGTGCCAACTACAAAGAACCTTAAAGAACTGACGCAGCTACTGGAAGCATCGCAAGCGGCGAGAGTGTTTGCGGAAACGAAAAAATCGATGACAACCGTACCAGCTGACAAGGAACAAGCAACGTTTGAGATACTTAAGTCACTGCTTACGATCAAAGACGCTCGCGTCGACGGGGGGTTTTGGACCAACGACAAAGCGACCCTCTGGATTTCCGGGACCGATGAAGGAAAGAAAGCTTCAGCTAGAGTCAACATGCATCTGGAGAACAATCTTTGGAAGGTGGGAGCGGGATCAACACGCGTTGATTAGGCCTTATTAAGACCAACTTTGAACGAATGGCAGAGCCGCTTCCGCGACAGCTAGGCGGCAAAACAGCGACTAACCGCCTTTATTTCTTGGACGGCCTATAACCAGCCTCCACCCGGTCAATAAAATAGAACTCCTTGACTTAACCCTCAATTACAGTTAGAAAATTAACGGTGGTTGTTGGACCCGCCCCCGCCTCTTCATCGCACCCTTCCCGTAATGGAAGCAGCCGACAGATTAGCTCGCTTAAGTTGAAATCAGAGGAATTCATGAATATAGCTCCCTATACCTCGTCTATCCTGGTCCAGCGCCGCGCAGTAATTAGCATCGCTATTTCGGTTTTGATACTAGCCTGCTTATGTTCACCTCTTCGGCACGGATCTCTGGCTGCCCGCCTACTCGAACCGGCGGGAACAGCTGCGACGGCGCCGTTGATTATCAGCGAGTTTCGTTTGCGCGGTCCGAACGGACCCAGCGACGAGTTTGTGGAGATCTATAACAACAGTGACGCTCCCCACACTGTCGCCGTGTCCGACGGTTCGGCGGGTTACGCGTTAGTCGGATCGTCGAACTCCACGATTAACGACACCCTGGTGTCAACCAGGTTCGTGATTCCCAATGGCACGGTGATTCCAGCTCGAGGGCACTTCCTCGCCGTCAACTCTGTCAACCCCGGGGGCTACAGCCTTGGCAGTTATCCAGCCGGCAACGCCGCGGCGGCTGGGGACATCACTTACACGATACAGATTCCCGACAACGTAGGCCTCGCACTCTTTGAAACTTCTTTCTCGGGAAACTACACGCTCGCAAACCGCATCGATGCTGTCGGATCGGATCTTGACACCAACCCTCTCTACCGAGAGGGCGTCGGCTACCCAAACATTCCCTCCTCAGCGTTAGAGGGCAGCTTCTTCCGCAAACTGCCCGGCGGCTGTACCGGCTCAGGATCGGGCAACTGCAACTCAGTAGCGTTGGTCAACACCACACCCGGTCCCTCGAGTAGCTATCCGCAGGATACCGGAAACAACCTGAACGACTTTCTTTACGCTGACACCGTCGGCACGAACGTGGGCCTGAGCCGGCGGCTCGGAGCACCCGGGCCTGAGAATCGGTTCAGCCCTGTCACGGGTGTTCTCAGTCCAGGACTTGTGGTCTCGCGACTCGACTCCACGGTTGCAGAGGACGCTGCACCAAATCGCGTCCGCAACACGACTCCGGGGGATCCGTTGACCAGCAGTTTTGGCACGTTAACGTTCAGGCGGCGGATCACTAACAATGTCGGACAGCCAATTACCCGGCTCCGCTTTCGCATTGTCGATATCACAACCTTACCGTCCATCGGGACTGGCTGCAGTGTCGAACCGGCGCCCGCCGGTTGTGTCGCCGACCTCAGGGCGTTGTCCACAGTAGGGACCGTACTTTCAGTTAACGACCCGGTCACTTGCGCCCCTGCAGCTGCTCCCTGCACTGTCCCCGTCCAAGGGACAACGCTGGAAACGCCGCCCAATCAACCGACAGGCGGCGCGTTTAATAGTAGCTTGTCGGCGGGAACTGTAACGCTGGCAACGCCGCTCGCCATCGGTGCCAGCGTGAACCTGCAGTTTGTCGCCGGTCTCGAGCAAACTGGCGCCGACCGTTTATTTGTTTTGCTGGAAGCCCTTCCGCGATCTGGACCGACCACGACCGCGGTCCTTAGGTTGGCCGGTCCGGGCTCTATCCCAACTCCAACTCCAACTCCCACGCCTGGCCCTACGAGTTCCACTTTTGCGTTTGAACAGGCCCTCTACACGGTTGCGGAGGGTATTACTTTTTCGACTGTGACTATTTTCCGTGTTGGCAACACGTCGGGAGCAGCGACTGTTGACATCGCGACTACTGACAATACGGCAACTCAGAAAACAGATTTCACCATAGCGCTCGCCACCCTCTCCTTCGCACCCGGCGAGATCAGCAAAACTTTCGACATCTTGATAAGTCAAGATTCTAAGACCGAGGGCCTGGAGGCATTCACCGTTAGTCTTAGTAACCCCACCGGGAGCGCTGGGATCGGAGCGATCGGTACCGCCTCAATTCAGATTACAGATGATGTGATCGAGCCGGTAACCAACGTCAATGACGAGCCCGCCATCTTTGTCGGGCAGCACTATCACGACTTCCTCAACCGGCAGCCCGATGTGGCAGGTCTCGCGTTTTGGATTGACCAAATTACGTCGTGCGGTGCGGACCAGGAGTGTATCGCTATTCGGCGGATCAACGTGTCTGCGGCTTTCTTCCTCTCCATCGAGTTCCAGGAGACGGGCTTCTTCGTTATCCGCGCCCAACGCGTGGCTTTCGGCCGCAAGTCTGACACGGCTGCTTCGCGCTTCATGTATCAGGAGTTCATCAGGGATGCGCGGCAGGTTGGGACGGGCGTGATTATTGGACAGCCGGGAGCCGAAGCACAGCTTGAAACCAACAAGCAGGCTTACGCGACGGCGATAGTGACCAGCGCGGCCTTCATTACCAGATTTCCGATCACGCTAAACGCTGACCAGTACGTCGACTCGCTTTTCTTCTCGGCGATGGTTACTCCGACCGCGTCGGAGAGAGCTGCGGCGATTACGGCGTTTGGAGCAGGAGGCACATCAGGACGCGTAGCGGCACTGCGGAGCGT
This sequence comes from Pyrinomonadaceae bacterium, assembly GCA_023717565.1. Classification (GTDB taxonomy): domain Bacteria; phylum Acidobacteriota; class Blastocatellia; order Pyrinomonadales; family Pyrinomonadaceae; genus PSRF01. Next base: position 1,426 of record JAMQPI010000552.1, on the reverse strand, counting down.
GGTTGATTCGGCGTCGTTGAACAACGCGGAGTTGAACCCGGCCTTTGTGCTGCTGCAGTACTACGGTTACCTGCGAAGGAATCCGACGGACGCTCCGGACGGGAACGACGACGGTTACCAGTTTTGGCTGACGAAGCTCAACATGTTCGGCGGTAACTTCGTTAACGCCGAAATGGTCAAGGCGTTCATCCTCTCCGGCGAGTACCGCGACCGCTTTGGACCGTAAAGCTAGACTGAGGAACCACACGCAAAGACGCAAAGAGAGCCCTGAAGTTGTTTAAAACTTCTTCTTTGCGTCTTTGCTCCCTTTGCGTCTTTGCGTGAAATCTTGGCGCCGGAACTCACAGTGAGCCGGTGATCTTGCGATACTCGTCCTCAGTCCAGGCTCTTAGCGTTTCGGTTTGAATATTCCCCTGAGATCCGAGTGAGAGCAGCGCCTGCGCTAAACTGTCATCGTCCTTCGCCTCAATCAGACAAACCAGATCGTAACGACCCATGGTCAGGTAAGTGTCCTTTATTTTTACTCCGAGTTTCTTGAAAGCCTTGCGCCCTGCGTCCAGCCGTTTCGGACTGTCCTTGACCTTCGCGATTCCTTGCCCGGTCCAACGCATCAAAGCAATGTAGGTTGCCATCTTGATTCTCCTTTCAGAATGTCCAATGTCCAATGTCCAACGTCCAACGTCCAATGCTCGATGTCCAAAGGTCAATCATCGTTAGACAGACGTTGGACATGGGACGCGGGACTTTGGACGGTTCCGTCACACCTTGATAAAAATCTTTCGCCGGTAAAGTATCCACATTAGTCCCAGCCACAGCAGAATGAAAGCTATTGCAAAAGTCACGGAAGCGATTTTTGGCGAGGCCCACGGGGCGAACACACTTGAGTAGATCAACGTCTTCAGCGCCGGACGCGAACCATCCGCCAGGGGTATCTTAATAATCCCCATCAGCTTTGCCATGATGCCTGTACCCACGAACAGCGCAATTGCGTTGACACCGAAGACCACAAAGGGCTTGGCCCAGGCGCGATAGTTCTTGATGTCGATCAGCCAGTAACAAAATGCCAGGAGCTGCAAGGCCAGGCCGCCAGTGAATAAGACATACGAACTCGTCCATAATGACTTGTTGATAGGAAAGAAAGGGTTCCAGGCCCAGCCGATAACCACGCAACACATTCCGGCTACGAACATCGCCGCGACTTTCTCGTAGTCTGACCTGCTGGCCCGCAGCCACTGTCCGGTAAGCACCCCTAACAGAGTAGTAGCCAGCGCGGGAATCGTGCTTAGCAATCCTTCGGGATCGTAGACCTTGCCTTGTGACCAGATATGGCTACCCAGGACGACACGGTCGATAAACGAAGCAACGCTTCCCTCCTTGCTCAGATCACCCGCAGCGAAGCCGGGCGCACTGAGGCAAGCCATCAGCA
>JAMQPI010000534.1 GCA_023717565.1 Pyrinomonadaceae bacterium | reverse complement strand
CTGGGATAGGTCAGAGCTGACAGTTCACTGAGTCGCTGTTCGTATCGAGTGTGTTCCCTGGCTAATTCACGAAACTCAGGGTCACGAGTCATCAGCTCTTCTTTAAGGCTATCTGTCGTTACAGTGCTCATGGGCGTACATGTCTCCTTTCAGACGATGAACTTGTGGGATTGATGGGGTGGGTTGACGGTTTCAAGAGAAACCACCACGAATTTTGCCGACACAAAAAAATGGTAGCCCAATTAACCGTTCGAATCAAGCATTCCGCTTAAGTTGAGCGGTCATTATTAGCGCATCTTCCAGCGGGGCCGAGTAGTAATTCGACCGCCGGCCGACACTTGTGAACCCACACTTTTCATAAAGTGCCTGCGCGAGGGAGTTTCCAGCCCGAACCTCAAGGAATGCCTCTGTTGCGTCCAGGCGCCGGCCTTGCTCCAGAATACGAGTCAGCAAGGCGCTTCCAATGCCCCGCCTCCGATACTCCACTCGTACGGCAACATTGTTGATGTGGAGTTCATTGGCGGCCAGGCGGGCGACGATATACCCAGCGATTTGATCGGTCGTGACCTGTTCCAGTGGCCTTAAAACTCGTGCAACCAGCATCAACTCTCGGTTACTGGCTTGCAGTTCGGCATAGTAGGCCGCCCAGCCCCAGCGACTCAGACCAGAGTGTTCTTCAATTTCCACCACTTCGAGCAGATCGTGCTCGGTCATGGTGGAAATGCGAACTGCGTCCGAAGAGTCGGAATAGGCGGGACCAGCTAGGGACATTTCAACTCTGCATCCGAAGGGCGGACATAGATAGCGCTCAGCGAAAGGGAATCACCCACCTGGTTGCTCTCATGCTTCTGTAGCGCCAGCGTGGCGACGTGGTGACTGAGGTTTTCGGGTGCGGGCGCCAACCTCCAACCTTGAATCGAGTTTATTTCCGGGGGGCGATGGTCGGTGAAGCGAATCCCCTTCGCTTTAGCGTATGACTCTACAAGATCTCGATACATTTGTGCACCTGGCCCTGACCATTTGAGAGTCGTGAGCGTACCATATCTCTCGATCGCCTTTTGAGGTGAGAGATGGGCCGGCTCGTCCAATGGAGTCACGCTTCCATTGGATGAGACAGAAAGCAATTGCACAAATACTTCCCCTCGACCAGCAGGCAGCAGAGCTACGGTGGCGGTTGACGGCCCCGCCGCGAGTGCGATTGCCTGGAGTGTCGGTATTCCCACACAGGGGATTCGGAGAGTCGCCGCCAACGCTTTCACCGTCGCCAGGCCAATTCTCAATCCGGTAAAGCTCCCTGGACCGGAAGCAGCGGCAAACAAAACTACATCACTCAATGTAACTTCGGCCTCATCCAGACTCTCGTTGATATTCTTTAGCAGACTATTAGAGTGTGAGACAACAGGATCCCCAAGGCGCGTAGCGAGCAACATAGTTCCACGCGTCAGGCAAACGCTTCCGCCCACAGTGGCCGTGTCCACACTGAGAATCACAGGCAGGTCGTTCAAGTATCTCCTTGCTGGCTGCTCAACGAAGCTCTTCGATCGAGAAACTATCCAACCATACGGACCCGAAGATCGGGCAAGGAGATGTCGTGCAGTTCTGGCGTTGAAGGCTGAGATTGATCGCGTCGGTCTTGGGTCCGGTATGAAACTCAAAACTGATGACCTGCCAGTCCGTGGATTTTTGCGCCAACGGCCGCGACTCGGCCAGGCGCTTTCTTGAGCCTGAGTCAGTAACGATCGCGAGCGGCAATCCACCTGTGACAATTTCCTGCGTTCGCGCGGCGAAGTTGATTTGATAACGCGCGGAGGGCTTCACCAGAATCATCTGTGAGAGTAAGGGCGTGTCGGGGTTAGAGTCTCCCAAAAACTCAATCAGCAGACTCTTCGACCCGCTTTGTCGCAAGCTGGAATCGGTCGCTAACCTAATGCCCTGAGAACCCGTGAACACGTGCCAACCAAAACCCAATTCGTCCAAGCTCATTGGTCCTTCGAATCCGCCATCGTAAATCGCGTTGGCTCCCAAATCGCCGGAGGCGGAACTCTTGCCCGTGACCCAAATCTGAAATGCTTCCTTGAAGGCGTTTGCGGAAACTAGACGCCTGACCAACTCGTTCCGTCTTTGAGCGGAGACCGCGCCCGCCCGAGCAAATTGTTCGGCAGCTTCCCTTCCCTTCCCCTGCCTGGCCAGAAACTCGGCAAACGCTAGATGCATCTGGTCGGTGGTGATCTGCGCGTACTCTTCCGCAACCTTCTGATCACCTTTTGAGAGTCCCCATGAGAGATCAATCAGGGTTGGAATGTAATCGGGATCGCTTGCCGCCGCATATCTCAAGTCTGCGAAACCTTCGCCCAGTCTGCCCTGTCGTAGCAGGAAATTTCCGCGTTGCCAACGCGGGAGCGCGTAATGGGGAGCGAGGCGAACCGACTCATCAAGGGCTACCAATGCGCCCGAACTGTCGTCCAATTCATCTCTAAGCATTCCCAGTTGCAGCCATAAGGAGTCATCGCGAGGCCTCAAACTTATTGCTAGTTCAAGCTCCACGGCCGCCTGTGGCAAGCCCTTTAGCTGGTGCAGCACAGCGGCCCTAATTCTGTGAGTCTCCGGATCCGAGGGCGAGAGCGAGACGGCCCGCTGCGCCGCTCCGAGATCTCTCGTAATCGCCGCGTATCTTCCCAATAACCTGGAAAAGCCCACGTTGGCGGCAACCCAGAAAACGAGAACGCAAGCTAGGGCTATCGACAGCAAGAGCCCAACTCGCGGCACCCGCTGCGAAAGAAGATCGGGTCGCATTTGAAATTTGTTTTCGGCTGAGCGGAAACGAAAAACGTGCCTTCCCTTCTTAGAAAAGGCACGTCTGAGATTGTGAAAACTAGGCGCGGAACCCTACTGAGGAGATGAAGGACTCGGATTGGGGCGGATCGAACTCTCGTCTTGAGACACCACCACCGCTATAAGAGCACCACCTCCGACCGCCGCAAGGATCCCGGCAATCGCTCCACCACTAAGCCCACCACCACCGGAAGCCGTCGTTTGTACTCCAGAGATCGCGTTGGCCGCGGCGCTTTGGTTCACGGTTGTCTGACCATTTATGAAACAGACATCCAAAACAGAATTTTTCTTCTTGTCATTCTTGGCAGCCGGCCCCTGCTCAGTAACAATCTCCGCTTCGGCATTCTTCTTACTGCGCAGAACGGCACAACCACGAATCAAGGTAACCTTCGTATTACCATTTTGATCGTAATCGATTCTCAGTTGTGTGTTGGGTGCGAGCTCCAGGACCCCAAATGATCCAAGATTGATTTCAGCTGTCTGGTCCGCCAACGTTTCAATGGTTGCTCCGGTAACAATAGATGCCCCAGGGGCGGCGCTAAGACCATTTACCAGAATGGGCTGATTGCCTCTCGTGGAGCTCAACCTGGCGATGAACTGCGGTCCTTGTGCGAGACCCACCTGCAGAGAAATCTGGGCGACGGCAAACACTAGTAGTATAGCGATAGCTCTATAAGCGTTTAGCTGTTTGAGTCTCATCTAGTTTATCCCTTTTACTGGAGAACAATTTGCAAACTTAGTTCTAAATCACACACTGTTAGCGCGCAGTTTACTGGTCTTATTGACACACGTCAATGCTTTTTCCACCAGACACTATTCTACTTTCCGGAACTCATTTTTTTAGAAATCTCTGATAGAAAGCATCGGCCAGCTTTGGATCGATGGTTTTCAGAGCGTTGTATTCGTCTAAGGCTCCCTTTCGATCTTTGAGCGCTACGTAAGCCACCGCCAGATTGAAGTGGGCTTCCCCGTAGTTAGGCCGCAGCCGCACGGCGGTCTTGAAAGAAGCGGCCGAGTCAGCATACCGCTGGGTTCTGAAGTACACCGTGCCGAGATTGTTGTGAGTTTCCGGGCTATCAGGTTTTAGTACTAGAGCTCGCTTAAATGCCTCGATGGCCGGCTCAAATTGCTCGGCCTTGTAGAGAGATGAGCCAAGACTATTGTAAGCCTCAACATAGTCAGTCTTCAGCCTGACGGCCTGTTGCAACGCGCTCACGGCTTCCTTGAATTGGCCGCGACTGTAGGCAGTGGTACCGAGGTTGTAATAGGCCTCTGGAAACTCGGGTTTGATTTGAATGGCCTTCTTAAGAACTTCCGCTGCTTCCGGATACTTACCAAGTTTGTTGAGAACTGATCCCAGGTTATTGAGTGCTTTCGCGTAATCCGGTTTTAGACGGATTGCTTCCTGATAGGCAGGAACTGCTTTAAGAAAATACTCGGTTGTCTGACCCGGCTCTGTTTCGCCGACCTTCACATAGGCGTATCCGAGATTATTGTGAGACACGGGATTGTCAGGCTTCAAGCGAATGGCATGTTGCAATTCTCCAATTGCCTCGCGGTGTTGGCCCAACGTTATTAGGAGGCTGCCAAGATTCGTCCTCGCTTCAGCGTAGTCAGGTCTTAGACGGGTCGCCTGTCGGTATGAAAGTGTCGCTTCGGGATACTTACCTGACATGTAGTAAGCATTGCCCAGATTGTAGTGAGCGTCGGCGAAGTCAGGTTTGGCAGTTGCGGCCTTAAGAAAGTTTTCCAGCGCTTGCGGATACTGCTCCGTAATGTAGTAGACCGCCCCCAGATTGTTAAGAGCTTCGGCGTCGCCAGGTTTGAGTCGCACAGCATTGGAAAACGAAGTTATGGCGTCCTGATATCGTCCCGCCTTGTAAAAACTTGCGCCGAGGTTGTTGTGGGCCACCGCATCGTCGGGTTTCAAACGAACTGCTTTTTGGAGAGCTTCAAGCGACTGCGGTAGTTTCCCCAGCTTGTCGTACGCAAAACCTAGATTGCTGAAAGCTGCTGCATTGTCCGGCTGCAGCCGAACGGCCTGTTCATAGGCGCTGGCAGCTTCCGCAAACCGCCCTAGACTGAGGTAAGTATCACCGAGCGCGTTTTGCGCTTCTCCCCAGTCAGGCTTAAGGCGAGCAGCTTGGCGAAATGCTTCCAGTGCAAGTTCATGCTTTTCCTCCGCACTGTAGGCGATGCCCAGGTTGAAAAAAGCATCCGGGTCATCTGGTTTGAGAACCAGGGCCTGCTGGAAGGCCTGGGCGGCTTCATTGTTTTTGCCAATGCTGAAATATGCCGCTCCCAGATTGTTAAAAATAAAGGGATCCTTCGGCGTGTGTTTGAGCGCGTCCTGATAAGCTTCTATAGCTTTCGCATATTGTCCGAGGTCGTAATAGGTGTTTCCCTGATTCTTGAATGCCTCTCCTTTGTCCTCGTCCGTTACTCGCGCTGGAGTTTCAACCTCGCCTGGTCGCGGTCGCGGCCTGCGGGAACCGGGGGGATTGTTTCTGGCAATCTCAACTGGCCTGGCAGTCCGCGGTTGCCTTTTGACGATGAGCATGGCAGCGCCACCCACCACATCCCGCGCTCGTTGCGGTCGCTTAAAAACGATTGCTGCTCCGCCCATAATGTCCTGACCGCGGAATGCGCTGGCACCGCCGGCAATGTCCTGAAGCAGGAACGCGCCCGCGGATGTAGCGATGACGGCGTTGAAAACCAGGACGACCACCAGGAGGGCCGCGGTTGTCCGTCGCGGCGGAAGCTCTTCAGTCAACATTTCTTTCAGTAGTGTCATAACAATTTGGATCAGGACATTGCCTTGCTTTCGTCGTTCAAGACTGTGGTCGCAATCACTATCAGCGTCATGAAGATCAGGGCATTAACAATCATGTGTAAACCAAAATCGAAGAGACTATGGACACCCACCCCCACAATTCCCAGCACTGCTCCGAAGCTCGCCGCGCGCCGGAACCGACCTGGCGATCGGAGAGTGGTGCGGACGCGCTTGAAGAGCACGGCGCCAAACCAGATTCCAATCGCTGCGCCTACGATCCCACCACTAGCCAAAAGCTCGAGGTAGTCATTGTGGGCTTCCTGTGGTACCAGCGTTCCCGAAGCATTGTGGTAACCGGGAATCGCCACCCAGTACCCACCCATTCCCACTCCAGCAATGGGATGCGCTTTCCACATGTCCCACGTTGCCTGCCAGATCTCTTTCCTGCTGACGGCGGAGGGATCACGCTCTCGGTGTCCCGGTTCGAATCTGCTGGCCAAACGGTCGCCACCAATCCAAAGCGTGCCGCCAACCACGCCCAAAAGAAGTAGGACCAAAAGCAAGACTCGCACCGGCCACAATCTCACGACCTGCAATACTTTCAGACCTGCGCTATTTGGTTCTACGGGAACTACGACTGGAAATACCAGCACCGCGGCAATTATCTGGACCAGCATCGCCAGCAAGCCTCCACGCGAGTTCGACAAGACCAGCGCAGTCCAAATAGGTAGTAACGCAGCGAAGCAGATCAGCGCCCTCTCTCGGCGCACGCCCCCTCCCAAAATCATACCTAGTGTTAATCCGAAGCCCATCTCCATTAAGAACGCAAAATGGTTCTGATTTACGAATTGGCCGTAACCCTGGCCGGGCTTTATGAGAGGAAGAAAAATGAACCCAGCGCTATGCTGAGTCGTTTGTCGCATCATCCCAAATATTGCACTGACTACCGCGACCGCGATGATTACGTTGATCACGATGCGCAGACGCCTTTCGGTGGATGCGTAGCGAAAGAGGAGTGCGGCGGCTAGCGTCAGGGCAAGAAGTTGGAGCACGAAAAACCGGGTCCCGTATGGATCGGCGCTAACGGCGTTCCATGAAGCATGAGTAATACTCGGGATAGCGCGAGCGCCAAACGGCACGGTTTGTAGGAATGCAAAAACGCAAGCAACGACCAAGGGGATTAGCTGTTCACGGCCGCCAATGTGCCAAGACCCGCTCAATGTACCCTCGACTACCGACAACAAGCTGAGAGTCATGATGGCGCAGATGAAGAACGCTTTCCACCAGGGTTCAACGGTTCCATAGGGCACCGCCGTGAGCACGATTAGAGCCAGCAGCGACGCAAATACCGTTTTCGCGGAAACGTCAGCAAAACCACGAACTCGGTGTTGTACCGGTGCCGCGACGTGACCCGCCGCGTCTACATAGTCCATTAGACCCGGCTCTTTCCGGCGCCGACTGTCATCGCTAACCCGGCGTCCACGGTCTCTTCATCAAAGCCGTTCAGAATTCTCTCGCCGGCTTCCGAGAGTTGACGTCGGAATAACTCGCTCAGATAGTTCATGTCGATGAGTAGAGGATCGCTTTCAAACGCTCGATAGAGATTCATCCATCCCCACTTTCCATTCGCGGTAGCCAAAGGCAATCGCAGACACCAGAATGATCCAGAATCAACCACGTCTTCTGCATCTAGGGCGCTGCGGCTCCAAGACCAGAAGATTCGTCCGTTGCGCAACTCGAGGCCGGCCTGGGGCTGCTGCTTTTCGCTGGCCCTCACCGCGCGCTCGTTAACCTCGGCACCTGCCGGATGCCCAATCTGGAAGCAGGCATAAGCAAATTCACCGGATTCCAGCAGATGCGATACGGCGTCAATCAACTGCCTCAAGTCAGTGGCCTTGGCAAGCGCTCTACTCGCGCGTCGAACGCGGATGTTGTTAGCCACTCGGACACGCCGATCGCCTACAGTGCGTTTCACTCCGGCTCTTAACTCATCCACTTCGTGATAACGAAGGTGGCTCACAGCCATGATTACGACAACCACCACAACAAAAAGAACAAAGCCCGTCGAGCGTGTTCCGGTTTGGGTGAAAAGCATTGCCAGCAGGCCAAACGTGGCACACACCGCATACAATACGATGGCCACCTGGCGTTGCGACCAACCGCGCGCTAGCAGCATGTGATGAATATGTTCATTGTCTCCCTCAAATAACGGCGTACCACTAACCAAACGACGCGCCATCGTTATTGCCGTGTCAATGACCGGGAGCCCGAAGGCTAATACCGGAATCGCTACCGCTACGGCGGTAGTCGCCTTTTGGGCTCCCAACACCGATAGTGCCGCCAGCGTAAAACCTATGAAGAGCGCTCCTGAATCACCCAAAAAGATCGAGGCAGGGTTGAAGTTATAGCGAAGAAATCCAGCGAGCGCTCCACAGATGACAATAGCAACCACAATCATCATTGGCGCTTCCCGGCTGAACGAGACCACCAGGATCACCAGCGAGGAAAACAGCGCTGCCCCCGTGGCCAGCCCATCAATTCCGTCAATCAGGTTGAAGGCGTTCGCGATTCCTACCAACCAAATCACTGTCACTAAGAAGGAGATTGTGGACGGGAGTACAACGGAGCCGACAAATGGGATCGATAGTGCCTCGATGCGCCCGCCCATCGCATAAAACAACACCGCGATGAGACCCAGGACGGCAAACTTCACACTAGCATTTGTGCCTCGCAAGTCATCGTAGATTCCGAGAAGCAGGACCAGCGTTGCTGGAATCAGCACCACGAGAATCTGTGGCGTGTATTGCCGCAACGCGTGCGTGAGTAGATTGTCTACCAGAGGCAGAGTCGACAAGGCAATCAGGCAAGACAGATAGAGCGCGACTCCGCCGAGCCGTGGCACGGCCCTGCTGTGGGTTTTCCTGCCGGCCACTGGAAGATCAAGGAGCTTGAATCTCTCGCACAGGCGACGGATCAGCGGAGTTAGCAGGAGTGCTGAACAGGTTGCGATTAGAAAGAGAGCGAAATAGGTGTTCAAGAGGGCGAAACCTCCGCTAGCTCAAAGATTCGATCAGATGAATCATTCGCGGCAGTAGTGCGTCTTTGGCAAACTTGCTCGCCAGTTCGGAGCAACTTCCGTTCTGAAGAGACTTTTTATCCTTGGCGTTCAGGATATGGGCCACCACCTGATCAACCTCGCCGTGGCGCGCTGAGTACATCGAAAAACCATTGGTTGCCTGGGCCGCGATGTCGGTGACGTGGCTCTCGGTGGGTCCGATATACAGGAACGGAACGCCCACCGAGAGGATGTTATAGACCTTGCAGGGGTGAACAATCCCGGAAAAGCCATCGCCCATAACGACAGTGTGAAGATCGGCGGCCGACAGCGAACCCGCGAGGTCCGGAAGCGGCTGGTAAGGAAGACTCGAGACTGAGTCCAACGCGTATTGCGCGGCGAATGTCTTCACTTTCGCCTGTTCCGTACCTCCGCCTACAAAGCAGAACGCAATCTCACTGCT
>JAMQPI010000533.1 GCA_023717565.1 Pyrinomonadaceae bacterium | reverse complement strand
TGGTTTTCTACAAAATACTCAGGTGCCGCGAGTTTCCCGATATCGTGATACAGGGCCCCGATACGGGCCAGCAGGGGATTAGCTCCGACTGCTCGACAAGCATCCTCGGCCAGTTGACCTACCGCATGAGAGTGTTGGTTGGTACCGGGCGCGCGCAACGCCAGCTGACCCAGGACTGGTAGATCAGCGTTGGAAAGCTCCAGTAGCTTGACGTCGGTGAGGATGCCAAAGAGAGATTCATTTACCGGCAAGCCACCAGCAGCGAAGATAGCCGTCAGGAGGCCGCCCGCGAACCCGCAGCCGACCGCGATCAGGAGCGTATTGAAGCTAAAAGGCCGCTCAGCATAAGCGATCAACGCCAGGGCCATCACCACGTTGGCCCCCGCAGTGAAGAATCCCGCCAGCGTTACTGATTGGCGCTCTCGATACCGACCAATTCCGTAAATAGCTGCCGAGGACGAAATCATGGCGTAAACCGCAACCTGAATTCCACTGGGCGCCAGCATGCCCGCAAAAAGTGCCGTAACGATCCCGGTGAGAAACGCCAATTGCGTGTCCACCAGCATTGCCACCAGGAGTGCGGCGGCAGCGAAGGGAATTGCAAAGTTCCAGATCGTAGGATCGTTGAACGGTGCGCTGATCATTCGTGCCGCCACACTGTCGCTGAAAATAAACCCCACCCGCATCAGAGCAGTTTCCACGACGATGGCCGAACCAACCAGCGCAAATGACCGGCGCTTTGATAGCGCCAGGATTGCTCCGGAGCTTCGGTGTTCGGTAAATTTCCATACCGACCAGTAGATAGCAAAGACGATGAGCAACAGTCCCACCAGGTAGTGCCAGGGCCTACCGCTGCGACCGGAGCTTTTTATGGCGGCAAACTGCGCCAGCATACCCGGCGTTACGGGTTCTCCTTCGCGCGCAATTATTTGATTTCTCTTAAGCGAAATCTGACTCTCGCGGATTTTGTTGGCTTCCGTCTCTCTCGCAGTCGCGGTGAATGTTTGATCCAGTACCACGTTTGGGCGAATGAGGGGCACCATCGCCTCGACCAGAGCAGTTTTCTCTTCCTGGGACCAGCCACGAAGGTTTAGCACCCGCAGTTCCAGATCGCGCCTGGTGGCCGTAAGCGGAGTCATCCGAGTGCGCGGCGACGGGACGATCATCTGGGCCGCGGGGTTTCGCACGTCAACCAGGACGATCTCCTGCCGCAGCCGATCCGATTCGCCGTCGTCATAGATGTAACCGTCTCCGATCTCGCGAATCAGTCTGGTCAGGCGTTCGAGTTCCGCATCGTCAAACCCGTGAGCAACAATTGCGCGCGCGACGGCGGCGCCTCCTTCACCACTCCAGGTTGGTTGCTTGGTGCCGGCTGTCTTTGACCCTACGTTGTGCTTCAGATCTTCCCAGGCGGCTCGGAAGCTTTGAGCGGAACTGCGCCCGCGAGTGGAGTCAAAGTTGAAAACAGGACGGGCACTCTCTCTAGCGACGGCCCGTCGCTTCTCAGTTTCGCCGACGTCAATCGTAGTAATGTCCGCGGGCGATACGACAGTTCTCCGGACGATCTCGCCTTCCTTGTAATCTTCGGCGAAGCCGGACGAATAGCCGGCGAGGAGCAACAGGGTGGTGACTATTACCAGAAAGCCGAAGCCTACGAGCAGACGAGTTTGGGGTTGGAATACTTCAAACGGGCGCACCAGATAACGAGCGACGGCATCGCGCAACCGGCTCAACGGAGTTGTAAATCGCGGACGAAGTCCCATCTCAATTTAGGCGATTCGGGAAAGTAGCGCGGCTTCGCGAATTTCTTCGTGGGAAAGCCGAGTGGTCAAATCGCGGGCGAGCATAGCGCCTGCTTTCTCGAGTAATGGCTCAATCGACCGAGCGTCTGTGGCGGAGATCGCGACGGCCTCTCTTGCACCTTCCTGCGTAACCTGTCGGAAAACGGATTGAATGGTGTTCTCATCGACAAGGTCTGCCTTATTCAAGGCCAGGACAGTTGGTATCTCAGCAAGTTTGAGCTCTCGCAGAATTCTCTCGACGGATTCAATCTGCTGAAAGAAGCGTGGGTTCGAGGCATCCACCAGGTGTATCAGTAGTCTGCTTTCACTGATCTCTTCGAGCGTAGCTCGAAAGGCAGACAGAAGATCGGGCGGCAGATCCCGTATGAAACCGACCGTATCGTTAATGATGACTTCCTGCTCACGGGGCAACCGAAGTCGCCGCGAGGTCGGATCCAACGTCGCAAACATCCGCTGTTCGGCGCGAACGTCGCTGGCAGTGAGCGTGTTAAGTAATGTCGATTTGCCCGCGTTTGTGTAACCGACTATCGAGATGATTGGCAGTCCATTTCGAGTTCGGCCTTTGCGTCGTTCCTGACGCCGTTGTCGCTGGGCTTCAATCTCCTTTTCCAGGCGATTGATACGATCGCGCACTCGGCGGCGGTCGGTCTCGAGCTTTGTTTCGCCTGGTCCCCTTCCGCCAATCCCGCCGGCGAGACGGGAAAAGGCCGAGTCCTGGCCGGTGATGAGCCTGGGCAACAGGTACTTCAACTGCGCCAGCTCCACTTGAATCTTGCCCTCTCGTGATTGGGCCCTTTGCGCAAAGATGTCGAGGATCAATTGGGAACGGTCGATGATTTTCAGGTCGGTGGCTTCCGAGAGCGACTTGACCTGCGCCGGCGCGAGTTCACGATCGAAGACGAGCATGTCCGCGCCCAATTGAAGTGCGCGGATCAGGAGTTCATCAAGCTTCCCGCGACCCAGGACTGTTCGAGGGTCGATCGCCTGCCGTCGTTGGATGATCTTGTCCTGCACCACAACTCCGGCGGAAGTTGCGAGTTCGGAGAGTTCCGCCATCGACTCTTCAGCATCTGACAATGGACCCGTGGCAACGCTGACCAGAATGGTGCGATCTCTAATTTCGGCCCGTTGGGAGACGCGCCGGTTGCGCGCCATTTCTTCCTCGAGTGAATTGATTAACGCGAGAAAATCCAGATCCAGCTGCGAGGGTATTTGGGGTTCGAGAAAGGCATATGCTCGAGAAGAGTTTACCTGTTGGCCGTCACCTGAGTGCATCGGCAGTAAGTGTGCGGCTCGTACGAGGCCGGGAAGGGCTGTCTCCGGATCGACGTCGATGGCCGCCATTAGATCCAGTCGCAGCAGGGCTAGATCCGTCAGGTCATCCTGGGTCAGGTCTTCGCCGCGCAGATGAGTATGAACGCAGCGGAGTCCACGAAAGCGCCCGGTGGCCACCCGGATACGCTTGAAGTCAGGCAACTCGATGCGCCGGTTATCACCTACCATGACGTATTCGATATGGCCCTTCCGATCTATCAACACCCCGATCTGTCTGCGTGTTTCGTGCGAAAGTTCGGCAATCTGCCGGGCAAATTCGGCGGTCAGGATCTGGTTGGGTGGGATTCGCCGCGTGTAGAGTTTCTCTATGCGGCGCAACTGATTAGGCTTTAGACCCAAGGTGTTTCCTAATACGCTACTAATCGAAATGGCTCCTCCCCTTGGCTTGGGCCACACTTAACAAACGCGAGGCGAGCGACACCCTGGAGTGGCCCAGTGTGGTCGGAAATCTCGGAGCGCTGAAGGTACAGTGGGATTGATGCGAGCGGTGGACTTCGGACGCCGGTAAATCCTTTTCGATGTTGCTCTGCGATGTCGCTTCGCTTATTCGCTTGAGCATTACCATTCTTGAGTTTGCGAACTTCACGCTTCTGGAAAACACTCGTTAACGGGAGTTATCGAGACCGCACGGGAGCCGCTTTTGCCGGGCGATTATAACATAGCGAGGAGAGATGCAAGCATGGGTCTCTTGCGCTCCCCCGGCGAAGGATCCAGCCGGCCAGCGAGCGTTAGACATGCCTGTATTGCCGTCGTATTATGAAAGGCCTTTCGTTTACCTTAAAGCCTTTATCAGGTAGTGGTTGAAGTGGTCTAGGGCCGCGGACTCGCTCAGCGGCAGGTTTGATTTGTGATGATGAGTAGCCCGGAACCAAGTATCAGGATATCGCCCTTGTCGGGAGTTGCCGGCGGCGAAGTCACTCTTGACTTTGATCTCTCCGACTCCAGCGAACGCGCCAAGTGTGCGGTTTGGTTTGGGTCAGAGCCAGCTCACATCGTGGCGCTGGGTCCGCACCGGGTAGTGGCTCTGGTGCCTGAGCTAAAGCAGAGTGGCCCAGTGGAGGTCACGGTTGAGGGCCCGAGTAAGCACAGCCCGCCGGCGACGTTTGTGGTGGGTAAGAGAATTGCTGAAGACCTTCATCCGGTGACGAATCCCGCTTTTGATCCTGATGAAGGGGCTCTCTTCGTAACCCGTTCCGGCTCACGCGGCGAGCAGTTGCCGGTATCCCTGTTTCGTATCGAACCGAGTGGCGAGGTCAGCGAATTCTCCGGCGACATTACCAACCCGACCGCCATCGCGTTCGATAAGGACGGACAGATGTTCGTCACTAGTCGGGTGGACGGCACTGTGTACCGCGTCAATCCGTTTCGGGAAGCGGTGGCGTTCGTAAGGAGTCTTGGGATTGCGACCGGATTGGCTTTCGATAGCGCCGGAACGATGTATGTAGGCGATAGAACGGGCACAATTTACAAGGTCAACGGCATCGGCGAAGAAAGGGCCTGGGTACAGCTTGAGCCGTCAGTCTCCGCGTACCACCTTGCGTTCGGGCCTGATGATGCGCTCTACGTGACTGGACCAACGGTAAGCAGCTTCGATTCGGTGTATCGCATTGATCAGAGTGGCGGGGTTGGGGTCTTCTACAAGGGTCTGGGTCGGCCCCAGGGACTCGCTTTCGACGACGAGGGCAATCTCTATCTCGCTGCTTCGCTCAAAGGGCGTCGGGGAATCGTGCGGATATCGC
The DNA here is from genome assembly GCA_023717565.1 of Pyrinomonadaceae bacterium. GTDB lineage: Bacteria > Acidobacteriota > Blastocatellia > Pyrinomonadales > Pyrinomonadaceae > PSRF01. Next base: position 407 of record JAMQPI010000533.1, on the reverse strand, counting down.
CAGAACGAAGTGCGGAATTGTTTGTGGCCGGAATGAACCTGGTCGGACTGGCATTCAGCTCAAGTGGAGATATGGTTGTGGCTTCTAACGACTCGGTTTATAGCTTGTCGTTAGGAATAAATGGCCGCTTGTAAGTTTATCAACGAGTCGGTTTATCAATGCGCTGAGGGTTTGGCCACTCTTTTGACAGGCAAGTAGGGCGATGTTAACTTGACGGCTTCTTGAATCTTGATGGTAATTAGGACTACGTGGGCTCAGAACTGATACCGCAACTGTTGATTTACATGATCGTGCTGCTGTTTGCGATTTCAGCTCACGAGGCGGCCCATGCCTGGATGTCAAACCACTTTGGTGACGACACGGCTCGTCTGCTAGGCCGCATCACGCTCAATCCGAACGCCCACATA
>JAMQPI010000532.1 GCA_023717565.1 Pyrinomonadaceae bacterium | reverse complement strand
TTTGACCGCGTAGCTCGGGTCGCCTTTCCTCATGACCATTTGCCATGCACGATCGTCTGCCCCGGAAGATGTTAGCGTCAGTTCCTCTCCAAGAATCCAAAAGGAGAGCAGGCCGATGCCGAACTCGCCCTGAAGACCGGCGGCGCCTTCCGCCTTGAGCCGGCGCTTCACGGAGTCGCAAATATGTGTGGCGACATACCGAAAGTCCGGCCGGCCGGCCGGATCGCGGGGAATGCCCTGTCCGTTGTCCCGGACCTCCAAATAGTGACGGCCTTCGCTGCGACCGCGAACGATTGTGACGGTCGTTGCGCGGGCATCGATGGAATTCTCAACCAACTCGGCGATGGCCTTCAGCGGATTCGACTGTGACAGGGCAATGATCGTGATCGCATTCCAGTCGTTGCCGATGCGGAGTTTGCCCCGCTGGCCGGAGCGATCTCGCGACTCCAATTTCTGCGACATAGGCAATGGACGTGTCTGAAGGCGCTTTCAGTCAGTCAGAGGCTCAAGCAGCGTAAACGTAAGAACACTCACAAGATAATTGGTGCCCCCGCAGGGATTCGAACCCCGAACCAACAGATTATGAGTCTGCTGCTCTAACCGTTGAGCTACAGGGGCACACTTGCTTTCAGGATGGCGCGGGGGATTGTAACCAAATTCCGATGGGTTCCAAAATACGAGTGGAAGTCTCCAAAAATGCGGGTCGAGGGTTGCCCAAAATACGGGCGGAGGGCTGACAAGACTTCTGGTGGAGCGCTGACAAAATACCGCTTGCTCAAACATGAGCGTGACTGCCTAACCACTGGATCGTATTATGGGTTGATGTTGATAGCGTAAGCTATCGTGGGAACTGACGGTTCAACTTCATAGCTCGGAGAGACAAGGCAATGCAAATAACTGAAGCGGAAGAGATCGCGCGGCCTGAGGCCGGGGGTGCACGGGTCTCAGGCGGGAAACTAAAGGTTGCTGTGTTGGGTGCAACCGGGATGGTGGGCCAACAGCTAATCAGGCTCCTTTCAACACACCCCTGGTTTGAAGTCGTTGTCGTTGCTGCCTCAGCGAATTCTGCCCGCAAATCTTACGCGGAAGCTGTCCGCGGTCGTTGGACAATGGAAGCTCGCATCCCTGGTGAAATTGCCACGATGAACGTTTGGGATGTTCAGGCGGTGGACGAAATAGCGGCGCAGGTTGATATCGCGTTCTGCGCCATCAACCTTGATAAAGAAGGCGTCTTGAAGTTGGAAAATGCATACGCGGCCGCGGGAGCGTGGGTTACTTCCAACAATTCCGCGTACCGCCCCGATCCATTCGTGCCCATGGTGATCCCTGCCGTTAATCCGGACCACCTGGATGTAATCCCTCATCAACGCCTGGCAAAAGGCTATCGAACTGGTGCGCTGTTGGTTAAAAGCAACTGCTCGATTCAAAGTTATGTAATCGCATTGGAGCCGCTTCGGGAATTCGGTCTCGAGAGCGTAATTGTGCACAGCGAACAGGCAATATCGGGAGCGGGCAAGACTTTCGAGACTTTCCCCGATATTGAGCGGAACCTGATTCCGTTGATTAACGGAGAAGAACAAAAATCAGAGGTTGAACCGCTAAAGATTTGGGGCAAGGTTTGGAGCGATGGAATCGTACCCGCAACTGGCCCAAAGATTAAAGCGAAGTGCGTAAGAGTGAGTGTCCTCCATGGGCACACGGCTTATGCGACCGTAAAATTCAGAGAAACTCCGACGGTGGCCGAGATCATGGAGCGCTGGGAGAGCTACCGATCACCTGATCTAGCAGGGTTGCCGTCGGCGCCTGGGAAGGTGATTCACTATTTGTCGCAACCCGACCGGCCGCAGCCGCGTCTGGACGTGATGACTGAAAACGGTATGGCAGTCAGTATTGGACAGCTGAAGATCGATAACGATCAGTTGGTTTCCTTTACTGGACTCTCTCACAACCTGATTCTGGGAGCTGCCGGCGGCGCCGTGTTAGCCACAGAAGCAGCCGTAGCCAGACAACTCGTCTATCGCAGAATCCCGGCTCGTCAGGAAGCCACGGTGTAGTACATGTCGAAGGCAAGACGAGCCGCGGATTTGCGCGGTATGAACGCGGATCAAAGCATTAAGAAATAGATACTGACGCTTTAGTTTGTCAGAAAACTCAATGGATCAAATTCAAGATGATGTGAAGGGCAAGACTGAAGTCCTGCAGGGGACGAAACTGTCATTTGTTGGCTGTGGTGCGATGGCGGAAGCGATTATCGCCGGCTTGCTTAAGAAGAATCTGGTGAGGACTGAGCAGGTAGTGGGCAGTCACCCGCGCAAGGACCGTCGAGAAGAGCTTCAGAAGAAATATTGGATTCGGATTCTTGAGAGCAACAGGGATGCGGTTGCTTTCGGACACAAGTCGGCGGATGGTACGGAAGGTGATCAGTCTTCCTCGATCGTAGTCTTGACGGTGAAACCACAACGTCTGGGGACGATCCTCCGCGAGTTGAAGGAGGCGGTCCAGGCTGACCAGCTGGTGATTTCCATTGTTGCGGGAGCCCGAATAGAGACGATTGCCGACGATCTGCAACACCGATCAATAGTGCGCGCGATGCCCAACACACCCGCTCAAATTGGACAGGGAATGACGGTTTGGACGGCCACGCCTGAAGTCACCGAGGCCCAGCAGCGTCAGATTCACATGATCTTCGGAGCGCTCGGACGCGAGCTGCAGGTCGAAGAGGAAAAGATGATTGATATGGCGACCGCCCTTTCGGCGACCGGCCCCACCTACACTTTCCTGGTGATGGAAGCGCTGATTGATGCCGGAGTCCATATGGGATTCTCGCGTCACGTGGCGGAGGAGCTGGTCTTACAGACGATGCTGGGCAGCGTGCTCTTCGCACGGGAATCACAAAAGCATCCAGCCGAACTTCGCAACATGGTCACTTCACCAGGCGGCACGTCGGCTGAAGCGATCTATCAGATGGAGAAGGGCAGCCTGCGCACGGTGCTCTCAAAGGCAGTCTGGGCTGCTTATCAGCGTGCTAACTCGCTGGGTCGCAAGGCGAAAGACTAAGTTATGCGATTTAGCGTTCAAATAGGAAAGAAGTAACCGTGCGACAACTGAATCATCTCTTCCTTCTAGTCGTTCTTGTCGTTGCCAACCTGCAAGCACAAACGCCAAGCTCCGCGAAGGACTATTTCGATACCGGTGTAGCGCTCTTTCAAAAAGGGGAATTGGATGGCGCTTTAACTAATTTGACCAAAGCCATTGAACTTACCCCAAGGTATCCTGATGCATTGCTTGTTCGCGGCATGCTGCTGTTTCTTAGAAAGGATATGGAAGTGGCTCTTGCCGATTTCAACAAGGCTATTGACCTGGTGCCTAACGCTCCGCGCATGGAAAGGGCCTATAACATTCGGAGTATTATCAGAGACCTAAAAGGGGATAGAGATGGGGCTCTCAGCGATGTAAACAAAGCTATTCAGATGAATCCTAAATATGCTCCGCCCTATATCGGCCGCGGCAATATTCAAGCTGAAACGGATTTGGATAAAGCGATCCGTGATTATGAGTTAGCCATTGTGCTGGATCCTAGTCTGGAAGCTGCGTATGTGGGTAGGGCCATGGCTCGGTTTCAAAAGGGCAATCTTCCTGGAGCCATAGCAGACTTTGACAAAGCGATTGAGAAAACCCCGACAGCATATGCTTACGTTGAACGTGGCGTCATTCGAGGTATAGCAGGCGACATAGACGGCGCTATGACAGACATGAGAAAAGGCTCTAGTCTTAATCCCGAAACTACCTCAGACAAAGATCGTGGGAACGCGACTTCGCCTTTCAAAAACGTAACCCAATTCATCAAGTCGAATCCCACCAATGCCAGAGCCTATGAAGTTCGTGGCTTACTGCGGTTATTTCAAGGTAAGAAGGCAGAAGCCGATCTGGATTTTGCTAAGAGCCTTGAGTTAGACCCAAAGTTAAAGCTTGAGATTGAGAGACTGGTGAATGTTGAGTTTGACCCCCATTAGTATCGCAATCATGCCGACCACTACACCACATATAGCGACAAGAACCACGGCCACGCAGAGGTGCATTGACCCCTCCTGCGCCACGCGCTTTGAGATTAATGAGCGGATCTATGTTTGCCCCCGTTGCGGCGGCCTGCTGGATGTCGTGCAAGAACTGACGACGGATCCGGAACAACTGCAAACATTGTGGACCAGACGTCTCGCGTCATTCGAGGCGCGTGATCGAAGTGGAGTGTGGCGCTATCGCGAACTGTTGCCATTTGCGGATGATGCGCCGATCGTCTCACTCGCTGAAGGCAATACGCCGATCTACGATGCTCCAATTTCCGCGGTCTACTGCGGACTGAACGCGCTGACTCTAAAACACCAGGGTTGTAATCCTACGGGTTCATTCAAAGACACGGGCATGACCGTAGCGATCACTCAGGCTCTTATCCTGGGTGCGCAGACCGTCGTCTGTGCCAGTACGGGCAATACCGCCGCCAGCCTCGCAGCCTACGCAGCCCGCGCCAAGCTGCAGTGCGCGATCCTGGTGCCGCGAGGCCAGATCAGTCACGCCAAACTGGCGCAGAGTCTGGACTACGGTGCTGCGGTGTTGGAGTTGGACGGGAACTTTGACGATGCAATGCGAGTTATCCGCGAGCTGGCTGAGGACGAGTCAATTTATCTCGTCAATTCCATCAATCCGTTTCGCATCGAAGGGCAGAAAACAGTGGCGGCGGAGTTGTTGCATCAGCGGGGATGGGAGGTTCCGGATCATGTAGTGGTTCCAGGAGGCAATCTCGGCAACAGTACCGCCCTGGGCAAAGGCTTTGCAGAATTAAAAGACCTGGGACTAATCGACCGAATACCGAGGCTCAGTGTGGTGCAGGCCGAAGGCGCAGCACCTTTCGCAAACCTGTTCAAGTCTGTAGCTCAGACCCCTGGCGTCGCGGGGCCGGATTGGAATGACTGGCCGGCCCTGACAGCAATCGAGCATCCCCACACGTTGGCCACCGCGATCAAGATTGGTGCTCCAGTTTCCTGGCCGAAGGCCCTCCGGTCAGTGCTGGCGAGCGGAGGAACGGTGCTGAGCGTAAGTGAACAGGAGATGGCCGATGCGAAAGCAATCATCGGACGAGAGGGCGTGGGCTGTGAGCCAGCTTCTGCCTCAACAGTCGCCGGTATCAAGCGCTTGGTTGCTGATGGAGTCATCGACCCGGGCGAGGATGTAGTCGCGGTTTTGACTGGACACGTCTTGAAAGACACTGACTATGCCATCAAATACCATGAGGAAAAGCTAACCAGTGATGATGACGATACCCTTGAGCGGCGCAGACTCACTGGCACCTACCGCAACCCGCCGGCTTTGGTAGAAGCTACGAAAGCGGCGATCCTGGAAGGACTGAGACGACATACGAGCACACAGGATACGATGTAGGTTCCCTCTCTTCTGTTTCGCTGGGACTAACTCAAGGGTTCACTACCGTCGCGACTTGTTGGAGTGTTGAATTTTGGTAATAAGAGCGGCAGACATCACTGAAGCCGGCGAGGAACAGCGACGTATTCGCGATCGCTCGTTCTCGGTGCGCGTGCCCGCGTCGACCGCAAACCTCGGAGCGGGGTTCGATTGTTTCGGTCTGGCGCTGAAACTCTATCTCACGGTCAAAGCCAAGGTCGTCCCGGAAGCGACGGTAGCGTGCCGGGTGCGCAATACCGGTGAGGGCTCGGACGGGACACTGGCAAGCACTGAAGAGAATCTCATCCTGCGTTCCATGCGCGTTACCGCCGAGCGAGAGGGGTTGACTCTGCCTTCGTTGGAGCTCGATGTAAACAACGAGTTGCCACTGGCGCGCGGACTCGGCAGCAGCGCAACTGCCATCGTCGCCGGTATTACGCTCGCTGCGCTGGTTTGTGATCGCGAGTTGTCCGCCGAGACGGTGCTGCGTTACGCCGCAGAGATGGAAGGGCACGCAGACAATGTGGCGGCGGCATACCTCGGAGGCCTGGTGATCACTTGTTTAAAGTCTGACGGAAGCGTGCTGGCTGTGAAGAGATCATGGCCGTCCGAATTAAAGGTGGTTGTGGTTTCCCCGGAGGCGTTTCTCAAAACCGCGGAGTCGCGGATTGTGCTCCCCGCAAACGTGCCGCGCGCGGATGCGGTTTTCAATTTGCAGCGGGCAGCCTTGTTCGGGGCCGCGCTCGAAACAGGTGCCTACGATCTTTTGTGGGACGCGATGCAGGACCGCTTACATCAAGTACATCGTCAGTCGCTGGTGCCGGGCCTGGCAGAGGCTCTCGCCACTCCGCGCCAACCTGGCATGGTTGGCATAGCCTTGAGCGGGTCGGGTCCGAGCGTGGTAGCGTTCGCGCGTGATCACCCGGACGACATAGGCGAGGCGATTGCGGAGAAGTTTCGCCAACACGACGTCCCAGCCAAAGTGCGCGTGTTGGAGGTGGATCAGGAGGGGTGTAAGTATTTTTGATTTTAGATTTTAGATTTCAAGAATCGTCGTGCTGTCTGTTTGCCCGATCGGCAAATCAAAAATCACAAATCTAAAATTGATTTACTTCAACACCGCAGCTTGCGGACTCAGCAGCAATCTGTGCCAGCGTTGAAAAGTATTGATGGTCTCGGTCCGGAAGACCCTCACGTAAGCGGTTTGGAGATAGAGCGCTTCCGGACTGGGCCACTCCACTCGCACAATGGGGTTGAATGATGAAGGCGGGCCTTGCGAGGTTTTGGCAGGTTCACCCTTGTCTCTATTGTCATCACTCTTCTTCCTGCCACTCGTATTTTTTTCCTCAAAAGTGATCGAGGAAGCAACCAGGGCGTTGGTTAAACGAATGCGGGCCTGAGTAGGTTTGTTAGTGGCCGTATCATATATCGCCACGTCAGTCTCAAACTCAGTAGCCACCTTTGACGAGTCAGGCGGTCGCATCGGCGAGGTCTCGGTTTCAAACGCGGTCACTACTTTTGCCGAGTCGGGTGACCAAACCGGCAAGGTCTCGGTTAGCTGATCGTCGAGCAATCGCTCGTTGCCCTCGATGGCGATCAGGCGCGGTCTGCCGGCGGGGAGCCTCGAGGACTTCTCGCGGGCGTCCCATTCGCTCTCCTTGCAGGCCAATGCGACGAGGGCATGATTGTCAGGGGCCCACGAATAGTAGAAGTAGATTAAACCTTCGCGGGCCGTCAGTGGACGCAGGTCGTATCCGTCGCGGTTGCAGATATAGATTTGTTCGGTGTTGAAAGTGGCCACTGCGGGAAACGCCGGCGCCACGGATGGCGCTGGTAACGGGGACGACTCCGGCTCGGGGGAGAGATCGATGGGCGGCGTTGGAGTGGGTGCCGGCATTACTCTCTTGTGAGCGATAAAAGTTATGAAGTTGCCATCCGAGGTCCAGGCTACGGTCTCCGGAAAGACGCATGAAAGGGTTGGCGGTATCAGGTTTTTAAGAAAGCGGCCGTCGGAAGCGTAGAGGTCGATGCGAAATGCCGGGCCCGGTTCGTCTTCCGTGCCGTAAAGGGCAAGTGTTCGCTGTCCATCAGGCGAAGCAACTGTACGCAGCAGCGCGTCGTTCGCCCGGCGGGCGGTGAAATCGGCTTGAACCGAGGCTAGTTTTTCGTTTGGTTCCGGAGCTTGGAGCTCTGCAGGAATTCCTACGTCAGTTTCGAACCGGTACGCAAGACGTTGCGCGGGAACATCCCGCAAAACAAGAGGGCGCACATCCTGTCTGTCAGTGATTGCCTGGCATCCCGCCAGGGCCGCAACCAGACTCAACAGGATTGTGATTATTATTGGTAGCGTGGTGTTATTTCTGGGGCTTCCGGGGATTCTTGTGCCTCCCTGCTGCGAACACGCGAGATGATATTGAGGCTTTGAGACTATTGTCAACGAAGTACGTTAATTCCTGCGGATTATCGGTGAGGGCGGCTGACCGTAGACCAGCTCGTTCGTGACTGAAGGGCTGAGAGCGAGCAACGCGCGTATCGTATTTCGTGGGGAGAGATGGTCCTCGTCTCCCTCATCATCATCGACACAATTATGCTGGACCGCGCGGGATATTCGCCTGGGAAGTGGACTGTAATCGGGTGTGTCTGAGATGAATGAGCGGGCAGCCATTGCCCCCACCAGATCGCAAGTCAACTCTTCCGCTCTTTGTTGGTAGATTCGTATGCCCGTGAGGCTGGACGCGCGATTTCCGACGGCGCGGAACAATAACTTGAGACCGTCTCCATCGCCGTCAGCGATGTGGACCAGTTCATGGGCGAGCACGCTAATCATCGCTTCGTCGGACGGAAGACCGGCAAGAAAAATTGTACCGAAAGTGATTGTCTGTGGCCGCCGCAGGAAAACCGAGGCATTGTCCCGCGAAGCCATGTCAGGCTTCACTCGTCTCACCATCTGAACTCGGGCAATCGCTCGTTGCATTTTCAGATTAAAGCTCTTCGTTTGCCCCAACCTGTATTCAGTTGTCAATTTCTCGATTGACGAAGCGACGAGATCTTTGGCAGTCGGTAACAGACGTTGCGCCCGCTGGGCCCCAGCGAGGGCTTCCGCACTGTAGACCGGTAGCGAAGGACGGGCCTGCATCTCATCGATAGGGTGACTGCCCTTGGGGTCCCTCTTTCGTTCTGTACAAATGACGTCGATTGCCCGCTCCACCAACTCGCGCGCCTCCAGAGACATGGTCTCTGGCAACGCCCTTGGATGTGACCCCTTTCTCGATGAGCTTTGCCCTTGAGCGAAGTTGCTGCTGCTGAGCGTGCAGAAGACGAGGAGCAGTGCGATGCGGACACGGGGACGGGGAGAAAGGGAGACGGGGCGACGGGGCGACGGGGCGACGGGGCGACACGGGGACTCGGAGACGCGGGGAAGCGGGGACTCGGAGACGGGGAGACACGGGGATATAGTCAGATTCGAGACTCGATTTAGAACTCTAAATTGGGGCGCCTTAGATTTCATGTTTGCTGAGTCCTGTCTCCTCGTTCCCCGAGTCCCCGCTTCTCCCCTTCTCCGTGTCCCCCGTCTCCCCGTCACCGGTCGCTCCAGACTGGTTTGCGTTTGGCCACGAATGCTTTGATGCCCTCGTTGGCATCCTTCGTCTTCATCAACTCATGCAGATAGACGTTCTCGACTTCTGCCAGTTCCGTATCAAGCGAGCGACCACGGCTGAGATCGATGGCCTTTCTGGTTAGCTCCAGACTGGTGGCGGAAAGCTCGCGCAACTTTGAGAGTAGCTCAAGCAGTTTGGGTTCAAGCTGAACACTCGGAACCACGTGATTGACAAGCCCGATCCGGCCCGCTTCTACAGCGTCAATCAGCTCTCCGGTCAGAATCAGCTCGCGCGCGCGTTTGTCACCGATTATGCGCGGCAGCAGCACGACCGCAACCGGCGGAAAAACTCCGAGTTTTATTTCCGGCTGCCCGAAACGCGACCGGTCGCCGGCAATCACGATGTCACAGGCAGCCACGAGCTCACAGCCTCCTCCCAGCGCCGGATTCTCAACAACGGCAATTGTGGGCTTGGAGATTTGCTCGAGGGTGCGAAAGATTCCGTGAAACGAGTCGAGCATCTGGTAGATGGACCCTTCCGCATGTTCCTCTACCGCAACCCCGGCGCTGAAAGCCCGACACTCCTTGTCGGCGTCAAACACTATGGCGACGAGTTGGCGTTCGTGGCCACAGTCAACCAGGGCCTGGCCAATCTCGCGCATCATCGCGATGTTGAAAACGTTGAGTGGTGGACGCGCCAGGGTAATGCGCGCGACGCGATCGTCAATCTTGAATCTGATGTATTCGTAGTTGCTAGCCATGAAGTTTATGATCCTCAGTTGAGGCCGACTCATTGTACGTGGTCAGAGGTTAACAGGGTAGGTAAAGTTCTCCATGAGTAGCGGATCAGTTTTATTCCAGGAGTTCGTTTGATTTCAGGGGTTCAGAGTTCAACTTTTAGGTTGTTTTTGGGACCAGGGACTCAAGTTAGTGAATTCGATACTGACCCTCCTCTTCCGATGCTTATTTGGTCAAAGCCACGCCCAGCCATGATTGATAAATCTGCATTTGTTCAGCTGCCGGGTTCTCAACTGCCATAATTCGGTACGGCGCTTCGACCAATCCGCCGAGTTTGATAGGTAACGAACTGAGGTCGTCAAAGCGAAATATGGTCAGGCTCGCCAACTCGCCGGGCTTTTTCTCCGCGATGCGGGCGTCAAAAAACTCTTTTGTAACCCGCCGGTTGTCCATGGCGACGATCTGATCACCAGTATTCAGGCCCTGCTCGTAGGCAGGGGATCCGGCGTATACGCGACTCACCACCAATCGCTCCCCTTCCTGGACCAGTTCGGCACCCAGGTATGCCGTTTCAACCGGCTTCTGAGCGCCGGTCGGACCCGCGGTATCCAACCGCAGACCCGCTGCGCCGAGCGAAGCATTGTAGTCAAGCTCTTCACGTCCGCGCACATACTTCGAGAAAAAATCTTCCAGGCTCGCGCCGGCCATCAGTTCGCTAGCCTTCTGGAAGTCTGTGGGCGTGTAATTTCGATCCTTTTTGTAGAACTCGGAGTAGAGATAACGCATTACATCGTCCAGCGATTTTGTGCCTTTGCTGAGTTTGCGAATCTCCAAATCGAGCAACAGCCCGATAATGGAGCCCTTATCGTAATAGTCCACTTGGGAGTTTATGGAGTTTTCGTCCGCCCGGTAATACTTAATCCAACTATCGTAGCTCGCATCTTCCGCACTCATCACTTTGCGGCCGGGGATCTTTTGCAGGTCTTGAAATGCCTTGGCGGCCCCGGCGAGAAATTCCTTGTCGGTGATCAGACCCGCCCGTCGAAGAATGATGCCCTGATAGTAACTGGTGACGCCTTCCGCAACCCAAAGAAGTTTCGTGTAGTTTTCCTTGGTGTAGTCAAACGGGCCCAGCACGTCGGGCTTGATCCGTTTTACGTTCCACAGGTGAAAAAATTCGTGCGCTACCAGCGACAGAAAGCCACGATATCCCGCCTCGGGTTTGAAATTGAACCGACGATAGCCCAGCGCGGTTGAGTTGAGGTGTTCGAGCCCGCCGCCAGTGTCAGCTCGCAGGTGCAGAATGAAGGTGTAGTCCCTGTAGGGGATTTCTCCGCCCATCAGATCAATCGAGGCTTCCACAATCTTCTGCACGTCACGCCGCATTCTTTCGGGTTCGTAGTTACCTTCGCCATCGATCACGATACGATGGGGAACACCTTTGACGTCGAATGACAGCGTTTTGAAACTGCTCACTTCAACCGGCGAGTCGTAAAGAATGTCGAAGTTCTCGGCGCGAAAAGTATTCTTTGGTCCGGGAGTGAGAGGAAGCCCAGTGGCTACCTTCCATGGTTGAGGCGCAAGAATCTGCAGAGTCGAAGGTGAGTTGAGATAACCTTCGAGGTACATCAGGAGCGCGGCATTGTTCCAGAAGGCATGATCTGAATTCAGTTGACTGGTTCTAACCGATAGTTCGTTTGCGTAGACACGATAGGTGGCCCGCCAGTCGCGCGAGCCGTTGGTCGCAACGCGCCAGGAATTCTTGTTGATCTTTTCCCACTGCAGCGCCACACCGCTGGCATCAACCGCGACAAAATCCTGAACGTGTCGTGCAAACTCGCGCACCATGTACGAGCCAGGGGTCCAGACCGGCATCACCAACACTTCGGCCAGCGGCGCCTCAGTTGCGGCCCGCCGTTTTACCCGCACCTCGACATCCAGCAGGTGAATATGTGGCTTGAGCATCGAAACGGTGAAAGCGATTTCCGGTTGCGAGGCCTGAGGTTGCGCGGGTTGGGCCGAGACGGAAATAGCACCAGCGATGATTAGTATTGCCAACCGAAGTGCGTAGTAATGTCTTGTAAGCATTTTATTTGTGTCGTTGGTCAAATTGTATTTAGTTGGAGGGATGTTACTACGAACGAGGAGTCGCCGGTTAAGGTAATTTGCAAGAGCCAATGCATCCTAAACTCAACCAGCTCAGGCACCAGTCAACCACAGAACCATTTGCCGTAGCCAATGGATCCTAAGTTCAACCCGGCCAGGTTGAACATAGGATCCAGTTCGTAGTAACATCCACATCAAATAAATACAATTTGTTCACACGAATCACAACATGATGCTTACAAGACATTACTACGCACTTGGGTTGGCAGTTCTAATCATCGCTGGTGCTATTTCCGCCTCAGCCCAA
>JAMQPI010000529.1 GCA_023717565.1 Pyrinomonadaceae bacterium | reverse complement strand
CGCTTGCTCACCAGTGGGCCAGTTGGCAAATCCGGCATGAGCACGCGTAACAGCCAGCAGAGTTCCGATAGTCTCGGCGACCGGGCGGTTATTCCGCCGGCGATGAAGGTCCCGCAAGATCCCAAGCGCTTCGGCAACCTCTGTCAGAGACTCGGGTAAGTCATCAGGCGGTCGCTGGAAAGGATGCAACCTCAAGCACAGAGTGCGATAAGCCAACAACTGTGAATCAGTGAAGGCGAAGAGTGGCCCCTTCAACGTGGCAAAGACCGCGAGCTCATCGTTGGGCCACTCGACCGCGGTGAGGGCGTTGCGGATCGCTTCCACTTCCTCTCTCGAATGGAACGAGCTTCCGCCAACGAGCAGGTGTGGTATGCGATGAGCTTCCAAAGCCTGCACATACGCTCGGGCTACGTCGGTCGAGAAGTGACGCAAACGCCGAAACAAGAGACAAATGTGGCGGGCCTGAAGCGGCACTCGCTCGGGGCGACCCCGTTCACTAACAGTCCAACCACTATCGTTCACCATCCAATCTACGAATGCTGCAACGTCTTTGGGCAGCGATTCGTCAATCTTCCAGTCGACAACTTTTCCATAGTCGCCGTATGGTTGCGAGACTGGCAGGGCAACAATCGCGGGTTGAGTACCAAGAGCAGTCTGGAATGGCGCCAGTGGAACGTAATGAGCCTGCGTTGAAGACTCATCCGACATAATCGGAGCAAAAGCAGCGTTCACCGCCTGCTGAATCTCCGGCCGGGAACGAAAGCTGACATTCAACTCAACCAACGCGCCTCCGGACGCCACTATTCGTCGCTTAACTTCCTGGTAAAGAGCGACGTCCGCGCGTCGGAAGCGGTAGATTGACTGTTTGGGATCACCCACCATGAAAAGTTTTCCCGGAACAGGTCGGACCTGTCGCCAATTGTTCTGATCCGGATCGTCGGCGCTAAGCAACATCAGGATATCGGCTTGTAGCGGATCAGTATCCTGAAACTCGTCGACGAAAATGTGAGTGAAGCGTTCCTGCAAATCGGCGCGGATGTCGCGATTGTCCTGGATCAGGTTGCGAGCGCGAATCAACAGATCGAGAAAATCAAGATAGCCTGCATGTTCTTTCAACCGTTCGAATTCGTCCACGACCCACCAGAGCTCTTCGCGCAATCGGGGAGCAATATCGGCGCCGGCTTTGTTGACGAACTCCTCCACACGAACTTTGAGTTCATCACGACGGCGTAACAGGTCCTCTTTGGGAAAAGTATCCCGGACGAAATAGGCCTTGTAGTTCTTGGACTTCCAGGCAGGCAGAAACCCAAACAATCGTGCTTCAATGCCATCATAATCGCGAGCGTTACCCAGAGACTCGAGACGTGTTATTTCCGCGACGTATTGCTTCAAATAAGCAAGTGACTTGGTAAACCATTGTTCCGGATTACCAACGTCAGACCACTCACCTAGTTCTTCCATCTCGAGGACCAGCGCATCGATGTCTGTCTGCCGATTGAAGCCGTCGAGTCTCTTCCAGGGCCTGGTAAAGTCGCGTTCCCTGACGAGTTCCCATGCGGCCGCCCGCAAGATCGGCTTTGGTCCACTCTCACGCGGTCGTCGCGCCAGAGTTCCACTCCGCCGGCCACCGAATTCCTTTCGTGGCAGTCTTCGGAGGATTCGCCTCACGCCCTCATCCGGAGCGGCCAACTGTCTTTCGAACCATCGCTCAAAGGCCATATCAAAGAGCGGAGACGCCAAGTCATCAGGAGCAACCTCGAACAGGGGATCGATGCCGGCTTCGACCGGATGTTCCCGCAAGAGATCGGCGCAGAACGAGTGGATGGTGCCAATGCGAGCCTCCTCGAGCTCCTCGACTGCTTTCTTCAAAAACTCAGTAGTCTGCGGCGAGTTATCCTGCCGTTGCCGGGCTTGCTCGATTGCGGATCTCAGTCGCAACTTGAGTTCACCCGCGGCGAACTCGGTGAAGGTAACCGCAACCGTATTGGCCAGACTCACGCGGCCAGACTCGATGCCTGAGAGAATCCGTCCAATGAGGGCGCTGGTCTTGCCCGTGCCCGCCGCCGCCTCAACTACCAGAGTGGTATCAAGGTCATCACGAATGCGGTCACGCGCCGCCTGATCAGCAAGCGGTGTCTGCTCCTTCCGTCTAGTCTTGCCGTTTCCTCCTGCCACCTGCCCGTCTCCTCCTGCCCTTCTCCTGCCTCCTGCCTCCTGCCTCACGGTAGCTCTCTGATCCTTTTCAATTGAACCAAACGATCTCCCGGTTTATTGCTGGTTCGAGTTTCTTCGAAGCCTCCGCATACCGCGAGGAAATCGCACCAACCACAGGCCCCTTCCTCAGGAGCCGCCGGCAGGAAGGCATCTGCGAGGCCTTGCCTGATCGTCGTCAAGACAGCAGTAACCGTTTGCAGGTTGAATTCATCGAGAAGAACAACGCGTTCCTCGTAGCCACCATCAGCAGTGCAATAGTAAAGACGGCCGGACTCCACCCGTTGATTTAGCAATTTCTTGGCAGCCAGCGCGTAAAGGAGAGGCTGGAGGTACTTTCCTCCGCCGACAACTGTGTCTTTTCCAGCGCGCGCCTTTCCGGTCTTGTGATCCGTCGCGCGAAATTTGCCGGTTGTGTGCCGTTCCACAAGATCTATCGAGCCTCTGAGTTTGAAATCGCCCATGATCTCAACCGGGTCACTTACGCTATCCGGATCCGCGTCCCGCGGCCCGCGGTCAGCGGTCAACCCAAACGACAATTCAAACTTGTCCGGCATCCATCCATCGTCAGAGTTCGACATCTTGCGCAACCACTCTCGTAAGTCCGCTCTGATCGAGTTGATTCCGTCCTGCCAGACCCGCGGAATTGCCGGCGCCAGCCTGTCTTCATACTCTCCCGCCAGTCGATCCAACGCCTTGTCAACTAGATCGAACGCCGCAGTTGTACCCACAACTGCACGTAGGGGTAATAGTCCCGCAGCCTTGAGAGCAGTAAGTACTTCAAACTGGGTTTCGTGGAACAATGATCCGCGTGTCAGAGGATCTATCGCCTCAATAGCTGCGGGCTCCTGGCGCATTTCAAGACGGAGGATCGCGCTGAGAAAGAAGCGGTAAGGGCAACTGGCGTAGTTCTGCAATGCAGTGGCCGAGAAAGATCGCGCCGAGAATTGATGACTCGCGAGACTCTGCCGCCCCAGTTCGTCGGGATCCACCAGTCCATCGTTCGGTGTCCAACGGCGCAGCCAACGCCGAGCGCGAGCACGCAACGCTCGGGCAAGATGAGTATTGGCGGTTAGCAGATAGTGCGCCCGACCCGTGGCGTCTTCATTCTTCGCGCCGACCAAACCCGCAAGCAGCGCCAGGTCATATTCTGCTTCGTCGATCGCAGCTTCTGGACGTTCAGGCGCGGGCCACCCTAACCGGGCCCGCGTCGTCGATTCGGCTCGCGCCGCTATCTCCTCGAAGCCAGGCAAAACACCCTCAGCGGCTCGCAGCGCCTCCAAAGCATAGAAAGAGGGAACACGAGGACGAGATTGCTGCACATCGATTCGCGGGTATGAAAGGTAAGCGCGTTCGCGCCCCGCACCCAAGGCAACTCGCAAACTAAGTCGCTCGAGTTCAACTCGATCTCGTCGAGTCGAGAGACCAGCGATAGCGGTCTCTTGTCGTTGCTTGTCGGGAAGTATGGGATCGTCAACAATTTTTCGTGGGAAAACCCGCTCCGCTAAACCCGGAATGAACACCACCTGAAAAGAAAGCCCGCGCGCAGAGTCGACCGAACCGACGAAGACTGAACCGTATCGGCGTGGCGGTGGCTTTACACCTAAGTCGTGAAGCCTTGGGCCCAACACGAGTTGAACTTCATAAAGATCAACCGGACCAACTCCACTCATCGGTGCCAGATCAGCCAGGGTCGCTAAGACGCCTTCCGGGTAACGGAGTGCGTTCAAAGTCAACTCGCGCAGATGCACAAGCCACTCGCCCCAATTCGC
>JAMQPI010000499.1 GCA_023717565.1 Pyrinomonadaceae bacterium | reverse complement strand
GTGCCTGGCGGCAACCTGAGCGGCTCTCTAAAGGTCGAGTCGAAGGCCCAGTTGCGAGTAGGCGCGTCGTAAACATCCGCATTGTTATTGTATTGACCCACCGCCTGCGTCGAACGATACAGCGGTATCAGCGCCCCGGCGAAATTGAACCTGCCGCCCCAGTTCTCCAGGAAACGCGGGAAGTTGTGCATACCGCCGTTGAGCCTGGATTCATTATTGGAAGAATTACCAGCATCCGGGGTGCCGGCGATAGCACCGAGATTGTTGCCGGCGATGATTCCGGCTCGTACGGAGGTTTCCGAGGTAACTGGCAAGGTACCGGTTATTAACAGATCAGCCCTACGCTGATCCAAGTCATCCGGATACATTGCGCTGCAGCTATCGAACCATGTCTTCGACAGGGCAAACCAGGCATCGGCGACGATCGATGCCGGTACCTGTCTGTCGCAACTGGGGCAAAGAACCGTTCCAACTGGCATGTAATGCGAGGTGGCCGCTGGATCATTAAGCGAGGAAACGCCCGTGGCCGGCGCGACATTGATGCCAGCGGTGTTGTAGTTACCCCACGTGTACAACATGTTCTCGGTTGATATGGTAAGTCCCAAGGTTGTTGAGAGATTACCCGCGGCTCCGTCGGTTTGCAGATCCGCGCCATTGAAGAGACGCACGGCCCGGCGGAAATAGTTGCTCGAGTTGCTCCAGGCTGCAACGGTTAGGGCACGCTCGTTTCTTTTGAGTAAGTTAGTTCCAGTCGTCCCAGCCAGCACCGCCGGGTCGGGCAACTCCGCAGTGTCCTTCACCAGCGTTGCCCCTACCGCCAAGCCGGTCTCCTGAACGTCTTCGCCGGAATCCATGGTGCCGTTTGGTCCGTAGATGTCTACGTTATCAACCATGCCATTCGTGGCTTGAATGACTGAGAATGTCGGTGGATCAGGACTTCCGGCGTCGGGCACAGTCATTGATTTCACGTTGTCACCGCGACGGTCCGAAACATAGACAACCCATCCATCAGGGTTTGTGACGTTCGCGCTGACAGCAGGCGTGCCGGCGAGGAGGTTCGTGTCGTATACGCCATCGACCCAGCGTGCCAGGTTTTTCATGTTGATTTCGATCACGCTCGTTATCCCGCGCTCATACACCGCGTTCGAGTTAGAGCTCAGATTTGGAGCGGCGGTGGACGTGCTAAGACGTCCTTCGCGGATGTTATAGACATTGATGGGCACGATGGTGTTCCAACGTTTATTGGTGTTCCACGCGGAGTTTCCCCAGTCCGAGATGTTTAGAGCAGGTGGCGTGTCGACGCGTATCGGACGAGAACCCAAGACGTCCCCTGCCGCCGTGTCGTCCGTGAGGCCGGTAAGATACCCATAAGTGGCCTCTTGCGTCGGAGCAGTAGAAGTTCGAATCTCGCCGTCCGCTCCCAGGTAGGTGTTGGTAAGTATGTCGACCAGATTCTGATTGGTGCCGCCACTTGCGTCCCGGCTGCCCTGCGTGAAGGCCGCCCACAAGGGGCGTTGCAGGTGAATGATTGCATTTGGTTCGCCGACGGTCACTCCCATGCTGAGAATTTCCTTGGTCACATCGCGCCACACTCCGTTGGCATCCGCGATTTGAATCAGAATATGTCCACTGAGCCCGGCGCCCGCGGGAATCCTGGGAATCGCGATGGTGGATCCGGTTGGCGTAATGTCATTTCGGGTGGCTCCGCGCGTGCCCCGAACAGTTAATGCCTGGGCGGTTCCGCCTGTAACACCAGTATTTTGCTGGACGACACTGGTTAAGGCGGTATCGGTGTACGCGCCGGCGTTACTGACTCGCCACAAGCCCCTGCCTCCACCAGCTGCTGCTGTTGCATTGGGAAGCGGAATTGGATCGAATGTTGACAGGTTGACACCGTCGTGTGTATTGGCTCCGTCGCCGTTCTGCGCGGCATAAAGACCGGCGGCGTCGTTCGTGACACCTTCGTCGTCGATCAGAATACGAATGCCGGCTTTCGAGTGATAGCGCGAGTCACTGAGCGGAGAAGTTTCGGCAGGAGCCGGCAGGTTGTCGCTTGCTAGCCGGCGTTTGATGAGCTCTCGGGTGGGATTACCGCCGAGCTGCATCGGGAGCTCGAGCTTCGAGGCGCCGGTCACCCGCGTTAACAGTTGCCCGCCGAATTGGTTCGCGGTGCCGCTGACGGCTGGTTTTACGGAAGTCGTCTTCCAAACGAAAGTGGCAGCAGGCCAGGCTGTGCCGGTTGGTGAAGTTGGGAAACAGTTTGGGCCGCCGTCACCAACGGGTGGGAGGGGAGCTGTGCACACGAGATGTGGTCCGCTCTGGAGACTGCCCTTATTGAGTACGACGTCGATTGCAGTGGGCCCGACACCCATCGACACTACACTGGTTTGGCCGAAGTCTACGCCGTTGCGCTGCTTGTGGTAGATCACTTCATGGGCGCTGGTTACCTTGTCGAGAATCTTGACCAGACCGGCCAGGTAGATATTGCCGTTGGCATGGATACGGCCATTGAAATTGAAAGTTGCGCCGGGGTGCAGCTCGATGTCGTTGTCGCTAAACATGCCGAACTGGAAGAGGGGTATGAGGTAGTTGTTCATGGTGCGAGTCAAAGCCACCGAGGTACCATCCTGCGTCCAAGTTGCCCTGCTCGTGACAACATAAGGTTTGACGCTGGCGATAAGTCCGGCGTATGCCGAATCAACCGGCAGAGTTACGGTCGGAAGTTTGTTTGGATCCGTGATCCCCTGCGTCGCTCGCATGGCAGCCAGAGAAGCATCATCACGGACGATAGTCTGGGCAAAAGTGAAGCCTTCATCACGCAGTTCACTGGGATAGTCAGCAGCGATGGCGCCGATCTGAACTTCGGTAGGACGCGCCGATTGCTGGAAGAGCGCACTATAGTCGCTGGTCATCTTTTCGATTCCCGCGGCCGACGCATAAAATGTTTGCGTCCGCTTTAGATCGCTTCCGGCCACTCGGGTTTCGGTCGTCACGACTGCCAGGACGGTCATAGCAACTGCGCTTAGCAATCCCAGCATTAGCAGGGCGGCTGCGAGCGCAGCGCCACGCTCCCCGGATTTTGTGGCCAGGGTTGTGTTTGATATTTGCGGTGAATTGGTTTGCATTATAATCATTGCGCTCTCCTAATTTTTTACAATCAATGCGTTCCGATCAAATCCCAAAGCCTTCGTCTATGGATTCGCCGTCGGTTGCAACGCGTAGCGAAACTGCATATTTCTCACACTGGTGGCCATGGTGCTCTGGAGCTGCGGCTGGAGACCTTTGGCAAGCTTATGCGGGGTCTCTGCGGATATCGTGACCTCCACCTTGCGAACTGAGATCTGCTGACCCAAGTCGATCAGCCGGTTCACCGGTTGGGCAACGACACCAGTGCTGTCGGGACCCAAAGAGTAGAGGAACTGCAGACTGACAATATGTTCAGCAATAGCGCTTTCACGGAAACCTGCTCCTTTAACACCGAAAACACGTCTCATGAGGCGGCCGTCTGAATCAATGTAGTAGTGAATAATCCTCATTCGCAGGAGGGACGTAACGAGCGCGCCACTGTTGGAAATTACCTTGAACCGGTTGTTCGCTCCAGAGACGTTAAGCCCAAACTTGTCTGTTGCTCCGGTGGCGAACGTCAGAGTTGCATTAGCACCCGCGGTATCCGTCGTGCTAGTCAGCGTTCCAAATGTGCCCCCTACTGACGATGTTAAGAAATAGACCTCGCCGGCCGTGAACTTAGGAAGATCGACGTCGGCGATCGTGATTGCGTCGCCGGCCGCGGTAATCTTGCCCGCTGGAAGTGAGATGGGAATGAAGTCGGCATCTATTTCCAGAATTGTGTGTCTATCGGTAAGGACCGGACTGGACCGAACCGTTACCACCGGAACTGTCGCCACCGCAGGATCCGGACCTTTTACTACCGTATTGGCCGGAATGTCGTTATCGGTGGTCAGGATTCCAAGGTTTGTAACTCCAGCGGGCATAGACGGGTCAACGATTGGGTTTCGCGTCAGATAGTTCTGGACGAAAGTCTGCGACACTGGAATGAAGGTCAGACTCTTGAGCCCATCCCCGGCGGTCATGATGTCGCGACTGATGAATTCATGTGCAGTACGCAGGCTTTCGGTTGCGTCCGTCAATTCATACGTGGCGGTCGCGACTGACATCGAACTCGTCAGTAAGGAGACCACTGCCGCCGAGATGATTAGCATCACTGCAGTCGCGATCATCATCTCGATAACGGAAAATCCTGCCTGGTTGTGCGGTCTCGAACTCGGGTACATATCATGACCTCCAGTCAAATATGGTGCTTGTGGCCTGGCAAAGCTCAGTGAATACTCAGTGAATATAGGTGCCGTGAGCATCGTCGTTTAGATAACTGATGCCAACCAGTTCTCTCTTTCTGCCATCGCCGGTCGAATAGCGCAGAGTGACCTTAACTTTCTTAAGATAAGGATTCGCGGGGAACGAGATGATTTGAATCTGCCGCGAAACGCCAGGGCGGGCCTTGGTCATATCATCGCTGGTACCTGAAGCACCCCACAGATCGTCGGCCGTGCCAAAAATTCCGTCTCTTCCAGGTTCCGTCGAGACGGGACGGAACTCCGCTGCGTCATAAGGGAAGCCGGTAAACGTGCTCCCATCGACCTGCGTATTCGAAAGCTCTTCGAAGCTTAGTTCGCGGGTGTTTCTCAGGGTTTCCATCTGTTCAAGGACTGAAACAATAAGCATCTTCGAATTAGTCACGCCGCGCCCTTTGTTGCTGACCATCAGTGAGTAGCCAATTGCTGAAGCCACCCCAAGCAGGCCAACGGTCAAGATAACCATTGCTATCACCATTTCTAACAATGAGAAACCACGCTCTGAGTGACGCTTATGGTTAGCGGTTACCCGAGGACTATTACTCTTGGTATTTGTTTGCACTGTCGTTGTACCTCCACACTTTGATTCTGCCTGAGGCGCCCAGCACTGATATCGCCGCTGCTGATCCCTTAATTGCTTTTGTGTTGTAGATGAACATGGCTCGATCCATAGGAATGGCCTGCGACACTGCGACCCCAACCGGAGGAGTTGACCAGGGAATTCCGGCCGGATTTACTACCGAGCCGTCAGCCTGAAATGTGACGGTGAACTTGTTTTGATACAGAGCTGTCATTGAAATGCCATCACCTAGCGCCGTCGTTGGTAGCGTAGCGGGAATCCCGTATTCTATTTCCGAAGCTGCCACCCCGCCCTGAGCTAGAGAAACCGTCGCGGCCACCGTGGCCGGCGCCCCGGTGTTGAGCTGGCCTCCGTTTGATACCAAAACCGCAGTTCCGCTCCTGAAGTCCAGCAGACTGTTGTTGTGATCAAAGATCTTAATTTCCTTAGTTACGTTGTCGTATTGAAATGTCACCGCTTGCTGCTGTGACATTGCCATTTGACGCGCGTAACGCATTTGGGTGGCTATCTCCCGAACGACGGCATTCGAGCGCATCGCGCGGCGTTGAGCGATCATTTGCGGAACCGCGACTGCGGTCATGACGCCGACCAGCGCTAGTACTATCAGCAACTCGATGAGTGAGAAGCCCCGGTCCAAGCTTGTTGCGTGACCTCGGTTTGCATTAGCCATTGTCATTTCGTCCTCTTAGAGAATCTTTCCGGCGATCTAGCTTCTTGCTGTTGTTTTCCGTAGGGGCGGCGCGGTGCCGCAGTCCAAAGAGCCGGTTTCAATCTGGTTCCCGGCGAAGGATGAGGTGGCAACACCCATGCCACCTGGTTCTCCGTCGAAAAATGGCCCAATTCTCTAATGTCCTTCCTTGAGAGCCCTCTGAACCGTTACCGCAGGTGACACCAGAGGAAGCGAACTTCCTACCTTCCTGTTCTCCAATCGCAAGCGCTCTTCACAGACTTCGAGGAAGTATTTGTGGGTGTCGTCCTGAATACCGGGGTTCTTTCGCCGTTTAAGATCAGTGGGGGTAACGCCCCGGCACCAGAACAAGGTGGGAACAAGGAATCATGGGATCGTCCGCTCGTGCGTGGTGCCGCACGCCGCGCGCGAGATGGACGGTAAAGCGCCCCGGGGATCTCAGGATCACCGGGGCGCAATACTTTGAATCTTTGGACTTTTTTACGGGGAAGGAACTGGGCCCTTCACCGGCTCATACTCATCGCCGGCTGAAGGAAGGCTTTGCGTGTCGGCGAGCTTCATCGCTAACATGTGCGGTTTATAGTCGAATGCCTTCGGACCTCCGCGCGAATTCTGAACCTGCATCACCAGATAATCCTGGTTCAAGCGAAACCGCGAAACATTTCCCTGACGGTTCATGATTACAAACAGAAGAGTTTCTCCGCCGGCTGTTTTCATCTGGCCCACCAGGGAACTGACTCCGCCGTCCGTTCTGATGAGCGAGCCCGTCTTGGCAATCACGCTGCCGCGGGATGCCGGGTCCGTGAAGCGATCCTGAAGTGTTCCGGGATCAATGCCGGCGACCGGCATGATGTCTGTAGTTGACAGCTTGTTTTTCCGCAGCTCCTCGCGCAACGCCCTGAAGATCTTCAACATCGTTCGCGGGCTGACGCGGTTAACTCCCAATCCACTCAACGAGGAGATCCTGAACTCACTGGCGGACAAGCCCAGGGAGTCTATCACTTGGCGCCGCACCGATTGTACTCCCCCGACTGAGTCCCCAAGTCGCTCAGCCATGAAGTTGTTTGAGTAACAAAGAAGGACCTTGAGAATGTCGACCAGCTTGCTCGACTTCTCTGAGAGAACGAGTTTCGCATCGGATGCGACAGGATTTACTTCGACTTCGCCCATTACCGCCACACTTGGGATCGTTTGCAGACTCGCGTGATCACCGAGCACCGTTCTTTCGTATTGCCAGGCCCGGTTCGCTTCGCCTGACCTCAGAGTTGAATCAAGCGTGTCATAGAGCTGCTCGCCGGATCGTCGTGCCGACCAGTTAAAATTCATCGTAAAACCAGGCGCAACTATCAGGTTACCTGTCACCGTGCGAATACCAAGAGTATTCAATTGCCGCGCAATCATTACGGCGTGTTCGAGATGAAAAGACGGATCCCGGCCCGAGATGTAGAGATTGCCGTTGAGCGTTCCGGTAGGCTTATCAACTGTGCCGTTGATCCAGATGCCGGTGGTAAACCGATGCTGAGGGCCGAAGGTCTTGAGCGCCACCAGGACAGTGGCCAGCTTGATCGCGGAAGCTGGATTGAAATTCTCATCGGCTGACTGCGCCGCCACCGTTTTCCCATCCAGCGTTTCCACCAGGACCCCTTGCAGACCATAAAGGACTTGCGACTCCGCTGAGGTGCTTGCCGCTTGTTCAACGACGATCATTTGAGACGGCGGGGTGGGAGTGATGGTCGAGACCGGAGGCTTGGGGACTTCCGCAGTAGGCGTCTGCGCAGCTACTAATTCCGGCTGCAACCAAACAAGTACTCCCAAGATGGCCAAAAAGACGTGCGATGTGATCTGTTTGTTCATTAACCCAAAGTGCTCACTCGGCGAGCAACTTATGATAACACGATCGTTTTCGGGAGAAGTGAACAACCTTTAGGAGAGGCCAATTCGATGCTTTCGGGGTTTCTGTGGATGCCCGCTGGCCAACTGCAGCCGAGTTGTGGACCAGTCGGTTCGCGCGGCGCACTGGACAGAGCTGAGGCAAAGGACGCCTCAGCTGGCAAACCAAATCAGGCAATAACATACTTACTGACCAGGCAGGGTTGTGGCTATCTAACGTGGCTGACTCGCAAAATGCGTGCGTCGCTTTTTGAGATCTCTGCTATAGCGATTCCTCCTGCCAGGGCTTTCGGCGCCGACCCATGCACCCTCCACACGCCATTCTTGAGTGATGCCACAAATGGTTTTTCGCTTTGCATCTTTTCTTCACCTTAGATAAAGGTCAGCAGCAACCCACCGCTTGCATGCTTTGTCAATAGGCGATGAGAGATTCCATTTGTATCGTGTGGAGCCAAGTCTAATTGCGTTGACAATGAGAGAAGCGGCCACCTAGAATCTTGCTATTGACAAATCACAGTGCGCGAACATCAGCCCGTCACAGTTGAAAGCATACGCGCCACGCACAAGGCACGAAGAGAAGAGATTCGAGCGCGGCTCGGAGAGTTTGAAGAAGTCTGGCGCGATGGATCGGACGCGCGACTTTGGGAAGAACTTGTCTTCTGTATCTTCACGGCCGGTGCGTCGGCCAGGATGGGATTAAAGTCCATCGAAGCGGTGCGACCGTTACTGTGGAACGGCAAGAGGGCGGAAATGACCGCGGCCCTCAAGAAGGCTGGCGCCCATCGCTTTCCGGTGTCGCGGCCAGGCTACATTGTGATAGCGCGAACCTATCTGCGTGAGCATTGCGGATTGAGATTGCGCGAGCAGCTCGAGAGCTTCTCAGATCCGATTGAACGTCGCGACTGGTTGGCCCGAGAGAAACGGATCAAAGGGTTAGGCTATAAGGAGGCCAGCCATTTCCTGAGGAATATTGGGTTAATGGGTCATGCCATACTGGACAAGCATGTATTGCGTTGTCTGGCAGATCTCGAGGTAGTCGAATCGTCACGTCCCCCAAGTACCAGGGCGCGTTACCTGGAGATCGAAGAAAGGCTAAAGGGAGTTGCCCGCGACGTAAGGATCGATTTCGATGAACTTGATCTGGTGTTATGGTCGATGAAAACGGGGGAAGTCTTAAAATAGTAACCGTTCAAAGAATGCGACGAGTCGTAAGATTAACTCAGCAGTTCGACTTCGAGGATGGTTCGATGCAGTATCCAGGCTTTAACATGTTAACCCATTTGGCGGTCGGAATTGTGGCCGCCTTTGTCTTTTCATTGGGACTACATACGCTTGTATTAGCCGCGACTCCAGGCGACAGCAAGGCGCGAACCCGGGCCGAGAAAGCCTTACGCGATGGCGACTTCGATCTGGCGGAGAAAAGTTTTCGCGAGATATTGAGCAAGAACATTCATGACCAGGAAGCCAGACTTGGCTTGAGTTTTACACTCCTAAAGCAAAGACGTCTTCAAGACGCGTACGATCAGGCAGCCAGAGTGATTCTCGCAAACCCCCTCTCAGCACGCGGACATGCCCTCCTGGGCCAGGCGATCCTGGCCTCGGGAAACTTTCGTGATTCGGTTGAAGAGTTTCGCACTGCCCTCAGTCTTGCAGAAGACGAATCTCTGGCGGTAGCCGGTCTGGCGATGGTTGATTTTTATGAGAACCGGTTAGACCCTTGCATTCGAGGTTTGCGGCGAGCGGTAAGTATTTCGCCGGACGAGCCAGACTTCATCTTCAATCTGGGCCAGGCGACTGCGCGGAGCGAGTTGTACAGGGAAGCGGCAGACGCCTATGAACGCTTCTTGATGATCGCGCCTAAGACTGATGCCGACCGCCGTTCTCGAATCAGGGGACTGATTGATTTCTTGCGGTACCTTGGGAAACAGGGGTCGCTATATGTACCGAGTGGACGAGGCAACACGGTCGTTTCCTTCGAATCGTTCGACAACCGCCCAATCTTGACGGTCAAGGTGAACGGGCAGAAAGATCCGCTCCGCTTCGTGTTGGATACTGGCTCCGGGATGTCGGTGGTTTCTGACGAGACCGCCAAGAGACTGGGCATCCGACCGGTTGCGCGTGGAGGTATGGCGCGTGCCGTAGGCGGAGGTGGCAAGTTTGAAATCGTCTACGGTTTTCTCGATTTGCTGGAGATTGGCGACGTCAAAGTGGAGAATGTGCCCGTGTACATCAGGCGCTTCTTTGACGACAAAACTCCCGTCGATGGTTATCTTGGGCTCTCGATAATCTCAAAGTTCCTAACGGCGGTCGATTACGGTGAGCGGACCTTTACACTCGTACGTCAGCGTCAGTCAGGCAATCTCGATCTGTTGCAGACGCCCCCCGCCACAGATCAGGCTCCGGTACTTAATCCCCCGATACCTGTCAAGGTGGTGGAGATTCCACTGCGCACCACTTCGAGTGGATTCCTCAGCGGCGAGGTTTACCTGGAGGGCATCGACAAGCCACTAAACTTCATTATCGACACGGGCGCCAGTATTTCTGTAGTCTCGGAAAAACTTGCCGCGCTCGAAGAACTGTCCAGTTATCTGACTCCTACTCGCATGCGGGTCTTCGGCGCAGCCGGGATAGCAGAAGATGTGAAGACGATGCTCTTGCCAAGTGTGATGCTGGGTACATTTTCCAGGCCACAGATCAATGTGGCCGTTCTTGATCTGGAGTCGGTAAATGAAACTGCGGGCTTCATTCAGGATGGAATTCTGGGCGGAAATTTTCTCAGGCATTTCCGAGTCTCTTTTGACTTTCGTCGTGGAGTGATTCGTCTGGAGCCGCTTAATCAGACTGCCCGCAGCGCTACCCCTGAAGAGAGGTGAAGGCCCGAGTCCCAATGAAGCAGAGTCTATATCTCGAAACCTCGGTCATCGGCGCATACCTCGACAACGGCGAGCCTTTTCGGCGTGACTTGACTATCCGTTGGTGGGAACACGAGATGAAAGACTATCGCACGGTTATCTCGGCGCTGGTTTCCCGTGAGCTCGAACGAGTTCCGGATCCCCACAAAACATCTTACTTAAAACTGATAGCCCCGCTGGAGCAGGTTGAACTAACCGATGAAGCGGCCATCCTGGCGGACGGTTACGTGTCGCGCGGAATATTTCATCGCAAGTACATAGCCGATGCATTGCATGTCGCGATTGCCTCTTATCACAAGATCGATTACCTGGTGACCTGGAATTTTGGTCACTTGGCGAATGTTCGTCGACAGGCGCGCATCCGGCTGTTCAATACCGCGGCGGGATTTTACGTTCCCATGATCGTGACTCCGGAGTTTCTTGTCTCTGAAGCCACGGAGAAGACCATGTGATTTTTGATTTGCCAAATCAGTATCACTTGTCAGACTGTTGATTGGTTGGCAATCGGAGTAAAATCAAAAATCTAAAATCGGAAATCTAAAATATCTTATGTATCGTCGCCCAAAGTTTCTGGAGGTTCTACACGCCATTCGCGAGGAGATGTCGAGGGAAGTCGACTACGATGTTGATTTGTTCGCGGAGATGGTTCGTTCGGGTGTGCGTCCTTCGCACGGACCGGAAAGGCGTATTCGCGGCTACAAGAGTCGAGCACCGCGTGATGAAGAAGTGAACGCCAGCGGGCCGAAACATGAGAAGCCCAAGCGTCTGAGGAAAATAGGTTAGATCCATCATGAATCCTACTTTCGAGACAATTGGATTAGAAGTGCCGAGTGAGAAGGCCTTTAACTACCTCGCCGAGCGGGCCGGTGACCAGGGTGAACCCACACAACTGAGCCGTCGTGGCGCAGTGCTCCATGGTCGTTGTTGGAAGTTGGGTGAAGGCCTGGAGGTCTGGACCGTGCTTTATGAATCGGGGAGTGGCGACGTCTTTTATGCAGACTGTCGTCCCGGATTTCGTGCAAAGTACATTCAGACGATTAGTCCCTGGGCGCTTACCGAATACGATGAAGAGGGCGAAGCAGTGGTCCATGGGTATCGCGAAAGCACGGAATGCGAAGTCCTGTTTGAACTGCAAAATCTCACCGAAGTCGGGCCGGACGGTTTCTCCGCGCAGCAACTGCATGTGGGTCTTTGCGGGCTTGCTTACCGCGCTCGAGTCCGCAAGAGTTGTGGCCAGACCCGCTGGATGCCACTGGAAAAAGCTGCGCCTTCGCGCGCTGCCCATGAAAATGACTGGAGTCTCTCGGGCACCGTAATCGCATTCAAGCCGCTAAAGAACCCCCTCTCCGGTAGCGACCTTTACTGGATCCATCTCGATCTCGAACGAATAAAGCTGGAAGTCCTCGTCAATCAGCGCGCGCTTAGAGGCGAGTCGCTGGCACCGGGCGTCACTCTGGACGCGGAAGTCTGGTTGCAAGGACACGTCCTGGACGAGCAAGCACTTCGTTCCCGTTACGAGGGCGTGGATCTCACCTGCTCCGCGGCTACTTTCTGGTCAGGATTAAAGAGGAGAAATTAGCAGTCGGACCCGAAACAGGACTGATGATCAATATTAATGAAGCGTCTGATTGTTGTTAGTCTTGTAATCCTCATTGCCGTATTCGCAGCTTACTCCCTCAATCGATACTGGATCCATCGCTATGACGGGTTGATCGCCCGGCAGGCCAACATCTATCGTCTTGATCCTGATCTGGTGTGGAGCATAATTTACGAGGAGACATATTTTAGTCCCTGGAAGATTGGCAAAGACGGCGAGATTGGATTAATGCAGGTCACAGCCGGAGTTGGGCGCGACTGGGCCTCCGAAACCGGAATGCGCGAACTCGAGCGGCAGATGGCCAGTGAACCTGCAAGTCTATTGCGCGATCCGGAAAGGAATGTTCAGATTGGCTGCTGGTACCTGGAAAAGTTTTACGAAGAATACCGCGATACGCCGGACGCCGAAGCTCGTATGATTGCCGCCTACAACGCTGGCCCCAGCCGCGCCGCGGACTGGAACCGCCCCGGCGAAGACGGCAAGGCTCTGTCCGGCGACGAGTTCATTCAGCGTATCAACATTCCCTCGACCCGCGCGTACGTGATTTCGATTCTTGAGCGTTATCGCAAGCTGAAAGGCGTTCCGTCTCAATCTGGCACCGCCGTGATCTCGATCAATTCAAATAGCCGCCTGCCCGAGAGTCGGCCACAACGCTCCGCTCCTATCGCTTTTCAACCCACCGGAAACGAGTAGGGGATCGGGCAAATCATGACTATCCTGTACTCCGCTCGCTGGGTCCTGCCCATCTCATCGGCTGCAATTGAGGATGCCGCGATTGCAATCGATGGGAGCCGGATAACGGACATCGGTGCGCGCGCGTCCCTCGTCGGGAAATATCCTGAGGCGAAGGTGCATCACTATCCAGATGCGGCCATACTCCCAGGCTTGATCAATGCGCATTCGCACTTAGAGCTGACGGCGATGCGCGGCTTTCTGGAAAGCGAAGAGTCCGACTTTACCGGCTGGTTAAGAAAACTGACCGTAGCGCGTCTCGAATTGATGACGCCCGACGATCGCTATGTCTCCGCGGCCTGGGGAGCAATCGAAGCAGTGCGCGCCGGCGTTACCTCTCTGGCAGATGCCAGCGACAGTGCTTATGAGAGCATGAAGGCCTTGAACGATATTGGGCTCCGGGGAATAGTCTTTCAGGAGTCTTTTGGGCCGGATCCTAGAGTGGCTGATGACAATTTCGCGAAGCTGACGGCCAAAGTGGCTCGCCTAACTCAGGCGGAAACTGGCCTGGTGAAAGTTGGGGTTTCCCCGCATGCGCCTTATACAGTCTGCGGGCGTCAGCTCGAGCTGATTTCGGAGTTCGCTCTATCAGAGAACTTGCCGGTGATGATGCACGCAGCCGAATCGCTTGCGGAAGAGATGTTGTTGCGTGAAGGTCAGGGGACATTTGCGGACGCTCTTGCTAAACGCGACATCGAATGGCGCACGCCGGGGTTGTCATCTATTCAATACCTGAAGCGACATTGCGTGTTGCAAACAAAACCCCTGCTGGCCCATTGCATTAGAGTTGATAACGCGGACCTCGAAAC
>JAMQPI010000467.1 GCA_023717565.1 Pyrinomonadaceae bacterium | reverse complement strand
AGCTGCAATCACCATCTCGATCTCCGGGATACTCTCAAGCCCCGCCTCGTAGCCAGCCGCGATGAGCTCTTCTCCGCGCCTCATTTCGTCCCAACGGATATGTCCAACGCGAGGCTTGATCACTACATCAGCCGCCGCCAGCTGGTAAAGCGACGCAGTCCTCTGTACCAGCATCATCGACTGCAACACTACGCTGATGATGGAAAGCGATGGACCCAGAAAAGCAGCACCCTCCGCGTTGACGTCAACTGCTATGACGATGTGCGCGCCCATGGAACGCGCCACATCGCTAGGGACATTGGCAACCAGACCGCCGTCTACGAGCTGTCTTCCACGTTCGTCGGTCACGGGAATGTACCAGCCGGGAATCGCACAGCTGGCGCGGATCGCGAACGGGACATCGCCCTCGCCCTGCAGGATGACGCCTTTGCCAGACTGAAGATCAGTTGCCACAGCGGCAAAGGGAATGGGGAGATCTTCAAAACGAGTGACTGGTAGACGTTCACGCAGATATTGTTCAAGGCGCTCATTACTCTGGACGCCCATTCGCGACATGGTCATTCGCCCCACGTCGCGCCACCGCATACTTCTGCCAATGGACTCTATCTCGGAAAGAGCCATGCCCGAGGCCAACGTACCACCTACCAGAGCACCAGCTGAAGTCCCGGCAATGCAGTCGATGGGAATATTATGCTCGGCAAGGGCCCGCAGCACTCCAACTTGAGCTATCCCTCGCGCTGCGCCTCCTGAAAGCGCTAGTCCGACGCGAGGCCGTTTCTGTGGTCTACGAGCTGACATGAATTAATTGACAGACGTTGCTGCCCCAGTCGGCGAAGGCACCGGCAACGAGCAGTGCGGTAGCGAGCTTGCGCCTTATCTAGCAGTATTACCAGCTAAAGGGGATGCAACATCACGATCTCAGCCCGCTCTCGCGCAGTATCGAGGAAAGCATCGGTATCTGACTCGATTTTGGCTTCCGTAAGAGTAGCTTGGACATCGTCATGGGCCTCCTCCAACGTCGGAATGATTTGTCCCGGAGATCGTCTTCTCAATCGCGGAACATAGACGTCCCGATAATAGTCAGCGATCTCTTTTTCCGAGATCAGCACAAAGTTGCGAAAACGGAAGTCGAGGTATTTCTCAATTCTCACGCGGTGCTCGAGAATTTCATCCAGTTTTTCACTAGTAAGGCCGACCCGCAAGAGTCGTTGCTGGAATTCGGCCGTGGATGGAAATGCTTTGACGAGTTGGTCTCGAGCATTCCGGATTTCATCATCGGTCGGAGAGATTGTTGGCAGCTTCTCGGCTTCCTGCAGAATTAGCCTCTGGTCGATAACCAACCGTAGGGCCCGATTGAGATCGTCTGAACCGGGATTTGCGAGCGACGTGTTCGGTTGCAGGGCCAGCTGCCAAAAAAGATCAGAATAGGTAATCAGCTCGGTGCGCACACCGGCGTTTACGGTGGCCACCATTTTGTCCACGGTCTCCTGCGCGTGAGCAAAAGACGGCAGGAAGCAACAAACAAAGAGGAGGCAGACGGCAGGAAGCGAAGAGGAGGCAGACGGCAGACGGCAGACGGCAGGAAAAGGCGTGAGAGAACTCGGCGCATCCGCCATCTGCTGCCTGCCGTCTGCCGTCTGCCGTCTGCCGTCTGCCGTCTGCCGTCTGCCGTCTGCCGTCTGCATTCTGTTTCCCTCTCTCTTAGAACGTCTGCGTAAACCTGAAATGAATTTGCGTTTGTTTAAGGCGATATATCGCCGGCGGAGCAAGAAAGTCCGGGGCCTGCTGAGGAATCAGAAACCTTGGCGGGTTGAACAGAAAGCCATAATCAATCGCTAAAGCTCCACCCAACGGGGTCTGAATCCTGAAACCTAGTCCCACGGTGTGTGACCAGCGGGCGCGCAAGTTTG
Source organism: Pyrinomonadaceae bacterium (assembly GCA_023717565.1). Taxonomy (GTDB): domain Bacteria; phylum Acidobacteriota; class Blastocatellia; order Pyrinomonadales; family Pyrinomonadaceae; genus PSRF01. The sequence continues at coordinate 3,994 of JAMQPI010000467.1, read as the reverse complement.
CGGCGTTGATAGCGGCCAAGAGATCACCCGGCGGGACAGCTGTGTCCTCGTTCTTCCCAAATAATTCACCTACCCGACGATAGACGTTACCCCCATCGTAAAACGGTACTACCTGTAATGACCTGGTTATCGGTATGCGCGCTTCCAGATTTACTATTGCCAACGCGTTCCCTCCCACGGGCACCGTGAACGGATTGAGGGAAATAACCTCTCCGTCTTGATCGTGGAATACGCCTACGGGAATGATCGCTTGTCGGGGCCCGGCCTCCTCAAATGCGAAGCCCCGCAGGGTTGTGGAACCTCCGGAAAAAAATCGCTCGCTAATGGGCAGGGTAAGGTCGATCTCATCTATGGTTCCGGTCTCATCCCGATCGCGCGGATTGAACATATTGGCTAGGCCCAGGGTGGCGTTCCCAGCGAACACCGTCCCGCCCAAGCTCTTCATCTTGTAGTACCGCCGGTAAGTTGCCTGGAACCTGTTGAAAGAGACGTTCCCACCTAACTGCCTCAACGCCACCGCATAATCCAGGCTTAAGAACTCACCCCTGGTGGCATCCACCTGGTTATAACGGCAGATTTCGCCGGGTGTTCCGGGCTCGGCCCCGTCAGCCGTGCGCACAGTGCCAATCAACCCGCGTTCACATCTTTCGCGCGTGTCTCGGACAAAGGAAGTTCCGAAACGGGAGAGCCGAATGGCGCGATCAGGTTGCAGAATGGGCTTGATCAATAAACTTTGCAGATTGAATAAGCGCACGTCTTCATAGCTGTAGCGCGCAAACACAATCGTGTGGGTCCGCTGGTCAAGGACCCGCTGGGTTTCCACAGCCGCCGTAAACCGATTGATCGTGGGTTCGTCAACGCGCATTCCGCTTTCATCAACCGGGTTTCCGTCTTCGTCCAAACGTTGCACGATACCATTTGTCCCGCGGTCAATTGCGGAACGGAAGAAACGAGTAACCGTGGAGTCGCGCTGGTATTCAAGCGTTAGAGCCAACGGGGCGAATTGTCTTTCGCCGTAGCGTGCGAATCGGGGATCGACATACTCAAGACGCAGCAATTGTTGCCGTTGGCTGGTACGCAGGCGCATGGCTCCATGACGCAGCTTGTTCATCAGGTTTACGTTGCTGAACTCGAGCAGACCCAGCGGGCCAGTATCGGTCGAGAAGCCACCACCGTAATCCATGACGCGGGGTTTCTTCTCCTCAACATCGATAATCAGATCCTCCTTCTTGAAACCGGAAGCGGTCTCGCCGGCGGGCTCGGTGTGGATGATTACCTGGCGATAGGCGTCCGTGAGATAGAGTTCACGTTCGCTTTCCGCAACGCGATCAGCCCTGAGTACATCGCCTTCCTTCAAAGTGATAGCCCGGGCAATAGCGTCTCGCTTGGTGAGCTGAGTTTTAGCGTTGCCGGTCACGCCATTGACGATGATGCGATTAATGAAAACCTTTTCTCCTTCGTTGGTAATCGAGTAGATCAGACGTATCTGCTCCTCCTCGCCTTTCTTGGGAAGCTCAATGATAGAAAAATTGATTTGCGCGTTGACGTAACCTTCGCGGGCATAGAGAGCCAACACTCGCTCGCTGTCGGCCCTTGCCTGCGAGCGCGAGAAGGGAGCACCGATGACGGTCCGAAGTCGATTGCGAAGGCGCTGCTCGGTGTAAATGGTGTTGCCTCGTACCTCGACCCCGGCGATACGCGTCAACTGTCCTTCGATGACATTGAAAGTGATGATCAGGTTTTCACCGCTGATGGAAACGCCTTGCAGTACTTCGACCTCCGCACGGCGGTAGCCAAGATCGCGCATGTAGTTTCTGATGATTCGCCGATCCTGCTCGAGTAGGGTGAGACTGGTGTAGCCGCGGCCGTAGCCCAGGAACGGAATTATCCCGATCGCGCTCGCTTTCTGACTCTTCAAATCCGCCTCGACATCCTCGAAAACAAGTTTGTTGGTTCCAGTGATCCTAATGTCGGCCAGGCGGAACCGGCGGCCTCTTTCAATTTGGTAGGTAAGCTCGACCGAACGGCCACTCAACGCTTCCGGACTCAGATTTTCGCAAGTCTCCGCGGCGCCGTTTGATCCCATCGCTGGCAGCGGCGGCGTGACTTTGCAAACGGCGGTAATTTCCGTGAAAAAGTAACCCTCTTCCTGGAGCCTGTTGCGCAGCCTGCGGGCACCCTCGGCAATGGCCGACACGTCGATATTCCCTTCGCGCATCACCGGCAAGAGATCGCGCTTTGCCTTTTCGCTCAATGGGTAGTCGGGAATATCCACTTTTACTTTGGGTCCAACAGCGCCCTTCAGGTTGATCGTCATCAGGTTGCGTTCCGCATCCCGCTCAACGCGGGCCTCTTCCAACTGCGGAGCGAGATATCCGTCCGCAATGATCGCTTCTTTGATACGCTTGACGTCTTCGCCCAAAGCCTCGCGAGTGAAGTGAGCATTGGGGGTAAGTTTCAGGAACGATTGCACCCGGGCCACATCAAAACCACTGATGTCGATATGGAATGCCCCAACTCGCGATTGTTCGCCCGGCGTGATGCGATAGGTCACGATGGCTCGCGTTCCGCTCCGGTCCAACTCTTCGATCGGTTCTACCGCAGCGTTGAAGTAACCGCGGTCTCGCAGGTAGATTTGAATCTCATCAGTATTCCGTACGATTATCTGCTTTGAGAGTCGGGTGCCGGGCTGGATCAGGTTTAACCGGGCCCGCAACTCATCTTCAGCTATCGGCGTACCCACGACCGGACCCAGCTGGATTCTGACCTCGCCAATCTGCACCTGTCGCTGAATTACAAATCGAAGTCGCAGGGGGCCGGTCTTGGTTGCGGCCTCAAGGACTTCCACACGTGCATTTGCTACTCGGCCGGAGTCAAACAGAGACTGGAGCGAATCACGTACCCGCACGGCTGAGAATTCAGTATTGGGAGCTATCTTGAGAATTGACTGGAAGTCGGTCTGGGCGGCTGGATCGGCTGGGGAACCCTCAAACACCACTTCGATCGCGGTAATCACGCGACCCTCATATTCATCCATTCCTCCGGCGACTGCCGTGAGCGAAGCGGTACAAACAATAGTCGTCAACAGGAGAACCGCCAGGAGATTCTTCAGTGTCCGCGAGCCCACAGATTGGTAATAAAAGGCTACGCTATTCCCGGCAACCGTCGCTCGGTCTGCCGTTCGCAAGATTCTCTGATTTCCCGTCCCGCTGTTACAGTGCCCCATTGCTCAGAACCGTTTCCTAAACCGAATTTCAAAGCTGAAGGCATCTTTGTGTGACGTTAGTTGCCTCGTAGACGCCTGCTCGTACTGGGCAATGAAAGAGAGACGATCGGAGACGCGATACTCAACAGCCAATATCTGGTTCGGGTCAGAAGTGACGTTAGTTGAGTAAGTAACGGACAAGTCCTTGTTGATTCTCTTGCCGACAGTTAGACGCGCCCCTGGCGTCGATCCGGTGCGACCGCCAATCACCGGATTGATTTCAAATCGGCTGAGTCCGAAAAGCTTGCTGGTTGCGCGTTGGGCGGGAGCATTGATGAGGGCATCGGTGAGCAGACTCGTGGCTGTTCCCAGACCGGACTGTCCCAGAATGGAGGCGCTGGTGTCGCCGGTTGAGAGTTGGCCGGTAGTTATCAAGGCCACCACGTCAGCTTGCGGCAGGGCCGGCTCAGAACTCACCGACGCTTGCGGCTGCGAAAGTGGACCGGTGAGGTTCACGGTGATGCGATAACCTCGAATCTGAGCTTCTCCCTGAATGTTGATTATCGGATCGGCATTGCGGCGGCGTGGGGGCAGATCCATCAAGGCGCGAGTGATCTCGTAGCGATCGTTCCGGAAATTCAGCGTCCCGCCGGTGGCGGTAATTCGTCCTGAGATTATCGGATCCTTAACCGGGCCGTTGAGCTGCAGGGAAACTGAACCGACCAGGTCGGCGAGATTGTTTCTCACGATGAGCGCGTTACGCCCCTCCACGCGCAAGTCGTTGAAGAG
>JAMQPI010000459.1 GCA_023717565.1 Pyrinomonadaceae bacterium | reverse complement strand
TTTGCTAAACCGTTAAGGGTCAAAAGCCCTTCACAGGTTCGAATCCTGTCATCTCCGCCAGAAACAGCAGTGACGAGTGACAAGTGACGCCCGGCAAGTAAAGACCTTGTCCGAACGTCGTTTGTCACTCGTTACTCTTTTTAGTGGACCCGAGCGACAGTTTTTTACTTATCACAAATGTGGATGGATGCTGAATACATTCGCACGACGCCGCTCGAAGAATTGCTGCCCATGGTGAAGGCTGAACTGCGTGCGAATAAACTCTGGCGCGAGGAATACGAAGAAGACGAGCTCGAGTGGTTTGCAAAAACAGTCGACTTGATTCGTCAGCGCTTTCACACGCTCAAGGACTTTTCATCCCAGGGTCGGGCTTATTTTTCGGACGACTTTGATTTCGAAGCCACCGCCATAAACAAGCACTTGAAGAAAGAGCCGCGTCTCAAAGAACTCCTGCCAGCGTTAGCTGATCGGCTGGAGGAGACAGACCCTTTCACACACGATACGGCTGAGGCGGCACTGCGACAGTTTGCTGAGGAGCAAGGCGTCAAGTCAGACCTGCTGATCAATGGCTCGCGGACAATGTTGACAGGACAAGCAGTGGGGCCTTCGATGTTCGAGGTCTTTGCTATTCTGGGAAAAGACCGCTCGGTAACGAGGCTACGGAGCGGGGTCCCGTGGTTTGACGTGATGAATGCGCTGGGAGATGTTTGAGATTGGTCGTTGGAGCTTTGGCTGGTGACTTGAAACCAGAGTATCTGGCTGGATTTACTTTTGAATAGCGGGAGGAAATATTATGACTAGACAAATCGTCCTAATGAGCCTGTTTGCTTTCCTGGCTGTTACTACCGTAGCCCAGAATACCAACTCGTCTTCTACTGGGCCGGCTCGTTCGACCAGTACGAACACAAATAAATCGGCCGATCTGCCAAAGCCAAAATCCAGTCAACGCACAGCCACAACTCCGCCCGCTGTGAAGGCTCCTCCAGTCAAGCCGAAAGTTGTTCCTACTCCCGCGCCCGTTGGCGGCACAGTGATGGATGCCTTTGATCGACTTATCGATGGGATACGCAAGGCAGACGTAAAGCTCGTGAGCGGTGTCTATTGGAATTCGCCTAGCCTGGTCCTATTCAACAACAATGGAACGGTAACCAGGGGCTGGGAACAGATGCGCAAGAATCGCCAGAGCTCCTACCCGGATATCAAGGATGTGAAACTGGTAACTCGTGATCTCGCAGTGACGATGCTGGGTCGCGACGGCGCTGTCGTCACCTGTCTCTGGACCCAATCCCAAACCTACAAGGACGTCCCAGAAACCGCCACCGGAAGAATGACGCTGGTATTCAAGCGCGCGGGCAAAGACTGGGTGGCCGTCCATCTGCACACGTCTCCGGATAAGCAAGATCCTTCACGAGTGCTGCCATCCGAGGAAAGCCCCGCGACCACGACGGCGACCCCTTCACCAACACCTAAACCATAGTTGGATTGTTCGGGAAGCTCCTGCACCGGGGACCAAATCTTGATTCAGCTAAATCTAGATTCGTTGCTCGATGATAGGTATCCACACGCTGACTTTCACGACTCTCATATTAAGAGCATCAATCTCGATTTCCTGTCGAGAGTTGCGAAATTTAGCGTCACACTCTTCGTAGGGAACCCTGATGCTCGTGATGAGCGCCAAGCAGATGGCCTTCTCACGCTGACCGGACTTCTCTACATAGCACTGGCACCACCAGATCCGCGGTACTCTTATGATGAAGGGCCTCTTTGGGTGAGCTATGATGGCCCCGTAGAAACGACTCAGTTTAAGGCCGCAATACCCAAATTACCGGACGACCTGCCGAAGGAAGCTTTCAAGCATTGCTTCTTCATAAACAATTGGAATAGCTTTCTATTCGTTGCTGCTACGGACGCGGCCTTTGAATGGAGTTAACGGAAGAAGCCGCCCACGAACGCATCATGGGCGGCTTCCGGTGTACTGTTCGGATTGGCCTGTGGACTAACTGTGTGCTGCTTCCAGAAAGGAGGAGCACCAAGCAGTGAGACGACTGAACCGTAATCCTAACAATCGATGATTAAAGTTCAGAGGTCAGGCCGCAGCCACCTCACTGTGATTAGAACTCATATATTTTTTTGATCACCTCCTTTCCAGTGTTGAGGGGATAATAAAATAGGTAGGGGCAGGCGTCAATCACTTTTTGAGTTTCATTATGGATTAAGGCGAGTTATTTTGTGGGGTGACTCGGCATTGCAAAGGAGTATCAGGATCGGCTAAAGGCGAGGCGCCCGCGGGCATAGACTTTCCACGGATGTTCAATCCCGAAAAAGTAAGCAAGTTCGCGGTATCCGTTGCAATCGTGGATTACAAAATCGGCTGTCTTCCCTGCCTCCAGCGAGCCCAGGCTCTCACCACGTCCCAGGCTGTAGGCGGCGTTAATAGTCGACGCGGTGATCGACTCCGCAGGAGTCATTTTCATATGCGTTGAAGCCAGGGAAAGCACCATCGGAATTGAGGGTGTCGGCGACGAGCCGGGATTGAAGTCAGTTGCCAGGACGACCGCAAGGCCGGCATCAATCATTTCCCGTGCGGCCGGGTAGCGACTCGAACCCAGCGAGTAAACTGAGCCAGGCAAAAGCACGGGTTGAACTCCCACGGATTTTAGCGCGGCGATTCCATCGGCATCTGTATGCTCGAGATGATCCGCCGTCACTGTTTTCAACTCGGCCGCCAATTTCGCCCCGCCTGAGAGCGATAACTGATCAGCGTGAATC
>JAMQPI010000443.1 GCA_023717565.1 Pyrinomonadaceae bacterium | reverse complement strand
CGAGATCGTGAGCACTGAGATTGTGGGGCTGGTACCTGAGAATGCTCTCGATAAGGGCGCTGAGTATTTTCAGAGGTTGGAGGATTTCACCGAAGATAAGGTACTGGAATCACGGCTGCGCGCTTGTTGAGCATGATCCAAGTTTGATCATCGCGGCGCGCAATCGCCCGTGCTGCTGCATCAACTTCAGGTATCGAGCCTCGTCCACACCCGCCTTCGCGCGAACGATTCTAACTACTGCCTGACGCTCGCTATCAGTCCAGCGGCTCAACTCGGGAATTAGCTCAAGCACTACGGCGAAATCACTCAACGCCGAAAGCTCGACTTCGCCCCATTCCCGCACACGAATACCCAACATCCGGGCTACCTTCTCGACTGATGCAGCGCGGATCTTCTTCGCATCGCCACCGAAACGCGTGGCCATCCGGCGTTGGACCGCCAGGCCTAGGCCGCGAACCTGAAATCGATCCCAGTCTCCAACCGTTGACTCATTTAGTTCAAATATCATCGGGGCGGCGGCGAGCCGGCGCAGCACGGCTTTCGAGGTGCGATAAGACGGTCGCCGAGACATCTTTTTTTCCTCAGCGCGGGTCAGTTCAAGCAATTCCGGTCGGGTGGGCCGAAACCCAAGCTTCCGATAGAACCAAAACGCTCCTGACTCGATGCCCTCTTCGTTCTCAAATCCAATCTGATAAGGGTCAAGTGAGAAAGCAGTGACACCCAGCAGGTGGCTAAAGATGTTTAGGGTGCGCGCGTAAAGCCAGGCCGTCTCGCCGTCGCGAAAGCTGTAGTAGAGATTGAAGCCACTCTCCATGCGTTCAAACAACGATATCCCCTCGAAATACCCGACTGGAACTCCGTTCTTGAAAATCATCGCAGCATGGTAGGCGCGCAACGGCAGCCTCGATCCCGGCGAAACTCCGACGATATAGAGCTCGACCCCGCGGCCGATGCTCGTCTGGAACACTCGCTTCTGATCGCCATGTGTGAATCCATGGAGTTCGCGATAACGCACTGTAGAGGTCTCGCGCATCAAGTCGAGAATGGCCTGACCGCGATGTCCGGGAAGCCTTTTCAGCATAGGGGGCGGTGATTCCAACTCAGCTCGCAATGATATGTCGCGTCTCTGGATGAGAGGTTGGCGGTGATAATAGACTTCGCGAACAGGCAACTTCATTCCGGTGCGCGTAGCCTTATAGGATGGGGCCCAGCGGACGTAGAGCTTGAGCGAATCGTAGAGCTCAGCTCTTTCTTTGTTGGTAACTGAAAGCGATTCGAATCTTTGAATCAGCCAGGCAAGTTGACCCTTGCCGCGACCAGCTGCCGCTCGCAGCCATTCAACGTAAGGTACATTAGCTTCAACCAAGGCATCCTCTTCGAGCAGCGGCATAAATCTGGTCCAGGTTGCAGCCAGGCGGTACTCGTCCTCGAACCAATCCCAGTCGAGCTTCAGCTGCGACGGATGTAGCTTCAAGAGCCAACGAACTATGTTGTAGCTGAACGTGTCAACGACGGCCGTGTGAGTGATGCCGGAAATATCAGGATGAAGGAGAGCGCTGGTATCGGCGCTACTGGTTTCCAGCAGTTCTACTCGTTTGGAAAAGGAAGAGAGCTCTTTCTCTACAATGCGGAGAATACGTCGTCCGTGAGGATACGCACGAAGGAAGAGAAGGCCTTCATGAAACCGAATCAGCGCTTCGGCATTCGAGAATTTGCAATGGCTGAGGCGAACGAGCACGTCTTCGACTCGCTGGTCCTCGCCGGGGCCGAAGCGGCGCTTGGCTTCGTCGAGTTGTTCTTGGAGGCGTTTGACAGTGTCTCGCGGCACGGTGTGTCGGGGAAGTGGGAACAATTGAATGGATTGTGTGTCTAAATCACAGCCATGACAGGTAAGCGGAAAATCTACATGAAGCAGGCGATGAAATATGCCTGGATTGCTACAAATTTCTTTCTGTTACAACTCGTTCTAGGTACGTATGTGTTGTATCCGGATTACTCCTTTACCAATAACGAAACCATTGTATATCTGATCCTCTTGTCGTTTCCGAGCTCGGTCCCCGCAGCTGTACTTGCTGCTTCCTTCCTCCAGGGATACCCGCCCCTCGTATCTCCGCCCTTCGACTATATAGTTATTTGCCTCGTGGTTTTTATCGCTGGTTATCTACAATGGTTTTGGTGCATTCCCTGGATGGTAAAGGAACCGGAGATTATAAGTCTTCAACTCGCCAATCCTAACAGAGAAACCCATCTACCAGCGGCCAAGCCAACCCGCCGGCGAAAGTCATCTCGGTCCAATTTGCCCAGGGCACCGTTTGATAGGACGGGCCATTCACCTCTTGAACGCGCTATTGGAATCAAACGCGGCTAAGGCTCATGCCTACGAGGTCATAAGTGCTTGCGGAAGAACGTGGCAATCTTCCAGGCGTCAATCGCTTTCCAAGGCATTTCACCAGTCGTGTAATGACCGCAGGAAAGCCAGACCACGTCGAGGGGCAGATCGTATCGCTGCATCTCAGCGATAACGTCCTGGGAGAGGTTAACCGGAAAAGTCAGATCGTAACGTGCCGAAATACATCGCATCGGCCGTCGCCCCATCCCCGGTAACCTGGGAATGAAGGGCACGGGACTAATAGGACTCCAATACTCGCGCAACTCATCGAGCGTTATATGATCTGCAAAACCCTCGCGCACATGGAGCGTCGACATTCCGTGCCAGGCCACATCAGCGACGTAACCGGAAACGTGATTGAACGTTCCGGCTACAATCTGCGGGTCGTGGGCAAACGCCAGAAACGAGATGCATGAGCCGATGCTGGTGCCGAGAATGCCGATGCGATCGTAGCCGTTATTCGCAAGCCAGCGTACGGCCGCGCGAGTGTCGAGCACACCTTGTCTAAACGATTGAATCGTGCGACCGACGTTCGGACTTACCAAATGATCGGCGCGTTCGAGTTCTGGCGGCCTTCGCTCCTGGTGATACGGAACCGTCACCCGCAAGGCAGAGATCCCCAGCATGTTAAAGATGCGACAAGCTTCAACATGGCTCTCGGGCTGGGCATTCCACTGCGGCACAACCACCACCGCCCGGTGCGGACGTTTCCCATTCCGGGACTTGGCCGGGAAGTAACGCGCGCGGGCCACATTGTTTTCGACGGCGGTCGTGTGCACCGCGCTGGTCCAGGTCAGTTGATCGCCAGCAAGATTGAAGTCGTTGATGGGCGGCAACGCGTAAAACTCATCGCTCGCGCCGAGGGCTTTTTCCGTGTGCCGGCTAAGAACCGCGCGCGGATCGTCACCGTTGACATGATCAACGACAAACGGCAGACCCCACTCAAACGGGCGCACCACACGATTATTGTCGCGGTCGTAGTAAGCGCGCTCGCGCCGGTGCATGTAATCTTTCCAGGAAGCCAAATTTACCCTCTAATTGAGTCTAGGATTTACCTCTTGGGTGCCGGGCTGTCTTACGGTTTACGATGACTGTAAATGAAGGCGCGGCGCGTCTTACACACGTCCAGTGAAGCCGTAATACCCTTAGAGTCACCTCTTCATGAAGCCTGGAGATGAAGGCGTGATCCTAAAGACCCCAACCTCCCCAGTCAAGCGGAGGGAGATGGGGACACGGATACAGGGAGACACGGAGAAGAGGGGAAGGGGGGACGCGGAGATGGGAGCGTCTCCGTCTCTCCGCGTCCCCGCTATCGCTGCGGCAGCAGCTTGAGGGCCACTGCTAGCGCTGGATCGTTCTCAAAAGTGAATTCGTCCCATAAAGCATGGGCCTCAACATCCGGCTGGACGCCAACACCTTGCCAGTCGGCGTGGGACCGTATCGAGTCGAAGCGTTCTTTGGCGATCCAGGCCTTCGAGCCGTCTGTGAAAGTGTAACCATGCAGAGTCTCAACCTTACCGGCAGTCGTTTGGCCAACCACTTTGGCGCGGCCAATGTCTCGCAATGCGCCGGCAAAAATCTCGCCATAACTGACTGTGTTCTTACTAACCAGAATCACCAATGGCACCTGCTGCGAGTTGTTGACAGGCGCCGCAAGGATCTCGAGCGGTCGTCGTGTAGTGCGGCTGACGAAGTGTCCCAGAGTGCCAGATGTGAAATAGGCCAACATCGAAGTCAGAACCTGACCCGAGCCGCCGCCATTCATCCGATTGTCGAGCACCAATCCATCAAGTGGACCAAAGTCCTCCAGCGCCTTCTTGACCTGGCCCGGTACTGTGAGATCCAAGAACGTCGGCAGGAAGATGTAGCCGACGCGCCGGCTGTCAGTGTTCGGAACCAGCCTCGCGTAGACTGGCATGGGGCTCGTCATCCGGGCCCGGACTACCGTGACGTTGCGCGGCTCTTTTCCAGGTGATTTCAGATTGAGAGTTGCCGCCGAACATTCTGGTCCGCGCGTGTGTGGGTAGGCCTTGCCATTCACTATCAACGGGAGTCCATCGACCTCCAACACAATGTCATGCTGCCGCAACCCGCTATGTTCTGCCGGCGAATCGGGAATAACCGCAAGAATTGTGACCAGCTTTTTCTCCTCCAGAGACTGAAAGAGTGCGCCTACGCCAACGTAATTGTTCTCGCCTGCGAGCTGTGCTTTCACAGCTGCGGCTTTGACCGACGATTCAAATGAGGAATGCTTGTCGCCCAGTTTGCGAATGAATTCCTCCATCTCGGCGTAGAATTTTTCGGTGTCCAGACCTCGCTCTATCTTGCCGCGGAATTCAGCTACGATGCCGGGCCAGTCGAGGCCCTTGAAGTCGGGATACAGATAAGACTCATCGATGATTTTTGCGAGCGCGTTGAATACCTTCAGCTGATCACCCTGGGCGATCGGTGGATTGGGCTTAACCTCCGACCCGATTCGCTCCAGCATTGCCGCCCGCGACATTTTTGTGATGGGCTTGCCCACGCATGCAGGCGGAATGTATGGCGCCTGGGCAGCCGGCTTGACTGCATCCGGCTTTTCAACTTGAGTTTGGGCCCGCGCCGTCGTCTGGCCCTTAGCAATAAAGGGAACACACGCCGGGCCGAGTAACAAACCACCAAGCGCGATAGTCCGGACCAACGCGATATAACAAGTTACTTTGGTCTTACTCATTTCGACCTTTCCCATGAATCTCACCAACTACGCAGACCAGGAAAAACGAACGCACCATTCTTATTCATCCTTCATCCTTCCGCCTTCATCCTTGCTCTTTACGGAAGTATCCCCAACTCATCCAACGAAGCATGAAGCTCAGCTGCGTCGTCATAGACGCGGAACGCGCCGGCGCGTGTCAGCTCATCAGCGCCGTAACCTCCACTCAAAAGCCCGATCGATAGCATTCGGGCTCGGCGCGCAGCCAGCAGATCCCAAACTGCGTCACCGACAACAAAGCATTCGTCGACCGAAACCCCGAGCCGTTGTTGACAGTTAAGAAATAGGTCTGGAGCGGGCTTGGCTCGCTGCACGTCGCCGCGCTCGACTACCAAGGTCTCGGCGCCGACTCCAAGCGCGTCTAACGAAGCATCGATTTCTGGTCGTCTGCCGGAGGTGGCGATGCC
>JAMQPI010000562.1 GCA_023717565.1 Pyrinomonadaceae bacterium | reverse complement strand
GCGGTGGGGCCCATGATTTCCAACCTTCCCTGGTCATAAGTGAGGTGAGGGACACTACAATCAGAAAGATCTGTGAGGAGGCGTTCGTATGTCTCCCAACTAACGTTAGGTAGTACGACTCTCGCGTTGGCTTTTCTTGCCCGGTTCAGTACGGTCGTCATATCGTTAACTCTTCCCTCCGGTTCGGCCGTGTTCTTTCGTCGTATCAGTCACGTCCGCGCGAGGTTCGCATTCATTGCGGTGGTTTGAAGGTTCGCTGTTGTTGCGCCCAGGCGCGGACCTTCTTGATCCATTCCAGGCGACCGATCTTAAAACTCTCGTGGAGAAACCGAGTTATGGCTGCTGCTGTAACTTTGGGTAAAGCCAGACTGTTTTCTCTCCTGTAGTACTCGTTGTGCTGAAGAACGAGGATTTCCATTTCCTGCCCATCGAACCGCCATACCTCTGCAATACCAAACGCGGCGAACAGTGGAAGCTTTTTGAGACTCGAATTTGAGATATCTATCTCCACAACCAATTCCGGTGGCGGGTCTACCGCAAGATTGAGCCGCTTCTTGCCTCGCATACGCTGTTCATTCTTAAAGTAGAAGCAGGAATCCGGTTCAAATCCACGCTTCAGATCCCTTCTCTTGTAAGTAGTCGAGCCGAATGCGCAGCTCTGCACCTGAAACTCTTCTGCCAACAGATCGACGAGAAGGTTGAGGGTACGGTTGATTTTTTCATGTTCAGGTGAGGTGACCATGATCAATAGATCTCCGCGGTCGTACGTGAATCGTGGGCTCGCTGCGTCCGGGTGATCGCGCAGCAGGCTCTCGTACGTAGACCAGCTAACGTTGTGAAGGAGGACTCCGTCTGTGAGGACTTCCATTATTCTCGGCGGTTCGAGAAGAGTAGCCATTAGTTAACTCCTTGAGAAGGCTCCTATCTTCGCACGTGGTCCTGCAACCGGCAACGTTTAGGACAACCCTCGTTGTGCACTTAGTCAGCCGTCACACAACCGCACCTCTTCGGTCCGCTTTCGCCGTTAGGTCTGGCCGGAACAGTCGCCATTCGCCTGGAATACCCGGGAACTCGTGAGTGCCCTTGTCGTCAAAAGTGATACCGGAGCCGGCAACCAAATCCTTCACGGTGCTCGAAACTATGACCTCTCCCGGGGCCGCTTTGTTGGCCACCTGCACTCCAATCTCAGCTCCGGTGCCACCGACCTTACCATCCGTGATCTCGCACTCCCCGGTGTGCAACCCCACCTGCATCTCAATTCCCAGTCGGGCGGCGTACTCGCTGATTGCGTGAGCGCAACGTATGGCCCGCGCCGGACCATCAAAGATCGCCAGCGGTCGGTCGTCAACCATGTCGACCTCTCGTCCTCTGAACCACTCAACCTCTTTCCGTATGTGGTTCCGTAGTCGTTGAATGAGTTCTTCCCAACGGACCTCACCTAACCGGTCGGCAAGTCCCTTCGCGCCGACGATGCGCGTGAACAGGACGGTAGCCAGCACACTCTCCGGCTCAACCGTGTGCCTCACACCAGTCAGGAATTCTTCAACCTCATCGAGCAGGGTGTCTTGATCACCAACGAACGGCAGATGGTCACGACCCGGCAGTTCGACGTACTTCGCCCCCGGAATTCTGTCCGCCACGTAGCGCCCCTCTTCAGCCTTGAGACATTGGTCCTCGCTGCGATGGATTACCAATGTAGGCACCCGAATAGTCGGTAGCACCTGCCGCACGTCTATCTCCGCGTTCATCTGAGTCAGGGCCAGGGCGGCGCCGGGGCTGGCGCCCATCCGCAGGTACGTGGCCCACCACTCACGAAAATGCGGATCATCGGCCAGAGTTGGTGCTCGCTCTTCCAGGCCGACCGGTCCACCCCAGTGCTCACGGATCTCCTCGAAGAAGTGTTGCCGTTCTTCGGTGGTTGGCGCCCAGGGATACTCACTGTCCCAGGTGCGTTTAGCGTAAGTTCCGATCATCACCAGGGCGAGCGTTTTCTCTGGGTAAGTGGCGGCAAAGAGACTGCACATCGGGCCGCCTTCAGAGATGCCACAGAGCGCGGCGCGTTCGGATCCTACCGCATCCATGACGGCACGCACGTCGTCCATGCGTTGCTCAAGAGTTGGCAGCTCATTGTTGGGCACGCGATCCGAAAGTCCGGTTCCTCGTTTGTCGAAAAGAATAAGCCGGGCAAAGGACGCCAGGCGCAGGAGGAAGCGCGCAAAGTTTGGCTCTTGCCAGAAATATTCAAGATGAGAAACCCAGCCCATAACGAATACTAAATCCAGCGGGGCATCGCCAATGACCTGGTAAGCGATATTCACATCGCCGCTTCTCGCGTACATCGTCTCAGGCGGTTGCACAAGTGGGAACTCCAGCCCTCGGGACGGTTTGATAGCGCTCGAGGTCACCTCAATAATGGCGGGCGGTCTGAGTTTGAAGGGAGACAACAGAGTTTCCGCCTCATCCGCGTCAGTCTCTTCTTCAATAACCACCCGTGCTCGAGTTCGTTCCCGCACAATCAAATCGCCCGCATCCGCCAAAGTCTCCTTCACATCCGCTACAAATCGATAACCCCGTTTCGGCACCGTCTCGATGGCCTTCGCTCCGTCCGGGCCCAGCACTTTTCTTAGCGTCGAAATATTCTGTGCCAGATTGTTTTCTTCGACGAAGCTGTCGGGCCAAACCTGCGCCATCAACTCTTCGCGACTGAGCACGCGGCCCTGGTTCTCCACCAGAAAAAGCAGCGTGTCAAAGGCCTTCGGGGTCAGCGGCACAGCGCCTTTTTCACCGAAGAGCAGGCGCTCCGTCACATCTATCCGAAAGAGCCCAAAGATATAGAAACGCTTGGCTGGCCCTTTATTCATCTCTTTCACAAGTCTTTCAAAAGAATCTCAAAGGGATTTCAGAGTTTCCTAAGTACGCCGCGCCGACCGTGTGGGTATCGTCATCGCCGTAGCAAGAAGGCCGGAGCAGCAGACTAAACAAAGCTGACCTGTTTGCCAATCCTTAGCACTCATTCTATCCGGAAATGATGCAACCGAGAACTTTGAAAGGTAATTGTAATGAACAGAAGAGCAGACAAGAGCAGCGAAATCACATTCTCAACCTCAACAACCGGACGACGGCACGCAGTTGTGTTAGGCGGGAGCCTCGCTGGGCTCCTGGCAGCGCGAGTTTTATCTGACCACTTCGACCGTGTCACAGTCGTCGAGCGTGATTCTTTCCCAGCAACCGCTTCACCGCGACGGGGCGTTCCTCAGGCAAATCACGTTCACGCTTTGCTGCCCCGTGGTCGTCTCATCCTAGAACAACTCTTTCCCGGACTGCAGCCGGAAATGATGGCGGCAGGCGCGCCGCTGCTGGTTATGGGAAAAGATCTGGCGTGGCTGACGCCGCAGGGCTGGGGCGTTCGCTTCAAGTCGGATCTTGAGGTTCTCACTTTTACCCGCCCGTTGCTAGACCTGCACGTGCGCCGCCATCTAATTGCAGATGCTCGCGTGCGCGTCATGGAGAACACCGAAATCGTTCGCCTGCTCGCCGGAAAACAACCTGAGAGAATCGCCGGCGCTCTCGTTCGGGTCCATGGTGAAAACTCCGACAAGGTTGTCGAGTTGCAACTCACAGCGGACCTGGTGGTTGACGCAACCGGCCGCGCCTCCCGTGCTCCGCGATGGCTTGAGGAACTCGGCTATACCGCACCCAAAGAGACCATTATCAACGCGCACCTCGGGTATGCGAGTCGCCTCTACCGTATCCCAGATGATTTTAGCGCTGACTGGAAATGTGCTTTCGTGCAGGCCGCTCCACCCAAGAGGAAGCGCGGCGGAATTCTGTTCACAGTTGAAGGCGACCGCTGGCTGGTGACACTCATCGGCGGCGGCCGCGACTACCCGCCCACCGACGACGCAGCGTTTCTCGAATTCGCTCGCAGTTTGCGATCGCCGATTATTTACGACGCGATTCGCAGAGCCGAACCGCTTTCACCAATTAGAGGGTATCGAGGCACTGAGAACCGCTTGCGTCACTTTGAAGAAGCAATCCATCAACCTGAAAACTTCATTGCTCTTGGTGATTCCGTTTGCGCCTTCAATCCGGTTTACGGGCAGGGCATGACTATCGCGGCGATGGGCGCAATGGCGCTCGATGAGTGCTTACACAAACAGAAAGGCGCTCCTGAGACCTTCGCCCGGCAATTTCACGAGCGACTCGCGAAGGTCAACGCGGCGCCATGGATGTTGGCGACCAGCGAAGACTATCGCTACCGCGAGACCGAAGGCGGCTCTCCCACGCTGGCGACTCGCTTTATGCACCGCTACATGAATCACGTATTGAGGCTTTCCACTTTCGACGCCAGCGTTCGCAGAGTTCTCCTCGAAGTGTTCAGCATGCTGATTGAGCCTTCCGCTCTCTTCAGACCGAGGATAGCGGTGCGAGTGCTCGGCAACACGCTGGGCTTCGTCCGGCCTCCCAAGAGCGCGGCCAGGAGAGCATCCAGCAACACGCTGGCTTATGACGCAGCAAGTAACGATTGAAGGAATTGAAGTATGAAGCGTAGGACCGAAATCACTATTGAAACTGAAAGGCTGCTGGTTCTCGGCAGAAATCTCAGACATTCCGGAAGTAGAAGTCAGGAGCGGCTCCCCAGACCGTTAGTCTGGTGCCTCTCATGCGCAGATCACGTGAGACCGTTGACTACTGACGAAGCAGCAATCCAGGCGCACGTCACCTCACTCACCGTCTTCCACTGGGTCGAATCAGAACTGCTCCACTACATCGAGAGTTCCGACGGACTGCTGCTGATCTGCCCCAACTCACTCTTAACAACTAAGTGAATAAGCTGAATCAGTACAAAACCGATCCACGAAATCACACGAACTAACAGGAATCAAGTCACTAGTTCGTGTGGTTTCGTGGATCGTCTTTGTCTTTCAGCGGCCGGTGATTTCTGCTGCCAGCTTCTCGGCTCCATACAACTTTCTTAGAGCTTCAATGATGGCGGAACTGTGAACTGCCAGGGCCCGACCGCCCTCAGTTTCATCTACATACCAGTAACGATTGGGCAACTTCTGAATGTTGCTGTCAAAGTTGAGGCCGACTACTTCCGCGTTTCGATTAATGACCGGACTACCAGAATTGCCGCCGATCGTGTCTGCCGTGTAAGCGAAATTCATGGGAGTCGCCAAGTCCAGTTTCGCCTTCCCGTCTCGCCAACGCGCGGTCAAATCAAAAGGTGGTTTCTCATCAAAACTAATGGCGCGATCGTATAGACCGCTGTAGGTTGTCTTGTAAGGCACCAGCGTCGTGTCTTCCTCATATCCCAGCACTCTGCCGTAACTTATGCGGAGACTCGCTGTCGCATCGGGATAAACGTTTCTGCCCAGCACTGCGAAGCGCGCCGCCGCAATCTTCTGACCGGCGGCAGTCTCCACACTCTGAATCTTCTCCTCATTCCAGGCGCGCAACTCGCGAACGATGGGCTCTATTCGGCGGGCCAGCGCGATCAGCGGATCGTCGCTCTTCTTGATTGCCTCGGCCCCACCTTCAAACAGGGCTCTGCGCACCGCGACGTCATTCAACCTGGTTCCGGAAATCACGCTCTTGGCCAGCGCCGACGGAGTTGAGTCCTGCAGGGCTGCGCGAATGAAGGGATCGTCTGCGCCCAAGGTCTGCTGAGCTTCCGCTAACCAGGCCCCAAGGATTGCTTCCTCCGCGTCCGCATAGATGGGAGCCGGCGAGAAGAGGCTGAACTTCAGCGATTCCAACTTTGAGTCACGAAACTCTTCGTAGCGGGCGTCGTTTGATTTGACGACTTCTTCAGAGTAACGAACGAGCGTCGAGCCAATCTGTCCCAGGCGCGAATAAGATATGGTGGAAAAGGCAATTCGCTTAGCGTAGGTTGGCAATTCTTTGTAGGCGTTGGCAATCTCATCCCACGCGCTGCCGTAAGCTTGCTGAAACTCCGGTCGGCTGGAGACTGCGGCCCGCAAAGCCTTCTCGTCCTGCTCTTTCTTAGCCATCATGCGCTGGTTGTTCAAGCCATCTTGTTGACCCACGAGTCGCTTGATGGAGTTCGACAGACTGCGAACGGTGTTCAAAGCGCGTCGGGCAGCCTCAGGGCCAGTCGCGCCGTATCGCAAGAGTGCTTCGCGACGGGAACTCCACAGCTGCATCTGCAATGGATTTCCCACGTCGCGTTGATACTGAACTTGCGCCAACGTAAGTAGCCGGTTGGTAGACCCGGGGTTACCGATCGCCAGCACAAACTCACCGTCGGCAGGCCCTTGAGCTGACCATTTAAGATAATTCTGGGTCTTTAGTGGCTGCCCATTCTCATAGACACGCAGAAAAGTGACGTCAAGGCAGTAGCGCGGATAGGTGAAGTTGTCGTAGTCACCGCCAAAGAACGCTGTCTGCTCCTCCGGCGCAAAAACCAGTCGCACGTCGTTGTACTTCTTGTAACGATAGAGCCAGTATTCGCCGCCTCGGTAAAGCGCGACAACTTCGCTTCGCAATCCGGTCTTGTCGGTTGACTCTTTTTCTATCGTCGCCCGCTGCGCGTTGCGGGCCTCGTTGGCCTCCTTGTCAGATGCCGTTGTTTTTGCGGCCCCTTGCACACGGGCAGTCACATCCTCGTACGAGACCAGCACATTGACTTCCAGATCGGGACACTTCAGTTCCTCAGGCTGCGTCGCCGCATAAAAACCATCCCGACGGAGATTGCGTTCACTGGTCGAAAGTTTTTGCAATTGGCCGCTGGCAACGTGATGGTTAGTCATGAGCAGACCGCTGGACGAAACGAAAGAGCCGGACGAGCCCTCAACCAGGACAGATGCCAACCTAACGTGCTCCAGCCAGGCATCGGAGGGTTCGAAGTTGTAGCGTTCCTTCCATTGCTTGCGCGGAGGATTATCAAAAGTCCACATGCCGTCGTCCGCAAACAAAGGTAGCGGCGACACAATCATCATCAGAGCAAATGCAAATGCCGAGAATCTCTTCATTGATATCTCCCTTGATATAACGCGAGGGGAGCTGTTCTTTGTACTTCGTACTTAGTGCTTTGTGCTTCGTACTTTGTTTTGTGCTGGGAACCAACTGGATGTCAGCCCCAAGCCCTGACAAAGAACCAAGAACAAAACACAAAGCACAAAGTACGAAGAACAAAGTACGAAGCACAGTACCAGCCGTGACTGAGTCGACTCACCGCTTGAACCGGTAATGCTCTTTCAGCCAGCAGCGATCCATCACCACCAACAGCCCGGCGTCGAGTGCACGTTGGGCAGCCGCGTGATCAATCACCCCTTCCTGCAGCCAGACCGCCTTTGCTCCGATGGCAATCGCTTCGTCGACAGCGCTACCTGCTTCGTCTGATCTTCTAAAGATATCTACTAATTCAATCCCGGGGGGCGCGACCGTCAACGAATCATACGATCTATCGCCAAACACTTTTGTCTCATTAGGATTGACAGGAATCACCTGGTAACCGTGCCGCCTCATGTAAGACGCTACCACGTTTGAAGGACGCAAGGGGTTTGACGAAAGGCCCACGACGGCAATCGTCCGACACTCGTCCAGGATTTTCTCAATCGTCTCTGTACCGTAAACTTCCACGCAAGTCTCCACTCAATACAGAACCATTTGCGGTAACCATTGGAACCCAGTATTCAACCAGCTCAAGCACCGCTCACCCACAGAACCATTTGCGGTAGAGACTGTGTCAATGCTCAGATGAGAAGCCCGACGTTGCCCGACGTGTGTCATGTTTAGGAGCAAGCTTGGCTTCACCCCGCAAGGGGTGCGATGTTTATAGCTCCAGACCGCTATCCCTTCCAGCGCTGTTCGGAGGGGCGGAACTCAATGTGAAAGGTATCATCCCAGGATCATTCCGCCCCTCCGAACAGCG
>JAMQPI010000433.1 GCA_023717565.1 Pyrinomonadaceae bacterium | reverse complement strand
GTCTTCCGCCCAAATACCATCTGAGTTCAGCAACCCCAACCTGGAAGTGCTGTTGTCAGAGCAGCAGATTCAATCGCGCATAAAGGAGCTAGGGGCTGAGATAACTCGCGATTATGCCGGGCTCAATCCGCTGCTGATCGGGGTGCTCAAAGGTGCCTGCTTCTTCATGAGCGATCTCTTGCGGGCCATCGACACTCGTCTGGGGATTGAGTTTATGGCGATATCGAGCTATGGCTCGTCAACTCGTACCTCCGGCGAAGTTCGCATCCTCAAGGACCTCGATGTGCCCGTTGAAGGACGTGATCTCATTGTGATTGAGGACATTGTCGACACGGGCCTGACGCTCTCTTATCTTCTGGCCAACTTGAAATCGCGCGGCGCCGCCAGCGTAAAACTCGTGGCCTTGCTCGACAAGTATGAGCGCCGCGAGCGCGAGGTGGAAATCGATTATCTCGGCTTCAAGATTCCCGATCACTTCGTCGTGGGCTACGGACTAGATTTCGCTGAACGCTATCGAAACCTGCCCTTTATCGCGGTATTGAAGAATCCCGACTTGGCATAGTGCGACACTCTTGGACCAGAAACGAAGACGTCTCGGCGGCAATATACAAGCCCAGCTCGCTATCCTAACCTGAGGAGACTTTCATGCTAAAACACCCTTCCGCTTTTCTTGCTCTGATCATTTGTCTTTGCGCGTCCTATGCTTACGGGCAACAGGACTTTTCCAAGGTCGAAATCAAGTCTGAAAAGGTGGCCGGCAACGTCTATATGCTGCAGGGATCGGGCGGCAACATCGGAGTCTCGGTCGGCAGCGACGGTATTTTGATCGTCGACGACCAATATGCTCCGCTGGCTGACAAGATTAAGGCGGCTTTGAAAACACTAAGCGAAGGTAAACTCAAATTCGTCCTGAACACTCACTGGCACGGCGACCATACAGGCGGCAACGCCGTCTTTGGTCCCGAGGCGCCGGTTATCGCTCATGACAATGTACGCAAGAGACTTTCGACCGAGCAGAGGATCGAAGTCTTCAAAACTACAGTTCCCGCTTCACCAAAAGAAGCTTGGCCGGTAATAACCTTTGGCCAATCCTTATCAGTCCATTTCAATGGCGAGGAAATAAAGGTCATTCATTTTCCGCAAGGCCACACCGATGGAGACAGCGTGATCTTCTTCACCAGCTCAAACGTCGTGCATATGGGCGATGACTTCTTTGCCGGACGTTTTCCCTTTGTTGATCTGGGAAGTGGCGGCAGCGTTCAGGGACTGGCTAAGAACATTGGCGAAATTCTGGGCAAGCTGCCCGCCGGCGTGAAGCTTATTCCCGGTCACGGGCCGGTTTCAACCGCGGACGATTTGAAGGCCTATCATCGCATGCTCGTTGAAACCACAGACATCGTACGCAAGAAAATGGCCGCAGGTAAGACTCTGGCAGAGATCAAAACAGAAGGCCTACCGGAAGAGTGGAAACCCTGGGGAAGCGGATTTATCAAAACTGATGCGTGGCTTGAGACTATCCACGCCAGTCTTTCGAAGAAGTAGGAAGTAGGTCGGCCCCCCCCAACTACCGAGATCTGTGAAAACTAAAGCGGAGCCCCCCTTTGTTCCAAGGCTCACGCTAGAAAGACTCGTAGAACCCCATCGGATTTCACCCCGGTAGTGGGTGAGATGTTTATAGCACCGGACTTCCCACTCCACCTCGGTCGCGGTTCGGAGGGCGGAACTCTACTTGAAAGGTACTCATCAAGTCTCGTTCCGCCCTCCGAACCGCGACTGGATACTCATGGGTGTCGCGCTCTATAAACATTTGACTACTACGTAGTACAGAACCGCCCAAATGATCTATGAAAAAGATCCTCACTCAGCTCTGACTGATCTCCTTCAAGAAGCTGAGCCCGGCTGTCAGCGTTAACCCAAAATTCTCGGCAACGGTCTGGCCGATATCAGCAAGGGACTCACGCTTGCCGAGATCGATTCCCGCACGGCACTTGTTTCCGTAAACAAGCAGCGGGGCATACTCGCGCGTGTGATCGCTTCCCGGAAAGGTGGGATCGTTCCCATGGTCGGCGGTGATGATCATTAGATCACCATCGCGCATAGCCGCTTCTATTTCAGGCAATCGCGAATCGAAGTGCTCCAGCGCTCGCGCAAAGCCTTCGGTGTCGCGCCGGTGCCCGAAAAGCATGTCGAAATCCACCAGGTTGGAAAAAATCATTCCGCGAGAATCGTCATTCAATGCACCAATGGTCTGGTCAATGGACTGTTCGTTGTTTTTGGCCGTGCGGTCCTCTGTCACGCCATTCGAATCATAGATCGAGGCGATCTTACCTATGCAGACGACGTCCAAGCCTTCGTCTTGCAAAGCAACAAGTAGATTTTCTCGGGGCGGGGGCACCGCATAATCGTGACGGTTCTCGGTGCGATAGAAACCACCGGTCTGACCCAGAAATGGTCGGGCAATGACTCGGCCGACTCTGTGCTGTCCATCCAGCATCCGTCGCGCCGTCTCGCAGATCTCGTAAAGCTTAGGCAGCGGAATCACCTGCTCGTGTGCGGCAATTTGAAAGACCGAGTCACCAGACGTGTAGACGATGGGCTTGGCAGTCCTGATGTGCTCGTCGCCAAGCTCCTTGATGATCTCTGTTCCTGAGGCGGGAACATTTCCGAGAATCCCAGGGATCCTGGTTTCTCGAATGAACTGATCGATGACGCTAGCAGGAAAGCCGTTGGGATAAGTGGGAAACGCTTTGTCCAAAATTATCCCGGCCATTTCCCAATGGCCGGTGGTTGTGTCCTTGCCATTTGAACGCAAAGCACACCGTCCATAGCTGCCCCGTGGATCCGCCAACGCCGGCACGCCTTTCAACGGCCGAATGTTACCCAGGCCATAACGCTGCAGGTTTGGAAGACGAACCGTTCGTGACTCGAGTATGTGGCCGAACGTGTCGGACCCCTTATCGCCCCAAGCTTCAGCGTCGGGCATCTCGCCTATGCCGGCCCCATCAAGGACTATTAGTGTTATGCGATTGAAATTGTTGTTATTGGACAAGGACATTTTCCATTTCTCATTTTCCATTTTTCATTTTCCATTTCAAGAACCGCGGTTCTATCCGGCTCGTCTACAATCCTCTTTCGGAAATTGTCGAGCCGCAGTAAACCGAATGACAAATGGGAAAATGGAAAATGACAAATGGAAAATGGATTTGTTCACTCAACTGGAGAAGATCCCACAACCCCGACTACCCCTTCGGGGCATAGTACCCTTCTCGCGCGCGGACTTGTGGCTTGTCAGGAACGCCGCGCACCTCAATGCGAATGGTCCGGAACTTCCCATCGCGGGCCTTATTGGTAGGGTAATAACCCAAGCTGTATTGCGTACCGATTTCGTTAGCTACCTGAGCGAAGGCGGCGCGAGCGTCCTGCAAGCTGGCCGCGACGAAATTCTTACCGCCGCTGGCCTTCGCCAGCTCGTTCATCTCACGGCGGGCGAGGTTGTAAAGATCGCGGCTGATCTGCATCCGCTCAAACGGTCCCATCTGGCAAAAGTCTGAGAACTGATCCGAGCTGGCGCGCGGCACAAAGATCGCCCGATACCGCTTGAGCTGTTTCGCGGAGAGACTTAAGCGACCATCATCCTGGCAGTCCTTCAGCAACCGATCCTCGACGAAATCCTCGGTGTTCACCTGAATGAAATAACAAGCGATTCCCAGGCCGGTTAATCTCCCTCGAGCAACGGCGAAGTCTGCATCACTCGTCGAATCAACTCCATCAGTTAAAGCGACGAGTGCACGACGGCCGCGCACTTCCTCACTCGGCGGCTCTCGAAAAATCTGACGGGCAACACGTTCCAGGGCGTCGTAATACGGCGTTCCATTTGCAGACCCCAGACTCTGAATCGCGCTTTGGAGCGACTGTCGATCGTCTGTCAGTTCTGAAAGCACTTCGACCGTGGCGACTTGCGAGCTCTCTTGCTGCTCGGTGTTGAACGCGACTATCGCAACCCGGTCCCCCGAGCGAAGGCTACTGATGAAAGCATTTGCCGCCTGGCGAATGAGCGCTACGTCAGCACGGGTCGAGCCGGAAGTATCGAGGAGAAGGGCGATCTCAAAAGGCGCCTCGGCGGTACCGAAGTTTGCTATCGACTGTGGCTGACCGTCTTCGTAGACCACAAAGTTTTCCCGCCGCAATCCTGGCACTGGCCGTCCCGAATTGTTCTTGATTACCGCTGGAACTGAGACGAGCTGGGTCTCGACGCGCACGACATCGCCGTCGTCCACATCTTCCGGAGCCGAGACCGGCGAGCCTTTTGGTGTCGTGGACTGATCTTCAGCTCCTGAGACTCGCCGAGGCCGTTGCTTCGTTTGCTCCTGCCCAATGGCCGGCAAAATCCCAAATAAAGGGCAAAGAAGCAGCAGAACCAGGGTCTGCTGTAGCAGTCGTGAAGGGCGGTTGGACTTGCTTGCTTTCATGGCGTTTAGATCCGGGTTGAAAGTTGTGGCTAGAATATAACTGGAAATGCCGAGACTGCAAAAGCGCGGGGCTCCCCCCGGATGAGGCACGTAGATTTCTAGCTCACCTTGACAGTCCTGCAACGGTTCTCTTAGCATGACGTTCGCTTAGAGCGACTTCTGATCATGGTCGAATCCTCGGTTGATGCTCTTTGAAGTGTGCGTGCCCAGGAAAGTTCAGTAAGCCAGTCGTCATGTCTGGCGGTTGGGGGCAGCAATTGGCAGGAATGCTTGTTCCCAGGCATAGAGGCACGTATGTCAATGGTAGACGGCTTCCCTTACAAGGAAGAGGTTGGGGGTTCGAATCCCTCCGTGCCTACCATTTACTATCTTCTACTATCTTCAGGAAAATAGATTCTTGCCGTCTTCGGGCAGACCGAGTATCGTGCGGCAGGGCACGATGGACAGAGAGGCTGTTAGATTTTGACATTTCGAGTTTGAATGCGGAGTCGTAGTTCAGTTGGTTAGAACGCCGGCCTGTCACGTCGGAGGTCGCGGGTTCGAGTCCCGTCGGCTCCGCCAGTTTTTCAAAAAGTTAGAGGTAACGAGAATCGTCCCCAAGTGTTCGTTACCGTACGTGTGCCGATGAACGCCCGTGAGTACCGTGAGGACGCTTACGGGCGTTTGTTTGTTAAAATCCTCCACCCTTCGTGACTCGCCAACGAAGGTCAGCCGCAGCAAAGTAATCGCCAGGACAGAGGTAGTTCAACTTTACTCCCTTGCAACTACGCCAACGACGTCCAGTCGTCATCGGCCATGGTCTTGCCGGGCAGGTTGCTAATTTCGATTCGGCCGAAGGTAAAAGAAACTTCTTCGAGTTCAGGACGCTCGGAACTTGCGCCACTCAGGTTGCCGGTGAGGTGCCTGATAGCGGATACCCTCGCGTTTGACAGCTTGACTGTATGGTAGACTTCCTCCTTACCGCCAGCGTCGGTGCGGACGAACTCGAAGAGAACTGATCTCAGTGACTCATTCTCAACGAGCGCTTGAAAGATTTGGGGAGTAGCGGCTCCCCATTCCTTTGTGATTGTGACTGGACCATGCTGGCGCTTACCGACAGCCTGACCCGTTGCCACATCGCGCGGTGATTGGACATCATACGAAAACGATAGCCCCACAATTTTATCCTTACGCTCTTCCCGTTTACTGTCACCCTTGAATAGGCCTTGTTGTTTGCCGTCAATCGTGATGTAGAATTCCGTCGCCATCTTTTCACCTCCGTGGATATTTGCTAGCTCTGGATCATTTACTACGGCTTCTAAACGCGTTCATAGCCATCCTGCACGGTTCCACACTGTGCTACAGTATTCGAGACCAGTCGGCCAGTGTCAACAAGGTAAATCGGGGTCCGGCAGCGCTTCAGTTAGCCACACTAAAGATCTCGCGACGAGAGATCGAGACGACAATCACCGTCTGGTACGTCGAGCCAAGTGCTCTCCAACTTGCTTGCAGCACACGTAATTCAGTCGAAATCTGTCGAGACAGAGTTTAGCCTGTCAGGTCGCCGTTCGAGTCCCGTCGCCCCGACACTTGAAGCAGTTGTCCCTCAGTCGTTTGAAACCCGTCTCGAAGCTGGCCTCGACGATCTCAACAGTTTCAAGGTACGACCCCTATGATCACTGTCGACGAAGCCATCCTGACGATTAAGGAGCAGACTAAGCCCCTGTCGCTGGAGTTCGTCGATCTTGAAAATGCATTGGGTCGATTTCTCGCCGAAGACGTCGTCGCTGATTCCGACCTGCCCCCTTTCGATCGTTCCCAAATGGACGGTTACGCAGTCCGGGCTGCGGACACACAGGATGCCCCGGTCCAATTGTACATTGCGGGCGAGTCGGTGGCCGGAGCGGGCTGGCACAACGAAATGCTGACTGGTCAGGCTGTGCGTATCATGACCGGGGCACCCGTGCCGAAGGGCGCCGATGCCGTGCAGCAAGTGGAGCTGACGCGCGAACTGGATGGCGGATCGACCGTTGAGATCCAGCGGTCGCCGGATCTGGGGAAATCGATTGTGCGTCGCGCCAGTGAGATCCGAGCAGGTGAGACCGTTTTGCAGTCAGGCGAACAGATCAATGCATCGATGATGGCCGTACTAGCGGCGTTTGGTTACGCTCAGGTGAGTGTGCGGCGAAAGCCCAGGGTTGCAGTGATCGCAACCGGCGGCGAATTAGTGAGTGTTAGCCAAAAGCCCGGCACGGACCAGATACGTGATTCGAACAATTACTCCATCGGCGCTTACGCCACACTGGCCGGCGCCATCGTCAAACTAATGCCGCTCACGGGTGATAGCCCGACGTTGCTGAAGCGGCAGATCTCGGCGGCATCGAAAAACTCCGACGTTATTATCACCTCGGGCGGCGTTTCGATGGGACGTTTTGATTTCACCAAGACGGTCCTTAACGAACTCGACGCCAAAATATTCTTCGAACGCGTCGCGCTGCGTCCCGGTAAACCAATAGTCTTCGCCCAACTGCCAAACGGTGTACTCCTTTTTGGATTGCCCGGAAATCCGGTCTCAGTTTCAGTGACCTTCAATCTGTTTGCGCGCACTTCGTTGTGGGCAATGCAGGGGGCACATGAGTCGGCGCTGGCAGAGGAATGGGCCATACTCGAACGCACCGTAAAGGGATCTGTCGATAGGGAAAGCTACTTGCCAGGCAGAATAAGAACCGGGGAAGCCGGACATATGTTAGCCAAAGCTTTGAACTGGGGAGGCTCGTCGGATTTTGTCGCGTTCGCGCGGGCGAACGGACTGATTAAAGTTCCGCCCGGAGTTGCCAGGCTCGAGATCGGATCGACAGTGCGAGTATTGCGATTGCCGTCGTGAACCAATCAGCTCATATCCTAGGGTTGTCGCAGCTATTCTCGCCGTTGGTAGGTTCGATTCCGAGAAAGCGCAGGAAGGCCTCAAGTTTCCTAAAGAACCCGGTCTTGTTCAAGAGCGGATTGAGCCAGCCATTCGTGATGCAGTACTGCATTTCAAACGGTGCCGTGTGATGCACCTGATGATGCTGTGGTTCCAGCACGAGGCGCGTTCGCTGTAACAAGCGTACTCCGGCGGAGGGTTGCTCCTGATGCGCCCACTTGTGAAACACGTTGGTCGCTACTGTAGCAGCGGCCATTAAGGTCGTGCACAAGGTCGCAAAAGCGAGCAGACCATGGTCGGTTACCCAAAGCACATACAGACACACTGTCAGCACCGGAACGGCCAGAATGCACACGTTTCCTACAATACTCACGAACGTATGCGTGCAAATGTCGCGAGGAAATAGATGGTGTTGCCGAAACGGTTTAATCAGTGCGGGGCCCACCACTGGAGTATCTTCCGAGAAGTAGGTGTCGGCGGCCCAGTGTACCAACCCGCCAATGAAGTCTCCCAGGACTAACGCGAGCGGAATCGCGAGTGCCGCCAACCAGAGCAGTTCGAGATCGTACAGACGATCGAACGAGAAGTAGACATTGGGGACAAACAGGATCGGGAAAAGGATGGAGGTTGAGTGCTCCAGGAACGCATGCGCCGGCGTAGAACGCTCTACGTTTCCGCTGTATCCGGAGGCTGGAGTCGGCGAATCGCCCAGGGGCAGGGCCATAGCCCCCGCCAGCTGATCAATTTGTGATTGCGGGGGCGAGCTACCTCGCTCGTTTTCGAGAGTGATGGGATCTTGAACAAGTGCTGACATTATTTAAATGAGTGGGAGACCTCTGGTATAGGTGACCACGTCGCGAATTAATATAGCACCGGAACAAACTCAGGACTGATCGGATTGGTAGCTTACCCAATCCCAACAATTGCCACTAAAAACTCCTTGCTCAGCGCACATGGCTGCTGTTCGAACCAATCAATGGGGCCTTTATATCTGTCTCAGACTGGGGGAGGACCCTCCCCGGTTACTGCATAACGAACATGTTACTCTGGATGTTTACTTAATGTCTTACTTACGAGGGCTGCCGGATGACTGGATGCTCCGAGTGAGATTATTCTGATATGCTGCGCAAAAGGCAATAGTCAATTTGATAGATTCCGTCCTTAAGGCGATAGGTTCAGGTGTTATGAAAGAGTTATCGCATGTTGACGAACACGGCCGCGTGCGTATGGTTGATACCAGCGCCAAGACGTTTACGCTCCGGCGGGCGGTCGCCTCGGCGCGAGTATTAATGTCGCCCGAGACACTTGCCGCACTAAAGAGCCGGCGCACTCCCAAAGGCGATCCGCTGGAATCAGCCCGCCTGGCCGGAATCATGGGTGCCAAGAAAACCGCGGAATTGATACCACTTTGCCACCCGCTTCCCTTAACCCACATCGATGTTCGGGCTAATGTGAACAACGACGGTGTGCACCTCGAAGCGGAGGTAGCTACGAACGCTCAAACCGGGGTCGAGATGGAAGCCTTAACCGCGGTCGCCATTGCGGCTCTAACCGTGTACGACATGTGCAAGGCGCTGGACAAGGGAATACGGATTACTGAAGTGCGACTTGAAAGTAAAACAGGCGGTAAATCGGGAGATTATCTGAGAGAAACCGCCGTTTCCTGACTTCGATTTGACACGAGTGGAACATCGTCAATTTGTTTGACGTTTACGACGTTTAGCTGAACGAGCATTAAGGCGTTAGACTGACGGACAAATTCGGACCGCTGGTGCTGAACTTACTGGAGATTTAACGATGAGATTAAGGATTTCCCAGAATGCGCGCCCTCAGGCGATGACTCTGCTGGTCGCAACCGCGATATCAATTGTCCTTTGGTTCATCCCCTTTTCCGAAGTATTGCTCTACCCCTTCCGAATTTTCGTGACCTTTATCCATGAGGGCGGTCACGCGATCGCTGCATTGCTTACTGGGAACTCTGTCGGCAGCCTGAGCGTGGCGATGAACGCCAGCGGCGAGACCTACACCACAAAGGGGGGACTGGTGTCGCAGACTCTTGTGTCTAGCGCTGGATACCTTGGTTCAATGGCTTTCGGCGGACTGTTGCTGGTGCTGATTCGCAAAGCGGTTTCTGCCCGTATCATATTGATCGGATCGGCCGCGCTGATTTTCGGTCTGACTCTTATTTATGGATTCCTGGTACCAATCTTTTCGTGGGGCGCGCTCTCTGGTATTCCCTTCACTCTTATCGCAGGAACATCTATTTCGGTCGGGCTGGTAGCGCTGGCGAAATTTGCAAGTGCGCGGGTGGCCGCTTTCTCAGTATGCTTTCTGGCAGTACAGTGCGTCCTGAATGCGCTATCGGATCTAAAGACGGTTTTCTTTCTCTCTTCACCGTTTGCCACAGCCGTTCCTACCGACGCGGTTAACATGGCGAACGCCACCGGCATTCCCTCTTTCATCTGGGCGATCATCTGGATCGCCATCGCTTTGGTTATCCTCGCCCTCGCGATGCGTATCTACGTGGTCACGCGAGATACCAGAACGCAGCCCGACCTACCGTTCGAAGACGTATTGAATACCTAGTGTCACAATCAATCGTGTTTACCTCACTTGGCCAGTTGACGGAAAGCCGATGCCTCAGTCACCATCTTAGTTTCTTTAGTTTTGTACCCACTGCCACCCGGGTCTTTGGGTTTACCATCCTGCCCGTACCATGCGACTAGACCATTGTTGCCAAAATAGAGTCTGTCTCCCTTCGCGCCGCGGTCATCGCCCTGTTTCCCTTCTCCCTCGGGCTCGATGAAGACGAATACGAGTTGACCGTTGTAGAAGTAGAACTCTTCGGTTTTCCGCGAACCGCCTTTGGGGTAGGTTTTTAACCGTTTGAGACTCTGGCCCTCATAGTAGCCGTGGAGCTTCTCCAAACCTGACTCCGTCACACCCTTTAGGTCTTCCGGCTTCAAGATTTTCTCCTTGCGGGTCAGGCCGGGGAGTTTGGCCTCTACGTCGGCGACGTAAGCGTCGGTGGCTTTGATTCGCTCTTCCGCGGTTAACGACGCGTTCGAGAGCAACTGCCCTAAGTCACCCGTGTTCGAAGGCGTCGGCGTCGCTTTCGTAGCGGTGGTGTTAGCTGCGTTTTGGTTCGCCGCGGGCGGGTTATTGCTTGTCGAATCGCAGCCGCTTAAGGTCGCGCACAATAGCACCGTCAGGATGATGGTTCGCACCGGTCTTTGCATATTTCCTCCAGCCGGAGTATTCCCCGGGTTGTTGCAAGGTTCAAATCCGCACTGGGGGAAATCGAGAATCAGAATTTGTAGCGGTAACGCAACGTCACACCACGACCTCCTCCGTCGATGCCCCAACTGATTCCCCGATACGACTTGTCGGCGATGTTTTCAAAATCGATGGAGATCTCGGAGCGCTCGCTGAAGCGGTAGGCGCCACGCACGCCAACTAAACCGTACCCGGCGACGGCAGTGAAAAGCGGCACGGCCGTATCATTGTTGACCACCCTGACGCCATTGATAGTCGCGCCGATAGGCAGCAGTCGGTTCTGTACTTGGGCGAGCGTTTCGCCGGTGGCGATCAGTGTTCCACCGGCAGAGCCGCATCCTGTAGCTCCGGGAGTTGTGATGCCTCTAACGCAGGCGCCGCGGCGAAAGAAGTTTTGGATGTTGGTTCGCGAACGCGCCGCACCGGTGCGACGATCTGCAAGATCGAGCGACGAAAGCCGTCTCTGTCTGCCCGTGAGAGTCGAGTAAGCTTCGACGTAGAAACGTGATGCACTCCGTGGCTGATAACGTAGACTCAAGAAGCCGGTTGCGGGCGGGACGCCACCTTCCACATTCGGTGGCAATCCATTGAGAAGACTATGGGCACGAATGTAGGTGAAGTTCCCATTGGCCAGGAAATCATCGCCCAGCCGAGCCTGAGTATTGAACTCGACCCCGTTGAAACGCGCGTCATCATAGTTGACACGCACCAGCACCGGACTGGAGGCCGCGGCAACAAACACCAGCCCGTTAGCGTTCTGGGCAACGATTCGCTCGCTGCCCAGAAACGTGCCTACTGCGCCTGGCGGCAAGACCAGTGCTTGATCAAAGTAGACGTCGTTCAGTTTATTCGTGAAGCCCGTTAGCTCAGCCGAAAAACGCGAGCGGCTGTACCGCAGACTAAGATCAAAATTATCGCTGATTTCAGGTCCCAAACGAGTAATGGGAATGCCCGAGGAAACTGCGTCACCGCCGGAAGTCGTACCGATAAAGCCTCCCAGCCCTGCCGCAGTGCCCGCGTCAACTTCGAAGCCGGTGCCCACAAGTCCAATGATTCCCAAATCCGTGGTATTTGGGGCACGGAACCCTCGCGCATACTTACCAGCAATGTCGAAGCCGTGGCCGACCTTTAGAACGGCGCCGATGCGTCCTGAAAAAGCACCGAACCGCGCGCTGTCGTCAGGAAACAATGGCAGGCCGTTAGTGCCGACTGGGGCATTCGCGGCGCGAGACTTGTAGGAGGCTACGCTGTAACGCAAGGCGCCGCTGATACTCAGGCGATCTGGAATCACCCTGAAGACATCCTGCGCAAAAAATCCGTACGACAGATAGCGTGCTCCATTTGGGATGCGCGGCCGAGAAGCAGTTACGACTCCGGTCACCGGGTCGGTGGTAAAGGCAGGGGCCGTAATCTTGTCGCGATAAACGTCGGCGCCGACTGAGAAGGTGTTGCGCTCGCCGAGCTGTTTATCAAGAAGGAAGTTGAAGCCGAAGACGTTCGTGCGCTCACGTTGATTGGTAATGGCGCCAACCGGATTGCCCTGTCCGCCTTGATTAATCCGCTCCTCGCGTTGTCCGTTGTAGGAGAACGTAAACGAACCACTGTCGAAGAAACCCAGATTCTGTTTGACCAGACGCGTGTAGAACACATCGGTCATCAAGTTGCGGAGGTCGGCGATCAGATTGCCGTCACCACCCAGGAGTTGGTCATACCGACGGCCGCCGTCCTGCTGGTTACGCGCGTAACTAAAGAGCAACTGCGTCGATTCGTTAAGGTTGAAGTTGGTACGGACCAGTCCGCCGTATTGAGTAAAGGCAGTATCGGGCAGTCGCGTATCTACGATATCGGACGGAATGCCGAGGTAACGCGTCAGTGCGGAGTGGAAATCCAGGCCCCCACTCGGACGCAGACGGTTGATCCGCCGCCCGTTCATGTTTAGTAAAACACCGTACTTGCGAGTTCCATAGGTCAGCAACTGGCTGCCACCGAAGCCGTTGCTTAGCGAGCTGTAGAAGAGATTCGTATTACCGTGCCACTCGCTATCATTGCCTCCGTAGGTGGGCGCATGCGAAATAAAATTGACGACACCGCCAAGTACGTCCGAACCGTATTGCGAGCTGTTGGGTCCACGCAAAATCTCGACGGTCTCGAGACTGGATGGTTCAATCAAACTGAAGAAGGTACCCACGCCACCACGTTGGGCGCTGGTTGTGTAGCGC
>JAMQPI010000423.1 GCA_023717565.1 Pyrinomonadaceae bacterium | reverse complement strand
GGTAAACCAGTGGAGATTCCGACGACGTTGCGTGCCGCACTCAGCGAGGAAACTTTGTAGGGCACCCGGAACTATCCGCAGATTACGCAGACAGAAACGAAGGAGGCAGGAGCAGGAGGCAGACGGCAGGAGTACGAAGCTCGTAGCCATTGGGATGCTGGTTCCTGCTCCTGCCTCCTGTCTTTTCCCATCTGCGAAATCTGCGGATAGCTTTTTTACTCTGCTGACTCTTGCAGGACGACGCGATCGTCAAAGTACCTATACTTCGCCGAGAGCACCTCTGCTGCCGCTGCGGCTTTCTCGAGGTCGATCAGCGAGCCATCCAACTGCTCGTATAGAGGGGGAGGAATGTCGGCGAATTCGGCCATGGGCCTATAGATATCGTCCACGCCTTCCTTGAAAACATCACCCATTAACAGACTAATAAGGTTCACGCGTTGATCGGGATTCTTCTGCAGGAACTTGGCGAAACTGAACCCCTCATTGTAGAAGGCGTAGACGAGCTTGCGCATCGACTCGATACCCTTGTCCAGCTTCGACTGATACTGTCCCAACCTCGCGCCCGAGAAATCGTTATGTTTGAAGGCGTCGTGAATGCTATCGGCGGCCAGTTCCGCCATCTTCAGCGCCAGCAGCACGCCTGATGAATAGATCGGGTCCAGAAATCCATAAGCGTCACCGATCAAGATGAAGCCATCACCAGCACAACTCTTGGAGCGGTACGAGTAATCGAGGATCGAGTAGATCTTGTCCGTGCGCTCGGCGCCCTCGACGCGCTTCCGGCACGGTTCGCACTTCTCGATCTCCTCATAGAAGATCTTTGCCAGATCCTTGCCGCGGTCCTTGAGTAAGTACTCAGGATCGGCAACCACACCCACGCTCGTGATGTCGTTCTCGAGCGGTATATACCAGAACCACCCGTTGCTGCCTTTGGGAGTGCGTAAGACGAGTGTCGCTCCGCCGTTGAGATCGGGCTCGCGGTGGGCGCCTTTGAAGTAAGAATAGAGCACGGCCTTCTTGAGCTTGGGATCCCTTACGCGCCAGCCAAACTTGTTCGAGAGCATTGCCGACTGGCCCGTCGCATCAACCACGACCGGCGCTTGAAACTGCCGGACCGAACCATCCGTCATCAGAGCTTCCACGCCGTAGGCACGCTCGTCTTCGAAGAGCACTCGTCTGATCTGGGTCTCTTGATAAACAGTCGCCCCCTGTTCCGCGGCGTGTTCGATCAGCATTAGATCGAACTCCGCGCGCGTCACCTGCCAGGTTACGGCCGCTTCGTGATGGCTCGCCTCAAAGAAATAGAAAGGACGCGATTCTTTCCCGGCTGGGTTGGCGAACTGCACGCTGTATTTGCGCACGAACGGGCTCTGCCTGAGCTTCTCCAGCAGACCCATGCGCTGAAACGTAAAGTAAGTGTCGGTCATCAGCGACTCGCCGATATGGTGTCGTGGAAAACGCTCTTTTTCGAAGAGCACGACTTTGCGACCTTCGCGCGATAAGATGCTGGCAACCGTGCTACCTGCCGGCCCACCGCCAATGACGATTACATCGTAGTCAGTATTAACTTCCATTTGTTTTTATACGTAACGGACTGTTTTCAATTCGGGTTCAAAAAATTCGGACAGAAAGTGATCGACCTGCAACAATCCGCTGCGGGTAAGGGCAAGCGTTCCATTCCGGCGCTCGATCAGCTTGTCTTCATCGAGTCGTTCGTAGACCGGTTGAAATTCTTGCCAGACATCGATGCCGAACTTGCTGCGAAAGTATTGCAGATCAATGGCTCCGGTCTTGAGCTGCAAAACCATCTCGCGAATAAGCTTTTGCTTGGGGGTCAAGGTTAGAGCACGCAACAGTGGCAGTTGGTCCTTGTCGAGCAAGGCCACGTATTCTTCAAAACTATGCGCGTTCTGGAAGTGCACGCCACCGAAATGCGAGAAGGACGACACGCCGAGCCCGATCATATCGCCGCCGTGCCAGAGGGCATCGGTGTAAATAAACCGGCAGGGCTTTGAGGTGGTGGCGACGGTATAGGCGCTGGCAACGCGATAGCCGCGCGCCTGGAATTCATCGAAAGCATAGTCGAGCCAACGTTGCTTCGTGGGCCAGTCGGCAATGGGCGACTCAACGCCCTGATTAATCATCTCCTGCGAGATGACAGTATTGTAGGGCAGCTCCATTTGGTAGATGGTTACCGAGTCAGGCTGTAACTCGACGGCCCTACGCACGGCGTCCCGCCACTTCGCCTCAGTTTCCCCTACCATGCCGGCGATGAGATCAATATTGATCTGGGGGAAGTCGATCTGCCGGGCCATGTCATAGACTTCGTAGACTTCCGCTGAAAGGTGCGCGCGACCATTCGCGGCGAGAATCTCATCATCGAAGTGCTCGACGCCGAGACTCAATCTCGTGACACCGATGTCCTTCAGCGTTTCAAGCTTGGATCTCCGCAGCGTGCCGGGCTCGCATTCGAACGTCACTTCTTCGGCGTTGCTCCAGCTCACATGCCGGTTAAGACCGTCAACAAGATAGTGGAGTTGTTTTTCGCTGATGTAAGAAGGAGTACCACCACCAAAGTAGGCGAAGCGCAGTTGCCGTCCCTGGATGGCGCGGGTGCGGCTGTAGCATTCCATCTCCTTGATGAGTGCGTCGAGATAGAGCTCAATCTCACCAGCGTTCTTGTCGGTGTAGACTTTGAAGTAGCAAAACTTGCAGCGCTTGCGGCAGAACGGGATATGGAGGTAGAGGCCGAACGGATCCTCAATGCGCGGCGACTGGTCCAGCGCCGCGATTGCCTCGGGGATGAATTCCGGTTTCCACTGCGAAAACGGCGGATAATTAGAGACAAAATAATTACCGACTTCGGTACTCGTTCCGGTGCCAGGTTGAGACGTTGTGGTAGTCATAAGTCTTTGGCGTTATCGAGCGTGCTTCACCAGAATTCCGTAAATTTGCACCGAAATCCGCGAATATTTTGCTTTCGTGGGATTTCTTCAGAGTGGATCAGTTAGCCTGACGCGTGTGCCACTGACCAACGAACTTACCATCATCACGACCGTTGATCAATTCAGCGTGTGTACGGCGAGTTCGTGTGTTAAGTTGCAAAACCGCAATTGCGCGTTGTGTCCGGTCACCAGACTATTTCTGGCGTCAGGTCTCGGTCTGGTATTGTATTTTGCAGTTCCCATAACGTGGACACGCGTGGAGCGACGCCCCTTTGCTTAATTCCAGTCCGTCGAATACCAGAAACTATCTGTATTATTTGGTACTGCTCGCAGTGTTTGGAGCGGGGATTTGGTTCATATTAGCGACCGGTTCCAAGCTGAACTCGCCACCGGTAGCCACACCCAACGGACCAGTTACCACACCTTCTCCGGCAGCTAGCGAGTCCGCAACCCCACCGACCTATCTCACCAGAGTCTTCAAGGAGAATCTCCGCAACCCCCTCAGCATCTTGCTGCTCCAGATAATAGTGATCGTTCTGGTGGCCAAGCTGTTTGCGGAACTCTTTCGCAGAATCGGACAACCGCCGGTGATGGGCGAGATGGTTGCGGGAATTGTGCTGGGACCATCGGTGGTAGGGCTGATTTCGCCGCCAACGATGGCCTTCCTTTTTCCTCCTGCTTCGATGGCTACACTGGGTCTGTTAAGTCAGATCGGCGTGGTGCTTTTCATGCTGGTGGTCGGAATGGAATTGGACATTCAACACCTACGTGAAAGAGCTTCGGCGGCAATCATGGTTAGCCATGCAAGCATTGTTGTTCCCTTCTTTCTTGGTACGTCGTTGTCGCTGCTTCTCTACCCGTTGTTGGCCCCGGTTAGTACGTCCTTCACTGCCTTTGCCCTCTTCATGGGAATAGCCATGAGCATCACGGCTTTTCCTGTACTGGCTCGAATTCTTGAAGACCGGGGCTTAACCCAAACGCACCTGGGTAGTATCGCGATTGCCTGTGCAGCAGTTGACGATGTTACTGCCTGGTGCCTTTTGGCCATTGTGATTGCCATCGCCAAATCGAACGGGTTAGGCGCCTCAATTGTGACCATCGCGCTGGTCATTTTGTTTATTGGCACTATGCTTTTCCTGGTCAAGCCACGAATCGAGAGTCTAATCAGAGTTGAGAAGGAAAGGCATAGCAAGGGCCTGCTGGCCGGGATCCTCGCATTTGTTTTTGCCTGCGCGCTGATTACTGAAAGCATAGGCATTCATGCTCTCTTTGGGGCCTTCCTGGCCGGTGTAGTGATGCCCTCGGACGCAGGCTTCCGCTTTTTCCTCAAAGAAAAACTCGAGGCGTTCAGCTCAACTGCTCTGCTGCCGCTCTTCTTTGCGTTCACCGGATTGCGTACCCAGATCGGTCTGATCAACGATTGGTTCGGGTGGCTGGCTTGCTTCGGGATAATTTTTGTCGCGGTGGCCGGCAAACTAGGCGGAAGCACGTTGGTGGCTCGCTGGACGAAGATGAGTTGGCGCGATTCGCTCTCAATCGGCGTCTTGATGAACACGCGCGGGTTGGTTGAGTTGGTAGTTCTAAATATCGGGTATGACCTGGGGATCTTGTCGGGGCGAATTTTCGCAATGATGGTCATTATGGCGCTGGTTACTACATTCATGACAGCGCCGCTGCTGTCGTTGTTGAAACTTAAGACATCAGCTTGAGGCTCAAACTAGAGTGATTGTCGGATCAACGAATCAACTTTTCGGGGAAGGGCATGCGGGTCACACAGGCGAGGGAGGCATCTCATGAGCGTCTTTCAGAA
This sequence comes from Pyrinomonadaceae bacterium, assembly GCA_023717565.1. Lineage (GTDB taxonomy): Bacteria > Acidobacteriota > Blastocatellia > Pyrinomonadales > Pyrinomonadaceae > PSRF01. The sequence continues at coordinate 15,737 of JAMQPI010000423.1, read as the reverse complement.
AGTGTTCAAGGCGATCTTCCCGACCAAGTGGGCACAGGCGATGGAGGCTGATTCACGCTCCTGGATGGTGCGATGTCCGTGTGGTTTAGCGAGGTCCGTCTGGGAGTTGGGCGGTATTCGTTGGAAGGCCTCTGGCAAACAACACTGGTTCGTGAAGTGTCCGAAGTGCGGCAAGCGCTCCTGGCATAAGGTTACGCGCGATCAGTAAGTGACCTCGGAGCCACACAAGACATGACTTTCAGGATCTAATCTGCGAGGATCATTCGCGAGTTGATGAATACAGGTTGGTCGGATTTCGTTTCCGATAGTGAAATGCGCTGAAACGCAGTCGGGTCGTCCGGAGCGTGAATCTATGAACAACGCAGAAAACCGAGCGGCGGATTTCGCTGAAATCCCGTCACTCGCAACCTCCTTGCTGTCGGGCGCCATTGGATTCGGTGCGGCGAGTTTGGTTGTGTTCGCCACAGTCGCTTTCGGCGAAGGATGGATGTACCGCCATCTCGGGATACTCGGCGCTTACCTTGCCTGGACGTTTCTCTTTATTCTGTTGGGTGGTGGAGCTCTGGGTCAGCTGGTTGTCCGCCGCTGGGAGATGCCGAAATTCTACCTGCTCTTCGCGGCGGCGTTCTTCGCGTACGCCGTGGGTTGGACTGCCTCGTACTTCGTCTTACGTGGCATCGTGGGCGAGTGGGTCGGCTCAGTGTTGGGATCACTCCTGATGGCCACAGTCCTCGCCGCTGGCTTCCGCGTGCCGCGCGCCGTATTCAACTTGTCGGCCATTCTGTTCGTAGCAAACTCACTCGGGTACTTTCTCGGCTCAGCGGTTAATAATTCGCTTGAATCGAGAGCCGGGATGCTTTCGTGGGGGTTGCTATACGGTCTGTTCCTGGGAGCCGGACTCGGCGCAGTTTTACACTTCGCTCAGACGGTTGGCGACCGAACGGAGGAACAACCAAGCCCTTCTTCAGCCATTCACACCAGTGGTCACGATGATCAACCCTGATCGGGGAAAGCGGAGGTTGAGATGCGAAATAAGCGAGCGGTCCTGGCGTTTTGCCTGGTGTGCTTTGTAGTTAACGAGGCGCAGGCCGATGTCCTTGCAACGAAGGAGAAGGCCAACCACTTAGCATTCGTCCTGTTGTCTGAAGCACGAGTGCCGAAAGGAGAGAAGATCGCAAGTGCCTTTGCCTCAATTGCGCCGAAGGGGCAGCGCCTCAGCCTTCGCGGAAGCAAGACCGACAAAGCTGCGCAGACGGATATTCTCGAGTTTGACCTCAGCTCCGGTGGCTTAGTACTTATCGCGCTGATGCCCGTGGCAGTGCCGAATCGTGAAGCAGATGATGCTGTTCAATTCAGCGTATCGGCGATGGGTACCGGTTGGAAGCTCCCGGTTCACAAGGCGCATCTGGTGGTGAGCCTGCGGGACGTCGACGGCACGTTGGAAACGCTCACACAGTTCACATCACTCGTGGCCGCCGTAACTGAGGTATCACCCGCAGTAGGCATTTACTGGGGTGCTGCTGGCGCTACACACGATCCCAAGTTCTTTGTTTCTATAGTTCGCGAAGGGGAAGGTGCTTTACCAATCATGCTCTGGATCGGTCTCAGTGTCGCACGCGAAAAGGACGGGCGACGCAGCTTGTTGAGCCGGGGTATGAAACAACTCAATCTGCCGGATCTTCTCCTGCTTGCACCGAAATCGGCGGGCACTGAAGTTCTGACGACGTTCTGGGACTTTCTTAACTACCTCGCCGAATTCGGCAAGCCACTACCGGAAGGAGATACTATTGGCCGCTCCGAGACCGAGCGACTCCCGGTTCACTATGTTCCGTCGCCGATTGACCCCAGCATTAAAGTATGGCGCGTAGAACTCGACCCTCCCACGATTCTGAGGGCTCCCCCGAGGTGAGTGCGAGGCCGTGTGAAGCCAGGCGTTTGACAAGGTCATTTGAGATAGCGGTTCCTGACGAGACAGTCGAATCTTGATCGAGTCAAATGAAATTAATAGCTTTTATCGTGTTTCCAGTTGCAACACTACTATGAAGAAACTTCCTCTATTGTTCGTCGTGCTTTTCGTCTCTTCCTTCGCAAACGCGTCAGAGATCGTCAAAATCCCGCTTTTCGACGGCGAGACACTCACCGGAAAGCTCGAGCTGCCTGCCGACGGAAAGCAGATCAGGGAAATAGTCATTTACATTCACGGCACTGGGCCGGGAACTTACAACGACCATCGCAAGATCGGCAGCGTCGAGTTCAACTATTTCGACCCCTTCGCGCAGGAATTTAACAAGCGCGGCATTGCGTTCTTTTCATACAACAAACGTGGCGTCGAGATCGGCGATCAGCCGCCTTTTTATGACAGGGTTGACCGTGAAAAGTTTAAGAAAGTCATTCCCTCGATAGAGATCAAAGATATTGCGAGCGTCATCGCGGCGCTGCGAAAGAATAAACGACTGAAAGATGCAAAAGTTGTGCTGCTCGGCTGGAGCGAGGGCAGCGTCCTTGCCGCGATGGCCGGCGAGGATAAACGAAACAAGGTCGCAGCGATCTTCCTGGCGGGGTATGTGAATGACAACTTGGCTGAAGTGATCAAATGGCAGAATACCGGCGGATCCACAATGGTGACCCTGCGGCGCGTATTCGATGCGGATAAGAATGGCTCGATTGGCCGGGCCGAATATGAATCCACCGATACAACCGTGACTGCATTTCGAACCGGTCGTTTGCAAAACGGTAAATTCGAGCAGGTTGACGTAAACAAAGACGACGCAATTAATGCGGAAGATTTCGGGATAATACTGAAGCCGCGGTACCAGGCGATCCTCGACGCCATCGGTCGCGGTGACGATGACTGGATCTGGAAGAATTACTTCCGCATCACGACAGCCTGGCTCAAGGAGCATTTCGCTCTCGAAGCAAACAAGGACCGTCTACTGCGGCTGAGAATACCTATCTACATTTTCCACGGAGCAAGCGACGCCAACGTTCCGGTAGAGGGCGTTTACGATCTTCGAGCGCGCTTCGACAAGGCCAAAAAGAAGAACCTGCACGAATATATTTTCGAACGCCACGACCACGACCTAAACTATCTCAATTGGGTGATGAAAAAGGAGATGCCCGAAGGGATAAGGGGAATGTTTGAAGTCTCCGAATCTCTCAATCGCTAAACTCTCTCGCGGATCCGAACGAGCCAAGCGATTTATCCTGGCTGAACAATCGCTAAGCAGAACGTCAGCAGCAACAGCAGCGTTCTCATCATCTTGAAACCGGCCTACTTCAACACGTTCACGATCAGCTGCGAGCGATAGGGCCCAGACCTGTAGATGCGTTGGGTGGCTTTCCGGAAGTCAGATTCCGTGGCTTTGTAGATGTCCACGAACTTTTGCGGATTGCGATCTACCAGCGGGAACCAGCTGCTTTGAATCTGCACCATTATCTTGTGGCCCTTGAGGAATGAGTGGTTCACGTCGGGCATCGTGAATTCAACCTTGGTGATTTTGTTAGGAACCATGGCCTCGGGTTTTTCGAAGCTGTTTCTGAACCGCGCCCGCATTGGCTCGCCCCTAACCATCATCTCGTAGCCACCCATCTTCACACCTGTGGGGTTAGGATCAGGATCCGGAGTGTCGTTGGGGAACACGTCGATCACTTTCACAATGTAATCTGAATCCGTTCCGGACGTGGAGACATAGAGCGAAGCAGTGATTGGTCCAGCAATGGTCACGTTCTGCTCCAGCACTGGCGTTTGGTAAACCAGTACGTCCGGCCTGGTGGCGGCAAAACGTTGATCGTCGACCATATACTCGCGCGTCATACCAATGGCGATTCCATTGATATAAGGTGCCGGCTTGTTTGGGTCGCTGATGTACTCATCAAATCCATTTGACGCTCCGGACGAGCTATCTGGCCGCGGATCAAAAGAGAGCCCTCCGTTCGACTGGAGATACAGCGACTTCCGTTCGACATTCGTCACCGGCCAGTGATCGTACATCCGCCACTGGTTGGAACCTGTCTCGAAAACCAAAGCTTCAGGCAGTTTGCGATCGCACTTGTCCTTGAGCAGGCAGTTGAAGAAAGGCAGTTCGACCTTGTCGCGGTAATAGAGTGAAGTCTTGGCGCCGAAAGTGACGTTTCCCAGGAAGTCGCCATCACTACGGGCCCAACCCCCATGGAACCAAGGGCCCATCACCAGGATATTGTTAGCGCCGGGACTTGCCTGTTCGATCGACTTGTATGTGTTGAGCGCTCCGAAGAGGTTTTCCGCGTCGAACCAGCCTCCCACCGTCATGACAGCGGGCTTGATATTTTTCAGGTGCGGACGGATATTGCGGGCTTTCCAAAACTCATCGTAGTTCGGATGATTCAACACCTCGGTCCAGAACGCCACGCCGCCTTTGAAATACTTCTTGTCCGTATTGGCAACCGGCCCCAAATCCAGAAAGAAACGATAGCCATCCGGGGTGCCGTGTTCGAAACGGGGAGGAAAATCCGAGGTTGGCTTGGGCCGGGGAAGGCCAAACGTCGCAAAGAAGTTAAAACCGTGCGGCAGAAATAGAGCACCGTGGTGATGGAAATCGTCCCCGATAAACCAGTCGGCTACTGGAGCCTGGGGCGAGGCGGCTTTCAGCGCAGGATGGGCGTCAATAATCCCAGCAGAGACGTAGAAGCCTGGATAGGAGATTCCCCACATACCCACTCGACCGTTGTTGTTTGGTATTTTCTTCACCAGCCAATCGATGGTGTCATACGTGTCGGTGCTTTCGTCTATGTCCTTAGCACCTGCCTTGCGCGGATTGTGAGGTCGCATATTCACGTATTCGCCTTCCGACATCAGCCGCCCGCGCACGTCCTGATACACAAAAATGAAGAGCTCATTCTGAAACAGCGGGGAGGGGCCGAGCGCAGTTTTATAGAGATCCGGACCATAAGGAGCAACGCTGTAAGGAGTCCGATTGAGCATGATCGGATACTTGTTTGACGTGTCTTTGGGAACGTAGATCGACGTGAAGAGCCTCACTCCGTCACGCATTGTGATCAGTTGCTCGCTTTTCACGTAGTGGGCCCTGACTTCGGCGGCGTCCTGCGCCTTGACCGCCCCGGTACAAAGGTTAGCTACCAGAACCAGAGAGAAAACACCGGCTCTCATGAATCCCAGATTCATATAGGGCTTCCTTAGGTTGCGGGTTTCTTTTGGTGAGGTGCCGGCCGAGACCATTGCGCTACACCGATTCGATAATCAGTTCGCGTCCGAAAGTGAAATTCGGCCGCTTGCGGCCCTTCATGTATTTCGCCGCCGTCTGAGAAAGCGCAGTGATCAAAATGGGCAACGCGATGGTGGCGTCGCAATTCACGTAGGCCGTGTGGGCGCCGCGCGCCAGCTTGCCGTAGATCAGTCCTTCATCAAAGGAAACGGCGTTGGATCTACCACCCGGATGCGGGGTGTCGGTCGTGATCTGAATCGCATACTTGTGCCCGTGGTGGTGGTCTTTGGAGATAAAAGACGAGACTTCGGTTTGTTGAATGAAGCTCTTGGGTGTGCCACCACCCAGGTTGATCACTCCAGTGACCCGCGCGCGCCCGGTAATGTTCATCATATCGAGCACGTCCTGCACGACGTCGAACATAAAGTTGTTCTTCTTCTCAAAACGCGCTGCGGCGATACCCACGGCGATTCCGCTATCCGCCATGGCCGGGCAGAAGATCGGAACCCGGGCTTTGTAGGCCGAAGTGAGAACGCCGTCCTCCGAAGCAATCTCTGCCAGTTCGCGTCCAATCAGGTGCAGATACTCGCGAGTTGAATAAGGGCGCGACTGATCCAGTTGATTCGTAAATCCACCCACCCATTCATTGGCCTCGCGATACTCTTCATCGCTGGCGAGCAAGTCCCACATGCGGCTGATCTGGGCCGAGTCTAACTCGGCGTCGGTCATGGTGGGATGGGCCTGGAAGTGATAACGACCCAGGGTCTCATGCAGATCATGAAAGAGCAGGGAGCCGGAGAGTACCAGCACATCAACAAAACGGTTCTTGATCACGTAAGCGAGCAGGCGACGCATTCCGGCGGGAATAAGAGCACCGGATCCGGCCACCATGATAGTCGTATTGTCACCCAGCATATCAAGCCAAATGCGGTGGGCTTCGGCAAGTTGGCGGCCGCCAAAACCGGTGCCTTCCATTTTTTCCAGCAGGCCAGCAACTGAGCGATCTCGGTCCACCTGAACCGGACGTGTGGGTGTAATGAGATACTTCGATGCTTTAGGCTTTCGCTGCGTGACCATAAGGTTGTCAACCTCTCAATAGTAAACTTTCAGGTAACGATTACTGGGGTAAATAGTTTATTGGGCGCATCGCATAGCGCGTCCGGAGTCTCTTAAAAATCGGTTCTGCGTCGCGTGCGAGGGCGCGCACCATTTACGGAAAGATAAGTGTATGCGTCATAGCGCGACTCGTAGAATTCGCCAAGTTCCGCGCCTTCCGCTTCGCTTAGTTCGCCGTCCTTGACGCGTTGGTTAATCAAGCGGCGGAACCCGTCGTGAAGCAGACTGCGTTCGTAACGCGCGCGCTCGGTTGCCTCGCCCACCGTGGTGCCGCGAATTACTTTCTTGATCAGGTAGCCGTCTTCATCGATGTAGATGTGGGCCTCATGCGGGGCGCCGAAGAGATTATGATTGTTTCCCATCACCTCCTGATAAGCGCCCACCAAAAGGAATGCGAGGTAATAAGTTTCACCGGGAACGAGAGAATGCAGTTCCAGCACTTGCTTCACATCGTGCAAATCCACGAACTTACTGACCACTCCATCGGAGTCGCAGGTGATATCACAGAGAGTCGTGTATTCAGTCGGCGGCTTGTTTAGCCAGTGGATCGGTACGATGGGAAAGAGTTGGTCCAGCGCCCAGTGGTCTGGAACGGAGCGGAACACCGAGAAGTTTGTCAGATACTTCGCGCATAAAAGGCGGCGGAGATCGTCAAACTCTTCCGAAACATACTTAGCCTGTTGCGCATACTTGTCTGCCCGTTCACAGACGTCCCAGAAAAGCACCTCACCTTTGGCTCGATCTTCCAGCGAGACCAGTCCCAGATTGAAAAGCGTAAACAACTCCTCACGATGCTCGAGCGCGTCGTGGTAGTACTCCCGATAGTTCTTCACGGTTATCGAGGCTCTCAGTTCGCCGAGTTCCGTGACCACTTGCGGATCATCGTCATCAATTTCTATGGGCGTGATGTCTTCGACTACCGTTTCAATTTCGTCTTGAACGTTGGTAACCAGGATTGCGTGATAGGCCGCCAGAAACCGGCCCGATTCTTGAATGATCGTCGGATGCGGAACGTTCTCGTCATCACACACCTGTTTGATGGTGTAGATAACATCATTGGCGAATTCCTCTGCCGTGTAGTTGGCGGACGAGTCGAAGGCGGTCTTAGAGCCGTCGTAATCCACGGCCATGCCGCCGCCCACGTCGAGAAAATCGATCGGGACCTTCAATTGGTAAACTTTCGCGTAGACGCGTGCGGCCTCTTTCATCGCATTCTTGATGCGTTTGATATCAGTAAGCTGCGATCCGATGTGGAAGTGCAGCAGTTTCAGCATGTCAATACGGCCGGCTTGTTCGAGACGTCGGATAACTTCCAACATCTCCGTGGTTGTCAGTCCAAACTTGGCTGCCTCTCCGCCTGACTTCTCCCAACGCCCTGAGCCTTTTGAGTAAAGCTTGACCCGCATCCCCAGGATCGGCAGGCCGCTTTCAAAGCGCTCAGCAATATTCAGCACGTGATCCAGTTCGTTAAGTTTCTCAATGACGATCACCACGCGTTTGCCGCACCGCGACCCGGCAAATGCCAGTTCGATAAACTCCTCGTCTTTGAAGCCGTTCAGGACCAACAAACTGTCGGGTGTTTGCTCGAGCGCCAGAGCAGCGTAAAGTTCCGCTTTCGAACCGGCCTCGAGGCCAAAGTCGTAACGGGAACCTTCGCGCAAGTACTCTTCCACCACGGACCTTTGCTGATTGACCTTCATCGGGTAAACGCACAGGTGGGAGCCCTGGTATTCAAACTCGCGAATTGAGCGGCTAAAGGCGCGTTGCAACTTTCTGACTTGAGCGGCGACCAACTGCGGAAACCTCAATAACACCGGGGCGCCGATACCACGTCTGGCCAGGTCGTCGATGATTTCTTTGAGATCGGCGGAGCGAGGATCGCCAGCGGCGGGACGGACAACCAGATTCCCCTTGCGATTTACGTCAAAGTACCCAGCTCCCCAGTTTTCGATGCCGTAGGTTTCGAGCGTCTGCTCGATTGCCGTCGTCAATTCGCGGTCTCCTGCCTTACCTGCGGAACAACTCGTATGTTATTGATTTCAGTACCTATAGCGTAGTTACGCATCGTTCGAATCGAGCAAGTGGAAATTTCTAGGCTGGAAAGCTTTAGTCGCGCAATGTAACAGAAAACCGCAAATGGGTCTATAACTTTTTTGTTACGGAAGCAGTGGTTAAAACACACTTAAGTCATTAGTAGATATGACATTTACTCGCAATTCACGCGGCTGTTTCCTGACGACTTGCAACCGAAACCTTGACAAGTTAGGCTGCCTAACTATAATGCAAACTTTTTTGCGCGCCGTCGTTCCATGACGTTCGCTTGTTACTGCCGACCAGCTCTGCTTCCACAATACTTCGCACCAACCGCCATGCTGGGGCGAAGTGCATCTCTGACACTCCCTTTACCTTTCAGGAGAAATGATGAACCCAAAGACTGTCTTGAAGTATGCCTCTGATCAAGGGGCAAAATTCGTTTCCGTACGATTCACCGACCTGCCAGGAACCTGGCAACACCTTACTTTTCCCATTGGCGAACTAAGCGAGGATACTTTCGAAGAGGGTTTCGGCTTCGACGCCTCGTCTATTCGCGGTTGGGCCGCGATTCATGAATCCGACATGCTGCTAGTTCCCGACGCGGGCCGATTTTGGATGGATCCATTTTCCGAGCAGCCGACGCTGTGCGTGATCGGAAACGCAGTAGATCCCATCACCAAAGAGGGTTACGCCTTCGATCCGCGCTCGGTCGCGGTTCGGGCTGAGAACTACCTGAAATTTACCGGGCTGGCCGACACAGCCTACTTCGGTCCGGAAGCCGAGTTTTTTGTTTTTGACTCAGTGAAGTTCAATAACGATCCCCAATCGGCCGGTTATTCGATCGACTCGGACGAGGCCCACTGGAACAGCGGACGCGATGCCAACGAATTTGCGGGATCGAATCTCGGCTACCGCATTCGAGCTAAGGAAGGTTATGTGCCGTGTCCACCCACAGATACGCTCAGCGACCTGCGTTCTGAAATCTCACTGACGCTGGGCAAGTGTGGAATAACTGTCGAGTGCCACCATCACGAAGTGGCGACGGCCGGACAGTGTGAAATCGATTTCCGTTTTTCAAACCTGCTGGGGACGGCCGACAACCTGCAGATGTTCAAATATGTAGTTCGCAATACAGCATACCAGTATGGCAAGGCGGCCACTTTTATGCCGAAGCCACTCTACGGCGACAACGGTTCGGGTATGCACTGTCACCAGTCCTTGTGGAAGGGTGATAAGCCATTGTTCGCTGGCGATGGGTACGCGGGACTTTCCGAGATGGCCCGTTACTACATCGGAGGACTCTTAAAGCACGCAGCTGCGGTCGTGGCCTTTGCCGCGCCGACCACCAACAGCTACAAGCGTCTGGTTCCCGGGTTCGAAGCGCCGGTGAATCTCGCATACTCAGCGCGCAATCGCTCGGCCGCGATCCGGATCCCGATGTTTTCTACCAAGCCCAAACTAAAGCGGTTGGAGTTTCGTCCACCCGATCCTTCCTGCAATGCTTACCTGGCATTCTCGGCCATGTTGCTGGCCGGACTTGATGGCATTCAGAATCGTATCGATCCTGGCGCGCCGTTGGAAAAGGACATTTACGATCTCTCGCCCGAAGAGCTCAAGGATGTGCCGACGCTGCCCGGCTCGTTGGATGAAGCCCTCGAAGCACTCGAAAGCGATCACGACTTCCTTTTGAAAGGCGATGTCTTTAGTACCCAACTGATCGAGAGGTGGATCACTTACAAGCGCGAGAAGGAGATCCAACCGCTTAGAATGCGTCCACACCCGTTCGAGTTTGGAATGTATTTCGACATTTAACCGACCCGCATTTAGTGTTGCTGCGTGTGATTTCGTGGATCGTTTCCCTGGCCGAGAGAACAGAGCGATCCACGATCACACGAAGCAGCACGAACAAGAAGCAAAACAATGTGAAATGAGAACTGGAAAATGGAAAACGAAAGTAACCGCACTACCCTTGCTCACTTACAACCTGCCGGGTCTACATCCGATTTCCTCGGACATCTATCCCTACCTTCCGCACACAGCGTAAAATAGCTCTGTGCATGCATTCGACCAGAGAGTTGAATCGCTGTTCGGTGAATTACCCGATCAGCAGGGTGCCCGTCTCTTTCTTGAGCGGCTGCAAAAGGATAATCCCGGCGCCTTCAAGAACCTGAGTAGCGAGCCGGGTTTACTTTCGGACGCCTTGACGCTCGCCGCCTGGAGCCCACTCCTGGCCGCGACGCTCGAGCAGAATCCCGATTACATCTCATGGCTAAGTCGCGAGCGCACTAACCCTCGCGTTAGAACCCGCGACGAATTGAAAGAGTCGCTGGCACGCTTCGCCATGACTAACTCTTCGGTGAGCACGCAGGTATTGCTGGCGCGCTTTCGCCGGCGGGAGCTGCTGCGCATTTACCTGCACGATATCCGTCGCACGCACACCCTGGTTGAAACTACAGAGGAGTTATCAAATCTGGCTGATGCGATTCTGGACTACGCCTTGAGCCTCGCACGCCAGGATCTTGATAACCGGTATGGATCACCGCAAAGCACGGACGACCGCGGGCGCAGCGCGACTGCCGAGTTCTGCATTATCGCTCTGGGGAAGCTAGGCTCATACGAACTCAACTACGCATCCGACATCGATCTGGTGTTTATCTATTCTGACGACGGCAGCACGGCGGCGGTAGGTGAACGCGGTGAGGTTACCAATCGCGAATATTTCATCAAGCTGACGGAAACAGTTGTCAAACTCGTGGGCCAGCCGTCGGGTGAGGGTGCTGCCTATCGAGTCGACCTCCGGCTGCGCCCTCATGGTCGCGATGGGGCGCTTTCCTGCTCACTCAGAGAAATCACGCGCTACTACCGCGAAAATGCCCAGGCCTGGGAGCTGCAGACACTGATTCGCGCAAGGTCCGCCGCAGGTTCGGCGTCGCTGTTCTCTCGTTTCGCCAAGGCCGTCCAGGAAGGGGTTTTTCGCAAGGATGTTTCTGTCAACGAGGCCCTGGCGAGCGTACGCCTGGCAAAACAAAAGATAGACAAGCACATCGAGCGCAATTCCGGCGGCTTCAACGTCAAATTGAATCGCGGCGGAATACGAGAGATCGAGTTTATTGCCCAGGCGTTGCAACTCGCCCACGGGGGAAACGATGAATGGTTGCGCGTTGCCCATACCCTGATTAGCCTCGGCCGACTGGGCGAGAGAATGTTGATCACGGAACCAGAGCGAACACAGCTCTCCGACGCTTACATGTTCCTGCGCACTCTAGAGCACCGATTGCAGATGGAGCACGGATTACAGACGCACACTCTTCCGACGGGTGCGGAACAGAAGGCCCTGGTAGCGCGGCGCATGAAGTTCTCCGGTCCGACGGCAACTGAACAACTGGATCGCGCTCTGAAATTACATACCAGCAACGTAAGCGGGGCTTATGAGCGGGTGTTTGGACAAGCGGGAATCGATTCAAGAGCTGAGTCCCCGCAACTTGAGAAGACCGCTTTGACTGGCGATGCAATATCACGTCGCGGGGCCGATCAACAAATGCGTATGGACAGCGCTGCTATTGCTGCCGCCTCGGTTTTCGCACGCCATCTGGTGAACGCGGCGGGCCAACCCCTGGGAATTGGTTCAGAGTCGGTTGCGCTCACGCTGCAAAGGGAGGCACTCGGCTCGCTCAACCAACACCGCGCCCTGACACTCGCCGCCCGCATCGCTTCATCACTGGACAAGTCGGACCAGCGCATAGTCATCTCTGAAAGGAGTTTGACTGCTATGGTCGGCCTTTGCGGCTCGTCAGAGTTTTTCGGCGAGATGGTGGCGAGTAATCCAGCGTTGATAACTTCGATGGCTGTTGATGGTGGAAAGCTTGTCCGCCGCGACTTTCGCTCTTTATTGCGGCAGAGCATTACCACGGAGAATAATTTCTCGGCGGAACTGTCAGCCTTGCGACGCACCTGGGCCAGCTTGTTGCTCGACATTGGAATCCGTGACGCCTCCGGAGAGATATCGATCTTTGAGTCAAATCGTCTGCAAACCGAACTGGCAACTGCAAGTATCAATGTTGCCTATCTGGTTGCGAAACGCGAGCTGGTGCGGCGCTACGGCCGTCTGGATAATGAGCCGCGTATTGCCATTCTGGCCCTGGGACGTTTAGCAAGTGGCGGAGTCGACTACGGGTCAGATCTCGACATCATCATTGTTTACGATTCGTTTCTTCCCTCACCGATTTCAGGACTGAGTCAGGAAGAGGCCTACGCGCGGCTGGGAGAGTTGATGATTGCCGCACTGGCCAGCGTTACGCGCGAAGGACATCTCTATCGCGTTGATTTGCGTTTGCGCCCCGATGGCAAGAACGGACCTCTGGTCGCCAGCTCCCAGGCGTTTCTCGACTATCTGAAGGAGCGCACCGTTGTTTGGGAATGGCTCGCTTACGTGAAACTAAGGGCGGTGGGCGGCGACCTGGACCTTGGCAAGATGATCGAAACCCACGCCCGGCATGCACTTCACGAGGCCGCGCTCAAGAATGACCCGGAAGAGTTGAAACGAGAGACCCGTCACGTGCGCGACCGGCTCGAAAAAGAGAAAGGGAAGCAAGATCGGCACCGGGGCATCGACATCAAATATGGGGCGGGAGGCATGCTTGATGTCTATTTTGCCACCCGCTATTTGCAGTTGCGCGACGACGTTTCCGACGAGGGTGAAGATCGTTCGACCGCCACCACACTCGAACGACTGCGCGGTAATGATTCCCTCAGCCAGGAGGATTTTGCAGTACTCAGCAGTGGTTACGCATTGCTGAGGTCTATCGATCATCATCTGCGTTTGATTGTGGGTCGACAAGCGCTCCTGCCAGCAATCGATCATCCCGCTCTGAGAGATCTTGCCAGGCAATTGGGATTTGTTTCGGCCGCTCATCTTCGCGAGACGCTGGTGGAGAAGATGAGGAGCATTCGGAAGGCTTACGACAGTATTACCAGTTAGGCAGGGATGAGCCTGAGATGACCATTAAAAAAGAGGAATCTCGGTCAAAGGCCGCCGCGACCTACAACGCGGCTTCGGACGTCTACGATGACCAGGCGCTTTCATTCTGGGATCGATTTGGCCGCCGAACTGTCGAACGACTCGCTCTTCAGCCCGGCGCTAGTGTCCTGGATGTTTGTTCCGGCAGTGGTGCTTCAGCACTGGCGGCGGCGGAGCGAGTTGCTCCCCACGGGCGTGTCATTGCGGTCGATCTAGCTGAGAGGCTGTTACAACTTGCCCGGGCAAAAGCCGAACGTCGCGGTCTCACCAATATCGAGTTTCAGTTGGCGGATTTTGAGGAACTTGGCCTGCCAGACAGCAGTTTTGACGCTGTTATCTGCGTGTTTGGGATTTTCTTCGTCCCCGACATGTCCCGGGCCGTGCGCGAGCTATGGCGCATGGTTCGTCCAGATGGACAATTGGCCATCACAACCTGGGGACCGAATCTATTTGAGCCAGGGAACACGGCTTTTTGGGAAGCTGTGCGCGAAGAACGGCCCGAACTCTACAAAGGCTTTAACCCGTGGGACCGGATCTGTGAGCCCGCGTCAGTGAGGGCAATGCTGAAGGAAGGTGGAGTGAACACCGAGGACGTGGTTGCAGAGTACGGAACCCATTCCCTCACCTCGCCGGCTGATTGGTGGTCTATCGTGATGGGAACAGGATACCGGGGGACCGTTGAGCAACTTGATCCTGAGGCCCGGGAGCGGGTTCGAAAAGCTAATCGCAAGTACGTGGAGGAAACGCAACTAGGGTTGGTAGTTACGAACGTCGTCTATGCCATTGCCAGGAAACAGTAGTGGAAGTCTTTTCCTGTTGTTTCGTGGATCGTTCGCTCATACGGAAAACTCACGATCCACGAACTCACACGAAACAACACGAAGAAGGAAGTTCGAACAACCCCTTCAGGGTCGAGTTGCGTAAGGCGGACTCAAGCCTGGGCCTCATTTTGAGTCTCCTCATACCAGCAGCGCGTGCACCAGGTGTGGGTGGCTTGTCGTTCTTCGAGATCGTAATGACGAGCGTGCGGGAGTCGTCGCACGACCTCTTGTTCATCGCCGTCCAGCTCAGACCAGGTCTTTAATCGGGTTTCGCCGCAACGTGGGCAGTTATTGTCAGTGTTCAAGTCACTATTCACGTCACTATTCTCTTGTAACAAAGATGTTTGTTTACTGTTTCCACGGTCTCGTGTAACTTAGCCGTAGTGGCCCTCGGAAGCGCGGCCCAACCACAGGATACCATCCAGAGACCTTAAGGAAGAACGAATGTTCAGAATCAAAGCCTCTTACTCGGAACAATTGGAATTGAGAACGACGATAGAGCGGGCTCGAGAGTTCTTCAGCGAGTTTCGCAACTTTGTCGATTTGATGCCCGGGATTGAAAGCATTCGTAAGGAAGCCGGCGGCATCATGCGCTGGATGGTGCGTGCGGAAGTGCCTGTGATTGGGGCCGTGCACGCCAGCTTTGCGGTTGAGAAAACCGAGGACTGTCCGGAAAGGCTGGAATGGTCACCCGCCCGCAGCGAAGCGAAAAACTATCTTCGGTACGCCGCAGCATTCGAAGAGCGCGGTCACAAGGTTATGGTTCGCATCGCGCAGCATGTAGAATTGCGCCGCTCCAACGGCCGAGACCTGCACACCCTGGCCGGCCTGATTGGAGAAGGGGCCATCAGCGCGGAAATGCAGAAACGCGTCAGCGAAATGATCAAGACTTTCTTGCAACGCGCCCAAGCCAAGTTGGAAGCAGAACCCGACTGCGAACAGCAGGCCGTTTAGGTCGCCGAATCTTGCGCGGGAGATGCAGTGAAGACGCTGCAGACTCTTTCAAATTAAGCAGAGGTCAATCCGTTCCTATGGTAGCCGGGTTGACCTTTTCTCTTTCGGATGGCCGTAACTGATCATGTTCGCAAACATTCGATAGGCCCCCGGTACGCCTGCACCCAGTTGCCGGTACCACACCAGACTCGTGTAGATGTAGTTCCCCCGCCCGTATTTCGCGGCGAGCAGCCCACCTTTCAACGAAGGTTCACCCTGATCCGCCGTTTCAAACAAAGCCTGATATTTAGGGTCCCACTCTTTCGGGAAGTAGAGCCCGCGCTCCTGAACCCACCTTTCAAAGTCACCTTGAGTCATTCTGTTGGGAAAATTCAACAACTGGTGCTCGGGCTCGAGGAAGTTAATCGGCGCTGTCTCCTGAGTGACGCGTTCGTTTCCCAGCGTAATCGGAAAGGGTGCGAGTTGCGGTCGACCTTTGGCGGCATCCGGATTCCACTCCTCTGTTTTGTGATAGAAAACAATCAACGTCCCGCCTGCTCGAACATAGTTCAACAGATTCGAGTTTGCCGCGATCAACTCCGGATGTGCGAAGTA
>JAMQPI010000414.1 GCA_023717565.1 Pyrinomonadaceae bacterium | reverse complement strand
CGCGTTTCTGACATTGTCATTGCGGTGCTCGCTCTTGCTTTGCTCTCGCCGCTTTGGCTCATCGTCGCCGTGCTAATCAAGTGGAACTCCCCGGGGCCCATCTTCTTTAAGCAAGAGCGCGTCGGGATGGACGGTCGCATCTTTCTGGTCTACAAATTTCGCACGATGCTTGTGGACTCGGACCACACCATTCATCAGGAATATCAGCGCGTGTTCATTGCTGGACTCGCAGAAGCAAATCTCGGGGACGCCGAGCGACCCACCTACAAACTTCCTGCCGACCCACGCATCACGCGAGTCGGACGTTGGTTGCGTCGCACCAGCCTGGACGAAGTACCACAGCTGTTCAATGTGCTTCTGGGTGATATGAGTGTGGTTGGCCCACGTCCGCCGATTCCCTACGAAGTCGAAGCTTACGAGCTGGCCCATCGGAAACGTCTCGACATGAAGCCTGGATTGACCGGGCTTTGGCAGGTTTCCGGACGCAACCGTCTGCCTTTTGATGAGATGGTCAGGCTCGATCTGTTCTATATCGAGAACTGGTCGCTGCTACTGGACTTGAAAATTATCCTGCGCACAGCGTTAGTGATATTCCGCGGCGACGGGTACTAACTCGGCCGATGTCGATCTCGGATACTGAAGCCTGCCAACTTGGCGAAATTGAAATCGGTGACAAAAGCCACTCAAGAGACAAGAAGGGAACACACTGATTCTCATATAACTTCGGGAGTTGCGGACTCTTTACACCTTCGTGGTACCGTATGGTTCTCCGCTCGCCCCGGAAAGGTTCGTGCCTAGATGTTTTGCAAGTTTTCCTCTCAAGTATACCCTTCACGTTTTTTGCTGGCGGTCATATCGGCGTTAGCCGTTATCACATCAGGCGGTGTTCCCATCCTGGCGGCGAATCCGGCACTACTTGCCGTTAGAGACAAACCGTCTCCGTCACCTCAGACTGGTTTGCAGTCTTCGACTATCGGAAATGACCCTCGAACTGGTCCAAATCATCGAGCCGCCGGCGTTGGTGGTGGAAGCCCGAGGATTGCGTTTGGCAGTGTGCGAAACGGTGGCAACCATGACATCTTCCTCATGGATCTCGATGGCAGCAATCAAATCAGGCTCACGAATAGTCCCGCCTATGACGATCAGCCGAAGTGGTCTCCTGACGGCTCAAAGATCGTGTTCATGAGTGATCGAGATAACAACTTCGAGATCTACACAATGAACGCCGATGGCAGCAACCAGGCGCGACTCACTACGAACCTGGCGGCCGATGGCTTTCCAGCGTGGTCGCATGACGGAACCAAGATTGCATTCGTCCGGGGCGACCTGCGCAACCCCAGCACTTTTGAAATCTTCGTAATGAATGCGAACGGCACCAATCAAGTGCAGCTCACGAATGATGCTGCCATCGATGGAGTGCCCTCCTGGTCCCCCGACAACACGAAGATCGTTTTCATGAGTGGAGACAGTAATGTGTTCATGGTGAACAGCTATGAAATCTTTGTGATGAACGCCGCCGACGGCAGCGGACGAACTCGGCTCACCAACAATTCGATCGTGGACGGTCAGCCGTCCTACTCCCCCGACGGTACGAGGATCTTGTTTGCCAGCGGCGACGGACTGAACCCTAATGGGATTGAGATCTTCGTGATGAACGCCGACGGCAGCAGTCGAACGCAACTCACAAGCAATACAGTGACGGACGGCTTTCCAGCGTGGTCGTTCGATGGTTCGAATATTGTCTTTGCCTCAGGCAGTACCGCGAATGAGGGGACGGTCGAACTATTTGTGATGAATTCAAACGGCAGCAACCCGGCGAGGCTGACCAATAACCCAGAACTTGACTGGTTCCCTGATTGGGAGCCGGTCCAGACACCTCCGTCACAAGTGCAATTCAGCGCGGCGACTAACGTCGCCGGTGAAGGCAGCGGCAACTCTGTCATAACAGTCACCAGGACTGGAAACACGACCGGTATGGCGGCAGTCACTTTCTTAACCAGCGACAACGCGGGCGGAAGCAATTGCAACGTTGTAGGGAACTTCGCCTCTGCGCGTTGCGACTATGAGACTACATCGGGTGTCTTGAACTTTGCCCCCGGAGAGACTTCGAAGACCCTCTCAGTCTTTCTCGTGGACGATTCCTACGACGAGAATAACGAGACACTCTTAGTCAGCCTCAGCGGTGCCGCCGGCAGCGGGGTCGTTCTGGGCTCGCAAATCACAACCACCATAACGATCACCGACAATGATTCCGCTAACGGCCCAAATCCTCTCGACAATCCGGACGCAGTTTTCTTTGTGCGGCAACATTACCTGGACTTTCTCAACCGCGAGCCTGACGCTGCTGGGTTGGCGTTTTGGACTAACCAGATCACATCGTGTGGAGCAGACGCTCAGTGTGTCGAGATCAGGCGCATCAACGTCTCGGCCGCATTCTTCCTGTCGATCGAGTTCCAGGAAACCGGCTATCTCGTTTACCGGTTCTATAAGGTAGCTCACAACCCGCCTGGGATCCCTGTACCGGTCAGGTTCTTCGAGTTTCTGTCAGACACGCAGCAGATTGGGCAGGGTGTAGTGATCGGTCAGGCTGGGGCGGAGCAAAAGTTGGAGGCCAACAAGCAGACCTTTGCCCTGGATTTCGTGTTGCGTTTGAGATTCATCCAGGACCATCCCACCACGCTGACGCCAACTCAATTCGTTGACGCGCTATATACGAACGCCGGCGTGACGCCATCCGCAGCGGAGCGAACGTCAGTCATCAATGAGTTTGGCGGGGCGCCGACTACTGCCGACACCGCCGCACGGGCGCGAGTGCTGCGGCGTGTCGCGGATAATTCGACCTTGAGACAGCAGGAGTTGAATAAAGCGTTTGTGCTGATGCAGTACTTTGGCTACCTCAGGCGAAATCCATTCGATCCTCCCGAGCCCGGGCTCAACTTCGACGGCTACAACTTCTGGTTGAATAAGTTGATTCAGTTCAACGGCAACTTCGTCAATGCAGAGATGGTAAAAGCTTTTATTATCTCGGGCGAGTACCGACAAAGATTCGGACCGTAGCTACAAGCCATACTTCTAATGAATATCTCAACGTTTCTCGAAGGATTTACTTGCTGGGCGAGCACTCAACCGGATGTGAAGGCCGTCGCTCTGGTCGGCTCGTATGCACGCGCCGCCGCAACGGAGAGCTCGGATGTCGATCTGTTGATTTTGACGACCGATGTAAGCAAGTACGTCAGTGACTGTTCATGGGCATCTCAGTTCGGCGAGGCTTCGGAATGCTACGTTGAGGATTGGGGCAAGGTCACCTCAATGCGCACCTTCTACCAGGATGGACTAGAAGTCGAATACGGTTTCGCCACACCCGATTGGGCCAAGAGACCGATGGATGCAGGCAGTTTGAGGGTGATTACTGACGGAATGAAAATCTTGCTTGACGCGCAGAATATTCTCAGCGACGTACAGCGAGAAGTACCATCAGGCGAGGTTTGAATGAAAATGGAGTAACTTTGGACGCTTACGCTGCTGGATCAGTTTTATGTTAGATTGCCGTTGTCATGAAGTCAGTACCGAATTGCGGTAGCGTCGGTTCCGGCATCCGCATCTCGACTCCCAGCTTCTAAAGTCGCGACCGGTTGATACTCATTGACACGTATCTTTGTGATTGGCACCGTGGACCCGACGCTACCGCGCTACGGTACTGACTTCATGACACTCAGTTGACCTTTACGCGGTCGTTAAAGCCGCGGCGTGAATTAGAATACCCAACAAACTACTTGGGTCGTCCCCGACACCCGCCGATAACAACATCCGAGAGTTGTTCACCAATCCATACTATGACTAAGTTTCTCTTGGGATTCACTGTTCTCATAGTGCTAGCGATCGCCGGCAATCCCGCGTTTGTTCATTCGCAAAGAGATCTGGGAGTGCGTCCCTCGGACTCAGGTGGTCCGCTTATGCCGGAGCAGGCCGCTTACGACATTAAATCCTACGATCTCGATCTGCATATCAACCCAGCCGAGCGGTCGATCAAGGGTGTGCTGACTGCGGAAGCGTTGATCGTACATCCGACTGCCTCGTTCGTAATGGATCTCGATCCTCCGCTGACGGTAGATTCAGTTGCCCTGCTCAATTCGAGTGGTGAACCACGAGCACTCAACTTTGAGAGAAGAGCAGGCAAGTTATGGATCGCTTTTCCCACTACCAAACAGAAGGGCGAGAAGGTGCGCGTGCGTATCTCGTATGGTGGCAAGCCCCGAATCGCGCCGCGGCCGCCGTGGAGTGGCGGCTTTGTTTGGGGCCAAACCGCGGATCATCAGCCCTGGATCGGAGTCGCGTGTCAGGTAGACGGCGCCGACCTCTGGTTTCCGGTGAAGGACCATCCATCCGATGAGGCGGACACGGTCTCCTTGCATTTCACCGTGCCTGAACCGCTCGTCGTCGCCTCAAACGGAACTCTGAAGAGCGTGGCTAAGAATCAGGACGGAACCAAGACCTTCAATTGGTTCGTCTCCAATCCAATTAACAACTACAACATCACGCTCAATGCTGCTCCTTACAAAACGATTCAGGACAACTACACCAGCGTCTCCGGCGCGGTGTTGCCGGTCACGTTCTGGGTGGTACCCGAGGACTACGACAAGGGGACGGCCCTGGTTAAGCAGACCAAAGATTACCTGCGCTTCTTTGAAGACTATCTGGGACCTTATCCCTTCCGCAGTGAGAAAATCGGCATTGCCGAGACGACATATCTGGGGATGGAACACCAGACCATCATCTCTTACGGAAACCACTTCAGATTTGACGCCGACGGTTTTGACTGGTTGATGTTTCACGAGTTGGGGCACGAGTGGTGGGGCAACCTCGTGACCGCAGGCGACTGGCGCGACTTTTGGCTACACGAAGGTTTCCAAAGCTTCATGGACACGCTCTACCTCGAGAGACTGCGGGGGAAGGACGCGTATTTCCAAGGCATGACGGCCCGGATGAAGACCTTGCGCAACATGCAGCCGGTGGCACCGCGGGAATCGCGCACGACCGTGCAAATGTACATGGCCGCTCCAGACTACGTGCGCAGCGACGGAGACATCTACGGCAAGGGCGCTGTCATTCTCCACACACTCAGGTATTTACTTGGTGACAAGCCTTTCTTCGCCGCGCTAAGACGAATGGCCTACCCGGAGCCTGCAAGAGAGAAGCTCACCGATGGTCGCCAGGTTCGGTTTGCCACCACCGATGAGTTTCAACGTATAGCTGAAACTGCATCCAAGACAAAACTTGACTGGTTTTTCGAAGTTTACTTGCGTCAGCCTAAGCTCCCACGCCTGGTCAGCGAACGTAAAGGCGATCAATTGGAACTCCGTTGGGAGTCGCCGGTGAGCTTACCCTTCCCGATGCCGATTGAAGTGCAGATCGGAGACTCGACCAGGCGGTATGAGATGCCAGATGGTACGGTCACGGTGCCGGTCGAAGCTGGGAAGCCAGTTGTGGTGGATCCGCAGAATTGGATCCTCAAGGCGAACTGATCATTTTCCATTTTCCATTTTCCATTTCTCATTTCATTGAGGAACGTCTTGAAATCGTCTTCTACTCGCCGAGTAGCCGGCATGAAGTTGGCTCGACTGAACCTTACACAAGCCGTTTCTCCTCAATGAGAAATGGAAAATGGAAAATCTAAACTTCTGAGACCCTAACCGACATGACCGTCAGGGACTTTCGCAAGCGCACCAGTGCTATCTTTCTGGGAAGCAGGCTTCTCGCTGCCGTCGAGTTGCTAATAGCGATATTGATACTCGTTGGTGGGCTGGTCGGCGTAATACCGTTAAGCTCGACTCCTTTTGTGCTGCTCTTTGGCTGGCTAATGCTGTGGTTGCGAGGAGTTGGGTGGCGAGATTTGGGGCTGCGGCGTCCTACCAGCTGGCGATCAACTTTGCTCCTGGGCGTCGCAATCGGAATTGGCTACCAGTACCTCAGTCTCTATGTCTTAGAGCCGCTGATAGCGCGGATGACTGGTGACCTCCCCAATGTGAGCCAGTTTGCTCCCCTCATCGGCAACACGTTCTTTCTTTTCCTCTCGCTAGTCTTGTCATGGACCCTGGCAGCTTTCGGCGAAGAACTCGTGTTTCGCGGTTACCTCATGAATCGAGTTGCCGACCTCGTCGGATCAAACCGCGTGGGTTGGGTGATTAGCCTAATCGTGGTCAGCATTCTTTTCGGTGTCGTCCATCTGTATCAGGGCACGTCGGGGATCATCGCCATAACTTTGACGGGATTGATGCTGGGCGGACTCTATCTTGCTACCGGCCGAAATCTGTGGGTGCCGATTATCGTGCATGGCGTAAACGACACGGTGGGATTTGTTCTGATCTTTTTAGGGAAGTACCCGGGCCTTTAGTCGGAGTGCGGTGGTACTCAACTGAGTGTCATGAAGTCAGTACCGTAATGCGGTAGCGTCGGGTCAACGGTTCGTCCCCACTCATCGTTGTCTGTCAGGCACCGTTGACCCGAC
>JAMQPI010000559.1 GCA_023717565.1 Pyrinomonadaceae bacterium | reverse complement strand
GAACAGATCACGGCTGCTCAAATGCGCGACTATCTGACTTTCATTGCTTCCGATGAAATGGAAGGACGAGACACACCTTCACGCGGCCTCGACCTGACAGCAAAGTTTCTGGCGACGAACCTGGCGCGTTGGGGACTCAAGCCCGCCGGCGACGATAATTCGTTCTTTCAGAAGATCGCCCTCAGACGCGATGACGTCAATAAGGAACAGACGCGCGTGCAGCTCAACGACCAGAGCCTGGTGTTCGGCGAGGATTACATCGCGCTTCCAGCTAATTCCGACGTTAGCGGCCAACTCGTCTTTGCCGGTAATGGATGGTTCATCAAATCCAAAAACATGGATGCTTACAGAGGCATCGATGCGAAGGGGAAAATTGCCGTCATCTTTGGATCGCTGAACGGAATGCCGCGTGGGGTCCGCTCCTCCGACCTCAGTGGTGGCAAGTCAGGCGAGGATTGGATAGATCCGGTTCAATATGCGCGCAAGCAGGGCGCAATTGCCACGGTATTAGTTCCGGACTCCCAATTTCTGGGCAACTGGGAGCGCAACCGTCAGCGACTCAACGAGCGGCCCACTACAGTAGTTGACAAGTTTCAACCGGCCGAGACGTCGAGGTTGCCAAGAATAGTGATCACGCCCCGGATCGCCGCCCTCTTGTTCCAGGGAGAGAAACAGAATGCCACGGCGCTGTCTGAAGCGATCTTCGGTGGCGAGGGGGCCGAGCCGTTTGAACTCAGTCCCACCAAGAAGATGAGCATCACCATTACCGGGAGCGGGAACTCGATAGCGACGCAAAATGTCGTGGCAGTCTTCGAAGGCAGTGATCCCGTTCTCAAAGACGAATACGTCGCACTCGGTGCGCATTACGATCACGTGGGCATCGGTGGTCCGGTTAACGGAGACTCGATTTACAATGGCGCCGACGATGATGGTTCAGGAACTACGGCGCTGCTCGCCCTGGCTGAGGCCCTGGCCAAGGCGCCGACTCGACCCAAGCGCTCGGTGCTCTTCATCTGGCACGCAGGCGAGGAGAAAGGACTCTGGGGATCACGCTACTTCACAGAATATCCGACCGTCCCGCTGCCAAAGATCGTTACCCAGCTAAACATCGACATGATTGGGCGAAGCAGGAACGTGGGCGACACAAATCCTCGCAACAACTCGCTCACGGGCCCGAATGAGATTTATGTGATTGGATCAAAAATGATGAGCACGGAACTGGGTGAGCTGACCGCAGCAGTGAACAAAGAGTACTTGAATCTAAGCTACAACTACCGCTACGACGATCCCAAAGACCCCAACCGGTTCTTCTTTCGCAGTGACCACTACAACTACGCGCGCAAGGGTATTCCGATTGTCTTCTTCTTTGATGGAGAGCACGAAGACTATCACCGTCCTGGCGATGAGGCGCAGAAGATTGATTACGAGAAGATGCAGAAGGTTGTGCGTACCGTCTACTTGATTATGTGGGAGATTGCGAACAGACCAACTCGACCCACAGTTGATAAGCAATTGCCTGCCGGGTTGAACGGGAAGAATTGAGACGCCACAAAAGCATCCGCAGATTACGCAGATGGGAAAAAGACAGGAGGTAGGGGCAAGACGGCAGGAGCAGGAACAGCATGCCAATAGTTACAAGCTTCGTACTCCTGCCGTCTGCCGTCTGCCGTCTGCCTCCTGCTCCTGCCTCCTGTCTCTGCGGATGGTTTTACGGTTTTTCCCGGGAACGCTCGGCAGTCAAACGGCGGTAGGCTTCGTCTCGCGAAATCCCCAGCTGCCTCGCGGATTTTTTTAGAGCAGATCGGGGATCAAGACCTTCGGCTTCAAAGCTCGCAACTATCGACGCCACGCTTTCGCTCGATTTCGTCTCTTCATCCGAGCCGGCAATAACTTTTCGATCAATCACCACCACCATTTCGCCGCGAGGCTCGTGCCCGGCTTGGGAAAACCAGGATACGATCTCGCTCAGGCGGCCACGCACAATCTCTTCGTGCAACTTGGTCAGCTCTCGAGCGACAACTGCCTCCCGTTCACCCAGAATCTCCCGAACATCTACTAAAGACGCGACGAGGCGATGCGGCGCCTCGTAAAAAACAAGTGTCGATGGAATTGCCACTAAGTCCGCCAGACGGCTCCGGCGCGCGCCCGAACGCGCCGGAAGGAAACCCGCGAAGAAGAATTCGTCACTTGGTAAACCGGAAGCCACCAAAGCTGAGACTAAAGCTGTAGGACCAGGTATGGGCACAACCTGGAGGCCCGCTTCCAGCGCCATGCGCACAACCCGGAAGCCTGGGTCGCTGATGCCGGGTGTCCCGGCATCGGAAACAACCGCCACATCGAGGCCCGATTTGATAGAGGCCAACAGCTCTCCTGCTCGATCGCGCTCGTTGTGTTCGTGATAGCTGACGGTCTTTGTCTTAATGCCGTAGTGGTGCAGGAGTTTTTGTGAGTGGCGCGTGTCTTCGCACGCGACAATGTCCACTTCACTCAGCACTCGCACGGCGCGGTACGTCAGGTCTTCCAGATTGCCGATCGGAGTCGAGACTACATACAGCGTTCCGGCCATGCGGCTATTCTGGCACCAAGCTCCAAAATTTGCGAAAAGCACCTAGTGTCCTGTTTCCAATATTCGCTGACAATGCCGGGATAGGTGGTTGACTCAAATCAATTGATCGCACCTCAATCCCGTAGGGATGCAACGTTTATAGAAAGTTGGCCGAAGATATGGTTCGCAGCTCCAACGGAGCGAAATGTTCTTGTGGGTGCGTTGACGGAAGGAAGACATTTCGCTCCGTTGGAGCTCCAAAAAACTCCCTTCGTTGCCGCGGTCTATAAACATTCGATCCCTACGGGATTTGGGTTGTGTATCAATTAATCTGAGCAGTTCAGTCATTCCCGGCTCGACGAATTTGTCAGCGTACTTTAGAAACAGGGCACTAGATAACGAGAGCCTCGCCCGCTTTTTGAACGGGCGAGGCCGCTAAATAAACCAAGTTGAAAGCTGACTTACCGAAGGATCGGTATTCTGCGCCACCAATCATCATTGTTGTTGCGGCGGTTGCCGTTGTTGTAGTCGTAGGATCCGTAGGCCTGCGCAATTACATTCAGTTCCTGGCGAATCTGTGACCATAGCGAAGACACGCGGTAGTCAGCACGGACTCCTATCCGATCCAGTTGCCGCGCTTCTTGTAATACGCGTTGGGCTTCGCTTCTACTGCGATTTAGATCGCGTCCATTGCCCACGCGAGACTTGAGGTCACTCACGGCGTTGCGGAATTGCCGAACCTCGGCGTTGATGCGGTCCTCACTGCGGGTGCCGTCTCTGCGGCTGCGATCCAGAGATCGATCCACCTCTCGCTCAAAGTCCTTCGCCAGCCGATCCAGCCGGTGGACGGAATCGCGCACATAGCGATCATCGTATCGACCATTGCCATTACGCTGATTGTCCGGGTAGCGATTCCATTGGGCGGCTGCCGATGCGGGCAGACATAACGCAAACAAAGCGATTGCGAAAATTGAAAAACTCAGTGTACGTCGGTTAGTCATGGTCCTTAGTCTCCTCATCAAGTTTCTCGTCTCGAGCTGACCATCTCGCGGCAAACGAGTTTTGGCAGTTCGGTTCCAACGCTTGCCTCGGGGTGACTTCTTACAGCCAGCGTTACGCCGCGGAGGTCTTTGGCAAGCACCATGCCCAAGGGCTCAGCGGGCGGGGAACTTCCTGTCAAGACTAGAAAACCCGGTCTTTTGGCGGCCTATTTGAGAGACTAGGAAATCCTCGGAGGAAATCGGAGGTGCGAAAACGTGCAGTGGCTTGCGTAAATCGTTGTTGCGCTAAGGCGCGCCTGGTTAACGGGAGGCGAGCAGAGTGGCAATGTGCTTTCGCAGGTTCGTTTCGTGAATCGCCGCCGGTTTTTCTTCCTTCTCCCCGGCCACCCACGACGGCGCGCCCTGTGGCGATTGAATCAGCCGGAGGGCCTCGCCCGCCGCCTTGATTCCAAGATGTCGGATGTTTGCAGTGGCGAGACCGCCGCCACGAACAACTCCATCCCGAGGCGTGCGTGGCCAGCCGGCTTCAATAGACAATTGCCTCACGCCAAAGCGGAGAATCAAGAGCCTTCCTACCATGGTCGAGTTGCCAGCCCGAAAGCGGTGGTTATCTTCTTTTGAGATCTGAATACTCGCTCCCCGTCGATTCGCATGGGCGGCCAGGGTCTCGAAGGTTGAGATGAGCCACTCAATGCCGGTCCTGCGCAACAGGTCATTAGAGTTTCGCAGCGCCAGGTATGCGGCTACGTCCCGGCTACCCGCGAGCCGAGCGCGCGATTCAGCCTCTGCCAGGGCGAAGGCCCATGCTTCATCAAGTTCGCTCACGTTACCTCGTTGATGGTCTCAGGATTTCTTGTCTGTTCCGCTGTCTTCTACTCGTAGAGTGCAGCGCGAGGATGGTATCATGCCCGGCGAACCGTCTCCCATTTTAGAACCCGACCAGAAATCGAACCAGGCCAGGCTTGATTCTTACTTTGTGTTGTAAGTTCATCACGTATCAGAGTCATGAAATGAAATTATCAAGTCATCACAATATCTGGCGGGTGCTGTTCCTCTCGATAACCGTTGGGGCTATCTTTGGCGCCGGCTACCTGGACATCAGTTCTCGCGCGCAAGAGAAGGCACAGCTACCAGCACGCACCGGTTACGTGAACGACTTTGCCCACGTTGTCGATGACGCAACCAAACAGCGGTTGGACACCATTCTTGATAACGTCAAGAAGAGAAGCGGAATCGAATTGAACGTCGCCATAGTGCAGACCACTGGCACGCAGGACATATCCGCATTCTCGCGACAGCTTGCCGGGGACTGGGGGGTGGGCTCTCGGGATAGTTCCGGGAAGACGCTCTTGCTGGTAGCGTCGGTGGATGAGAAGGAGGTCTTTACACGACTCAGCAGATCCGTGCAGAGCGAACTTCCAGAAGGGATTCTTGGTGAACTAAACCAGCGGGTCCGCGGGCCAATCAGTTCCGGACGTTTCAGCCAGGGCCTCGCGGATGGTGTGGAGCACTTCGTCACTGCCCTGGCAAAGAAAGTCGGATTCAGTCTGGCAGATATCGATCAAGCGCAATCATCAGCTTCCGCTACGAGTGTTCCGGTTTCGGATTCGACGGCGGCTCCAACCACCGGCAACGATGTTGAAGCGACATCAATCAAGACAGCAGCTATTCAGGAAGCGCCGCCATCTGCTTCGCGACCCAGGTTTGCAGCGACCAGCAACACACCAGCCACCACTGTCGATAAGCCAGCCTACGACTGGATGTCTCCGACGAACGATGAATCTGAGGAAGTGGAATTGACGTTAACGCTGCCCCTCGCGGATCGCATCAGCAAACTCAAGACATTCCTGGAAGCCTTTCCGAACTCGAAATCGAAACCGCGGGCGATTGAATTGTTGATCAGCAGTTACGCTGGTCTCGGGGACCAAAAACTTAAGAGTGGCGACAGTGTGGGCGGAATAGAACAGTTGACGCTGGCAATTAACGAAGCTCCCGCAAACATCTCAGAACAGCTTTTCTCTGGAGTGGTTGCGCAAATCCCTCTGAACCTTTTTCTCCGCGGGCAGCGAACCGAGGCCATCGAAGCCGCTCAGAAAATTGAAACGAAGTTTGGCGCTGATCCAAAGCGCTTGTTGACGTTGGCGGGCTTCTACCTGGGAATTGAAGACGGCAACGAAGCCGCTCGCCTGGCCGCCGAAGCCGTCAAGCTCGCACCGGATCTGGCTGAAGCCCATCAGGTACTAGCACGTGGCCTGCATATAGCGTTGCGTCTTGATGAGGCAGCCGCGGAGTACAGACGCGCCCTCGAGTTAGATCCCAACTCGAAGAAAGGAACGCGCCGGAGTCTCGCCGATCTAACCCGGGCGGCCGGCAAAGCCGAAGAGGCTTTGGAACTTTATCGAGAACAACTCAGAGTTGAGGCCTCAGACAAGGCTGCCCGAGCAGGAATGGTGCTCTCACTTCTTGATCTCGGACGGTCCGATGAAGGCGACAAAGAACTGGGCGCCGCTCTCCAGGACGACCCGCGGAACCTTACACTGCTGACTGGAGCCGCCTACTGGTTCGCAGCGCACAGCCAGGCCGGCAGGGCTCTCGAACTAGCGCGCAAGGCTGTGCAGCTCGAGCCGCGTTACACCTGGTCGCAAATCGCACTTGGCCGCGCATTGGCCGGTCTCAAGAACCCGATGGACGCCGAACGCGCGCTTCGGTTTGCGCGGCAGTATGGAAACTTTCCCACGCTCGACTATGAGCTTGCGAATGCGGTCGCCGCTGCGGGACTCTACGAAGAAGCCGCCGAAATCCTGCTCAAGTCGTTCACTTTCAAAGACGACAAGATCGAAGCTCGACTTGCCGGTCGCGTGCCCGCGCAAGACTCGGATTTCATCCAACTTCTGGCGCCTGAACGTCGCGCTGCCATTTTCCAATTTACCGCCGCTGACAACAAGAATGAAGCGGCGATCTTGAAGGCACTGCTGGCGTTTTCCACCGTCACGAATCAACCCAACGAGGACGTCAAGCTTGACGAAGCCCTGGTCTCCAAAGCGGCGCAGGAGTTTGCTTCCGGCAACGACGACATGCGTTGTTTTCGTCAACTGTATTCCGCCGGCGTTCTTATCCGGAAAGGCGTCGCCCTGCAGACCGCATTTGAGCTTACCAAAGCCGCGCGGAGTAGTGTTGAATCGGCCCTTGAGGTTCCGTCAGCGACGGTGGCCGCTCAGGCTGAAGAGTTGCGCGATATTCGCGCCCGGGCCATTGCGCAGGGATCTACTCCGGATGTTCCTGTTGCGCCGCGCAATGTCCTGGCTAATATTCTGCGTGGACGTATCGAGGATAGTGCCGGATGGGCCCTTTACAATCAGGGGAAGCCGGACGAAGCCGTTGAGCACCTAAAGCGCGCCGCCGGTATTGTTCCCGAAGGCATTCCTTTGTGGCGCACTACGCTGTGGCATCTGGGCGCGGCTCTCGATCAGGCTGGCAATAAGACCGAAGCGCTGGGCTACTACATCAAGAGTTACAACGCAGGTAATCCGGATTCCGGGCGAAGGACTGTGATCGAACAGTTGTACCAGAAGACCAACGGATCGCTGGATGGCTTAGATGAGCGGATCGGTGGTTCTAATCGGGTCCCTGTGAGTGATGCGCCGCAGCTCGCCGCCGCCAGTGCTGATAAACCCGCCGCGACGGAAATCACCAACGCATCCGGGACCACCGTCGCGCCAGAGTCATTGGCGACGGGTACCTCCGCGGTTATGCCCAGCATTGTCGAAGCTGCTCCAATCGCGACTCCAGAAACCATCCCATCTCCAACTCCGACGCCCGCTGTTGAAAATGCTGCGCCGACACCTTCGGCACCCACCAATTCTCCCGAACCGAGGAGGCCGTCGAGTCTTCCGGACGTAGTTGGAGAAATGATGGTGAAGCCGCGTACTACAGTGAAGCTCGCCGGTTCGGTAAGAGATGCGAACAATGCGGCGATTTCAAATGTGGTGGTAGTACTGATTAGCCCACGCGGCTCAGTGCTGGCAACAACCACAGATACTGACGGCCACTATTCATTCATTGCTTCGCCCTCGTCGCAGAGCTACCGAATCATCCCGTCGAAGGATGGTTATACTTTTGAACCTGTCGATAGAGTGTTGGCGGGTCTTGAGGATGATCAAAAGGCGGTAGACTTCACCGGTAAGGTCCCACCCAAACCATAGCAGTAACCTCTGAGTTAAACCCAAGGAAAGCCTTCGGTAGTTTGCGGGTCAGGAAGCGTGGCAGTTTGGCTTCGCCGCTCCCCAGTGCGGTAAGGGCTCCGCCTTACCGTAGATTACTCTATGTTGTTGAGGCTATGCCTCCGTCGGACTCAGAGGCATAGCCTCGAACTCTATTTGGATGCTTTCGGTAAGGCAGAGCCCTTACCGCACTGGAGAACGGCAAAGCCGCACAGAGCGCAAGCCAAGACTTCCCAACGTTCTAGCTAGCCAGCTTGCGCCGTGTCTCGTAGCCGTTGAATTCTAGACACTAAAAACCGGAAACCGTTTGCAGTCCGGTTTCCGGATTACAGTCAAGGATCAGGGACTCCGACTTACTTGTTTTTCATCTCACCAGCCGCTACCGGCTTACCCTCGGCATCGTAAACCTCTACCTTGCCGTATTTCGCCAGCACGTCACGGGCCTTTGACGCATCACCCACGGCCACGACCTGAAGATGATCCAGGTCGATATACTTTTGCGCGATGTTCTTGATGTCGACAGGTGTTATGGCCGCGACTTTCTGGGGATATGTGTCCCAGTAATCCGCGGGTAAGTCGTAGAGCTTTTGT
>JAMQPI010000408.1 GCA_023717565.1 Pyrinomonadaceae bacterium | reverse complement strand
GATGGCGCGGAAATGGCGGGACGCGGTGAACAAGCGTGGCGGCGATGTCACGGTTGTCCATTTGCCCGAAGTCGGCATTAAGGGCAACACGCATTTCCCCTTCTCGGATTTGAACAACCTACAAGTCGCGGACTTGATGTCCACGTGGCTTACTAAGAAGGGGCTGGATAAATATCCGCAGCGAAAGTGACTGCAATAGGTGCCTGGGGTTCAAATGCCTACGCCAACCATTTCGATCAAAACTCTTTCACCGTTTGGCATTCGCGCGAATTGGCATCGGGTCATAAGCTTTACCGCCTTGAATTTTGGGAAGTTGTTCACTCTTACTGCCGCGTGGTTTCTTGTATGCGATGTTTCCGAGGTAGGTTCAGTTCCGCGTCGCAACATGAAACAGAGGGGAAAAACGCTGCTTCGCAGAAAGGTACGAGTCCAATGAGAAAAAACTGTTCAATCGTTTTGATTCTGTCACTCCTCGCAATAGCACTCCACCGAGCTCCGGCCCAGTCGTTAGCGCCGGCTTCTAAGCCAATATCATCGGAGGAGGTTGAGCGGACCGTCGTTTCAATCATCAGCCAAATGACTCTCGAAGAAAAGATCGACTTGCTCGGCGGGATCGATGGCTTCTTTGTCCGCGACATTCCCCGGTTGAATTTCCCACGGCTAAAAATGGCGGATGGGCCAATCGGCGTGCGCAACTTTGGACCAGCCACTGCTATGGCCGGTGGGATAGGGCTGGCCGCGAGCTGGAATCCGGCGCTCGCCGAACGGGTCGGCGTTGAGTTGGGCCGAGACGCGCGCGCCAAGGGCGTTCATTACCTGCTCGCGCCTGCCGTGAATATTTACCGGGCGCCCATGAATGGGCGAAATTTTGAATACTTTGGTGAGGATCCGTTTCTCGCTTCGCGGATCGCGGTGGGCTACATCAATGGCGTGCAGGGCCAGGGTGTGAGTGCCACGGTCAAACATCTGGCGGGCAATAACTCCGAGTTTGATCGACATAACACCGACTCGGTCATCGAC
The DNA here is from genome assembly GCA_023717565.1 of Pyrinomonadaceae bacterium. Taxonomy (GTDB): domain Bacteria; phylum Acidobacteriota; class Blastocatellia; order Pyrinomonadales; family Pyrinomonadaceae; genus PSRF01. The sequence continues at coordinate 50,915 of JAMQPI010000408.1, read as the reverse complement.
GAGCGAACTTTACGCGAGATCTATCTGCCGGTGTTCGAGGCCGCCGTGAAGGAGGCGAGAGTCGGGGCCATCATGGAGTCCTATAACCTGGTTAACGGTTTGCACGCGTCGCAGAACGGCTTCCTGCTCAATGACGTGGTGAGGAAGGATTGGGGCTTTGACGGGTTGATGATGTCCGATTGGTCGGCCACTTACGACGGCGTGGCAGCCGCAAATGCCGGACTCGATTTGGAAATGCCATCGGGCGCGCACATGAACCGTGAAGTTCTGCTGCCAGCAATTCAGCAGGGAAAGGTTTCCGTCGCCACGATTGATGAGAAAGTTCGCCGCATTCTACGGGTGGCGGCGCGCTTCGGCTGGCTGGAACGCGACCAGACAGACCTGTCTATACCTCGTTTCAATCCCCAGGGTCGCCAGGTCGCGCTCGATGCAGCCAGGGAGAGCCTCGTCTTACTTAAAAATGAACGCGACCTCCTCCCACTAAATCGGGGCAAGGTTAAATCCATCGCAGTTATCGGACCGAACGCGTACCCTGCGGTGCCGGTCGGTGGTGGTAGCGCCCGGGTACAGCCTTTTGCAGCAGTCAGCTTTATGGAAGGGTTAGCTAATGAGCTCGGTCCCGCAACCCAAGTCTATTACAACCGCGGCGTGCTTCCGCTTAGTGACCTTGCGGAGGCTACCAGATTCTCTACTGCAGATAGCAACGGTCAGCCAGGTCTAAAAGTGGAAGTCTTTAATAACCTGGACTTGTCGGGGCCGCCCGCTTCCACGCGCGTCGACCGAAATCTAAACTTCGGCGGCGGCTTTCCGGTGGGAAGTTTCAGTGCCCCCGGACAGGGCTATTCCGCCCGCTGGACGGGTTACTACACCGCTGACAGGGCTGGAACGTTCGATGTTTTTGTGCAGGCCCCCGGGGATCGCGGCGGCCTTCGAGTTTACGTGGATGACAAAATGTTGATTGACGGGTGGAGCCGGACGACTGCGTTGGTTAACAACGCAACTCTTTCGCTCACGAGTGGTCCGCACAAGATTGTTCTGGAGCAGTATCGCACGCGCTCTTTTGGCGGCACACGACTGCGAATGGGCATCGTGAGGCAGGGCACCATTGTTGATGGCGACGCTAGATCGCTGGCGGCGAAAGTTGACATTGTCGTTGTAGCAACGGGCTTTGATCCGGAAACCGAGAGCGAAGGCGGGGACCGAACGTTCCGGCTTCCACCTGGACAGGACGAGTTGGTTCAAGAGATGACCAAGGCAAACAAGAACACAATAGTAGTGTTGACGTCAGGCGGCAGTGTAGACATGAATAGCTGGCTCGAACCTGTGCCTGCTTTAATCCAGGCTTGGTATCCGGGACAAGAGGGCGGCACGGCGTTGGCGCAAGTCCTGTTCGGTGATGCGAATCCCTCGGGCCGACTTCCCATTACTTTTGAGCGGCGGTGGGAAGACAATCCCGTTTTTGAAAGCTACTACCCACAACCAGGCACGAACCGCGTCGTTTACAAAGAGGGTGTGTTCGTCGGCTATCGCGGATATGAACGAAACAACACCGCTCCTCTCTTCCCGTTTGGCTACGGACTATCCTACACAACTTTCAAATATGACAACCTGAATGTGAAGCCACTGCCTGATTCTCGGTGCGAAGTATCTTTCGACGTGCAGAACACAGGCAGTCGCGCTGGAGCGGATGTCGCACAAATTTACGTCGGCGGAACTCAGGCGCCCGTGCCGCGTCCGGCGAAGGAGTTGAAAGGGTTCGCTAAAGTTGATTTGCGCCCGGGCCAAACAAAGCGTGTCGCAGTAGTGTTGGAAAGCCGTGCGTTCAGCTACTACGACATCACGACGAAACAGTGGCGCGTTGCTCCCGGCGAATACACAGTACAGGTGGGCCGTTCGTCCAAAGAGATTGAACTGCGCGGTAATATTACTCAACGATAGATCTCTCGCTCAGCGGGGAAGTGCTTCGACTTGATGGTTGATACTGCGTTTACCACCACGTCAAGAAACATCACGCTCACAAACACACGAACGATCTTACCTGGAGTATTCGCCGAGCATAACGAGACGGGCACGACCGCTCGAGACAACCACGCACCTTTCCACGAACCAACCCAGAGTTCAGTCCGCTTGGACTCTGACCGCGAGTACAGGCGGTGGCGTGCGCGACGTAGCGATCCGACTCGACGCGCTGATTAGGGTTTGTTAAGTGCGCTCATGAAGAAAACCGCTGGCACTAAACGCCACACTCTTTCCCGGAGGGTCATCAAAGAGACGCTCCTGAATTGAGGAAAGCGGAATAAAGAAGCCGGTTTTCTCAAAGAGGCACGTTACCGAAGTTGCGAAACACTCTGGATACATCGCTTTGTATTCCGGAAAGGTTTCGCTCATTTCGCTGTAATCCAACCAGACGATTTGCTGTTTTGAATTAACCGCGACACACTGACCCACGTAAAAACAGAGCAAATACAGAAAGTTTTGATTCGAATGGAGGCTCAAGAACTGATCGAACTGGGGTTTAACCCGAACCCTAACCTGGTCCAATAAATCGTCGACTCGATCCAAGCTTTCAATGGAAAAATCGAGATTGGACTTATTAAGTTTAGTTTGGAAAGACAACCCACCGTCGAATACACCGTTGTTTTGGAACACGTTAAGATACTGGGACGCAAGTTCGTTTAGAGGCATGTGTCTTTCTCCGTAAATGTCTAACGCCCAAATCGTAATTTGATCTGAGCCACTTCCAATCCCCATAGTAACCCAGGAACGCCATTGATTGACTTGCGCGTTGACGCGTATGTGTATTTTCGGCGTCAACTCAGAGCCGCAGATGGGTTCGGCTGAGTTACTCTCACAGGCTTCACTCGAAAGATTTTCCCGCAACCCTAAGCGCGGCGACCCGCACAGCTCCCAAATAACTCGACGGCGAAACACGCCAGGAAACGAAATATTGTGAGGCTGAGTATGACGCGGGTAACAAGGTCCGTGGCTCTGGACCCGAATGTACCATTTTTACGCTTACAATGAGGCGTGGTTCAAGGAGCATTGACACAAACGCAGTAATGTTGAAACTACGTTCTCGATGATCAAAGAGAAATTCGGAGCTCGATTGTTAAGACTGAGATAGCGCAAGTCAATGAAGGCCTGTGTAAGGTGCTTTGCACAATATCTGTGTAGTCATTCAGTCAATGTATCAGTTGGGAATTGAGCCTGTGTTCTGGAGCGATGAGAAGAAGCTAAGTGAAACTCGGATGCCGTTGTTTAGTCTCTCTTCCGCCAGTCTTTCGGCAGTAGTTAACACGCTAGGTTAGTGTGGCTTGAGTGGCGCACTGTAGAGTTGCTCACCACCATCAGGCTTAAGTCTTCACTCGCTGTGAGAGGAGTCTGGAGGCGAGTGAAGTGCGCCAAGTCGGAAGCCTCGCGCTGGAGGGCGAGGAGCTTGGTCGTCGGAGCCTGGCACAGTTTCCCGATGCGGTTGGGCACGGCGGTGGGCGGATCCCCGCGGGCGAGGGCCGCATCGTCCACGCTCGACCTCGTCGAGAACATCTCGTCGGAGGAAGGGCCGGCTCAGGTGGCGCGAAAGCTCCCGTGCAACTTCATCGAGTATGCCGCGAGCCTTGGGGTAAGCTGGATGTGGAACGATAAAAGCGGCGACGGTAGGAGAAAGATGACTACGATGGCAAACGGTAGGTGGAGAAATTCCGCCGTGCTCGCGGCGCTGTTGGCGGTGTGCGTAGGGATAGGGGCTTCAGGGCCTGGTTTCTTCACGGCTGGGGCGCAGCAACCGTCCCAGGAGGGCAGCACCTTCGACGGCTACGGCGGCGAGTTTACTGGCGAGGCGCCGCCGCCGGAGGAGCCTCTGAGCCTGTGGTATCGCCGCCCGGCTAAGGAGTGGGTCGAGGCGCTGGCTGTGGGCAACGGGCGGCTCGGCGCGATGGTCTTCGGCGGCATCACCAGCGAGCGCCTGCAACTGAACGAGGACACGTTGTGGGCGGGCGGCCCCTACGACCCGAATAACCCCGCAGCCTTGGCCGCGCTGCCCGAAGCACGCCGCCTGATCTTCGAGGGCAAGTACGCGGAGGCGCACAAGCTCGTCGGCGAGAAGATGATGGCGAGGCCGCTCAGGCAGATGCAGTATCAGTCGGTCGGCGATCTCATACTGACGTTCCCCGAAGTGCAGACGGTCGCCGACTACCGCCGCGATCTAAACCTCGACACGGCCGTCGCGAGCGTCGGCTACACGGCGAACGGGGTCCGCTTCACGCGCGAAGTCTTCTCCAGCGCGGTGGATCAGACAATCGTCGTGCGCCTCGTCGCCGACAGGCCGGGGCAGATCTCTTTCACCACTGAAATGAAGACGCCGCAGCAGGCAACGGTCGAGGCCGAGTGGCCGGCGACGCTCGTCCTGCGCGGCACGAACAGCGCTGCACAGGGCGTCCCCGGCGCGCTCAGGTTTCAGGCGCGCGTCCGCGTCGTAGCCGAGGGCGGGGAGACGAGCCTGGAGAAGAAATCGGTTTCGGTACGCGGGGCCGACGCGGCCACGCTTCTCGTCACCGCCGCCACGAGCTACAAGAGTTACAAGGACGTGAGTGGTGACCCCGAGGCGTTGGCGAAGGCAACTATCGCGGCCGCGTTGAAGAAGCCGTTCGACGCGTTGCGCCGCGCCCACGTCGCCGAGCACCAGCGACTCTTCCGCCGCGTGAAATTAGACCTCGGCTCGACCGGCGCTGCAAGGTTCCCCACCGACGAGCGCATCAGAAACTTCGCCTCGTCCGACGACTCGCAGCTCGCCGCACTCTATTTCCAGTTCGGTCGCTACCTGCTTATCGGAAGCTCGCGCCCCGGCACTCAGCCCGCCAACCTCCAGGGCCTATGGAACCAGGAGATGAGTCCGCCGTGGGGCAGCAAGTACACCATCAACATCAACACCGAGATGAACTACTGGCTGGCGGAGCCGACCAACCTCTCCGAACTTACCGAACCGCTCGTTCGGATGATCTCCGAGATCGCCGAGACTGGAGCGCGCACGGCCCGCGTGCATTACGGCGCGCGCGGCTGGGTGGCGCACCATAACACCGATCTGTGGCGCGCGACCGCGCCGATAGACGGGCCGCAATACGGGATGTGGCCGACAGGCGGCGCCTGGCTATGCCTGCACCTGTGGGAGCACTACGAGTTCGGCGGTGAGCGGGAGTTTCTGGCGCGGGTCTACCCGGCCATGAAGGGCGCCTCTCTCTTTTTCCTCGACACGCTCGTCGAGGAGCCGAAGCACAAGTGGCTCGTGACCTCGCCGTCGCTCTCGCCGGAGAACCGGCACCCGTTCGGCACCAGTATCGTCGCCGGGCCGACGATGGACTCGCAAATCGTCCGCGACCTCTTCACCAATACCATCCGCGCCGCCGAGGTTCTCGGCCTGGACAGGGAGTTGCGCGGCCAACTGGCGAAGGCGCGCGCGCGGCTCGCGCCGAATCAGATCGGTAAGGCCGGACAACTTCAGGAGTGGCTCGAAGATTGGGACATGCAAGCGCCTTCGTTAGACCATCGCCACGTCTCACACCTCTACGGGCTTTACCCGAGCGCGCAGATAACGTTGCGCGCCACGCCGGAATTAGCTGCCGCTGCGCGCAAATCTCTGGAGGTGCGCGGCGACAAGGCCACGGGCTGGGCCATCGCGTGGCGGATCAACCTGTGGGCGCGGTTGCAGGACGCCGAGCGCACGTACAATGTCATCAAGTTGCTGCTGAGTCCGGAGCGCACCTACCCGAACATGTTCGACGCGCACCCGCCGTTCCAGATTGACGGCAATTTCGGCGGCGCGTCCGGCATCGCCGAAATGCTCCTGCAAAGTCACGCCGGTGAGATCGAACTGCTACCGGCACTGCCCCGCGCGTGGCCGACGGGCAGCGTGAGGGGTTTGCGCGCACGGGGCGGTTTCGAGGTTGATGTCAAATGGGAAGCAGGCAGGCTCGTCTCCGCGGACGTGCGCTCGCTCGCCGGCAATCCCTGCAAGCTGCGCTACGGCGCAGTGACGCGCGAGTTGAAGCTCAGACGAGGTGGGGTGTTCCACTGGGACGCGCGCGCGCTTTACACGTCCAGCGATTCCAAGAGGGATGCGGGGACGGACTAGCTCTCGCCGTTGCGGACTAACTTCACTTAGCTGCTATTTCGAGGCCCGTCATCTGATGCGGTTTCAAACTTCTAGCTTAATAGAAGTCATCAATGAATATCGATTGTTCGGGCTGACGATTTCGAGCTTCGTTGATCTGCATTCGCAAACCACGGGCGACCTCTCGCGCTAGTTCTGCAGTTGAATACTGCTCGGCAGTTCCAATTACCGTGGTGCGATGCAGGCGTGTACCTGATGGGTCTTGGTCCCGCCACATGATTTCCCAGCCCGAATTGCCGTTCTTACGATTCCTACGCCGCAGATAGCCATGTTGATATTGGACGCTCATAGCTGTTCTCCTTAATCCGTGCACTGTCAGAATTGACAGTTCCCGGCGATGTCCCAATCACTCTAAACTGTATTTTTTCCTCCATCTCCTCGGGCATGATTGCCTTGACCGGCATCGTGTTTTCGCTGGCGTTCGTCATGGTCCAATTCAGCGCCACCGCTTACTCGCCGCGGTTGGTGCTTTGGGTGTCACGCGACCCGGTGGTGTCTCAAGCCTTGGGTGTGTTCAGCGCGACGTTTCTGTATGCGCTCGTGATGCTGGCGTGGGTGGACCGGAGCGCTTCGGGCAGAGTCCCTTTCCTCAGTGCCTGGCTGGTGTTTGGGTTGCTCGTGGCCAGTATCGGAATGTTTATCGCTCTGATTGAGCGGCTCGGGATGCTACAGATCAACCGTATCTTGATTTTCACCGGCAACCATGGACGGAAGGCCATTGAGGAACTGTATCCCTCCACGAAATCCGTTCCGAACCTGTCGTCCACGGATTCCGTGAAACTTGATGAATTGCTGCCCACACAAACGCTGACCCACTTTGGTCGGCCGCGGGTCATACAGGCGGTGCGCGTGGAGGAGTTGTTGAGCCTGGCCACGGAAGCCGGCGCCGTTATCGAGGTGACGGCAGCGGTGGGAAGCACGATTCTGGAAATGTCGCCGTTGGTGCGTGTGTACCTCGCGCGCCAGCCGCTGGATGAGCACCGGCTGAAAAGCGCCTTTGAGATCGGCGATGAACGCACGTTCGAGCAGGACCCCAAATACGCCATCCGGTTGGTGGTGGACATCGCCATCAAGGCGCTCTCGCCCGCCATCAACGATCCTACTACTGCAGTTCAGGCACTCGACCAGATCGAGGACCTGCTGATCCGGTTAGGTCACCGCCAACTCGACATCGGGAAATATCTTGATGACCAGGGCGCGCTCCGGCTGATCGTGCCCTTCCCGACGTGGGAGGATTTTCTGCGCCTGGCCCTCGACGAAATTCGCTATTGCGGTGCCAGCAGTGTGCAGGTGATGCGGCGCATGAATGCTCTGATCAACAGCCTCCTGGAAGTTCTACCCGCCGCGCGCCATGCAGCGCTGCGACACTGGAAGGAACGATTGCAAAGCACGGTTGAAAGGTCCTTCAAAGATGTGGACGAAAAGCACGACGCATCAGTCGCAGACCGTCAAGGTCTTGGCATCGGCGAAGAGCAACCAGGCGACGCGAAGTGACATACACGCCAGCGTCTTCGCATTGATCGGGAGGAAACCGCGTGGCGACGCAGGGCTCGTCGGTCATTATGTCAGTCACTCTCGGCAAACTACGCCCCTGACACTGACAGTCGTCGGCGGCGTGATCGGAACACTAGAGAGTGTTGGACTTGAGCTATATATATATAGGACACGGAGATTCAACGAACCACCGTGGTACGAAGAAAATTCTCTTCGTCATGGAGCAAAGACATGTGATAAAAAGTGGGCACACAGTTTGGCACACAAAAATGTGCCGAACGAGCAGTTGAAGCAGTGGATGCAGTAAGTGCAGTGCGAATTTTATTGAGCAAAATTAGTGCTTGTTGATTTGAAAAGAGTTACCCAGACCTAGAGCGCTACCTTTGACACGGTAGGGGTCTGGGGTTCAAATCCCCACGCGCCTACCAATCAAATCAATAACTTAGGCGGACAATTCGAGGAGAGCACTACCTCATTGCGGTAGGCGTTCAAAGATTGAACGCCTGACATCTATAACCGAATTCCAGAAATCAACATCACTCTTGGTTAAACTGCTCGACCACCAGGCCGATTGTATGCGTAGCCAGCTCGCGTGCGAGCGCGTCAACGCCTGACCGGCGCCCCGACTGTTCGAAGCTGGAAACCATCTCTTCGCGCCAAAAGAGCTTTAGCGCCATTGTCACGCGGTCACCCTCGATCCGGTAGCGCCCGCGAAGCTGGTAGGCGTCGGGGTGCTCCCGCGCGTCGATGAAGATGACCGAGGCCTCAGGACGGGCCGACTCTTCCCGCAAGATCGCGTTCACTGCTCTCGTTACCTCGAGGCTGTCCTTCCACGTGGTTTCCTCCTCGAGCTGGACGCCCAGCACCAGCGGTCGGATGATGGCCAGTGGAATCCGCTCGCGATCGGTTCGCTCCAGCCATCCGATGTCGAAGCTGCTTCCTCCCGCGGGCGACGCGATGAGCGGGCGCTGAATGCCGCCGAGATCGGTCGCGAGCTGCGGGACATAGTCTGCTGCATGCTCGAAGAGCCTCGCGATATCCACGAATTCCTCATCGCGAAGCGCGGCACCGCGCATGCCGAACAGCACGCTGTACGTCAGGAGGCCTTGCCCGTAACGGCTCGATTCGTAACTGACGGCGTCAGCGGCTGACCCAGCCAGGATGTAGGTACCCATCCGATCCGTCAGGCGCTCCAGCGCACGTGCCTGGCTGCTAGGGATGGTTCGGTGCTCACTCAGCGTTTCGACGAAACGCCCCGCGGCGCACGTGTCCAGGATCACAGCCTGCTTGAGCGCGGGTATCAGGCGAATCCATTCCGTTAGCTCGCGGCTCGAAATGGCGGTCTGCTGGCGGACGGCGGGATCGGCTAGGTCCCCGGTTCGCGCGTCCGCTGTAAGATAATAGTAATCGCCGTCCTGGCCTCCCTGATTGACGCCGTGGCCAGCCAAATACACGATGAGAACATCGGCGGACTTTGCCGCTCGCGCCTCTTCGAACGCCCGCAGGAGATTCTGGCGCGTGGGCCATTGTTCCTCGCTGTTGGCGCTCCGGCCAGGGGCGACGGACTGATCACTTTCAGTAGCGGACGGGCGGTGGGGCGCCACCAACAATCGCAGGTGGACTCGGTCGGCCCCGAACAGCCTCGCCGCTCCGACTCGCACTGCGGCCGCGAAGTCGGCTGCGTCCTTGGCGGCGAAACGCAGATCCAGCTTGTCTCCCTGATAGTCCGAAACCCCGGCGACCACGCCCCAGAGCCTGGGCGCCTCAGTCGACTTTCGGGGACCAGGACACACCCACCTAAGCTGTCGTCCTACTAGATAGCCCGCCGCGTTGTACGCCCGTACTTCGCAGACGTTCTTCCCCGGCTTCAGGAATGGGTGCTTTGCGACGTCGATGGACATCTCCAGCTCCGGCGCGAGCACATCCGGATCCTCGCCGCGCGCGTCGGCGTTGGCCTCCTTGCCGTTGATCGAAACGACTACGCGTCCGATTCCACCGCCGCGGTTGGTTAGCCGGATACGCGCCCGCTTGCCGCCCGACTCCACCGCGAGCAGCTCGACGTCAGGATGAAGCTCCACCTCTTGCAGCGACGGCACGTCGCGCAGTGGCTCCGCGTCGGCGCCCATCAGCTTCGGAAGGAGATTGGGCTCGTAATACCGCTCCTTCAACTGGCTCAAAGCGACGGTTTCCAGACCGACGACCCAGTGCAACCACGGGATGTCGCCGCCGTTGGCGGCATCGAAACGGCCGCGGGCGTCGACCACCGCCCAGGTGCCGTCCGGAAACGAATAGAGGTTACAGATCTTCGCTGGTGCCATGGGATCCCGAAGGTCCCAGATGCTAGCGCTGGCGTCATTGCTACCGGCGGCGAGGAGCGTATTGGTGGCGTTGAGGTCCACCGACGCGACCGGTCCCGAATGACCATGAACCACCGCGAGCTGCTTGCCCGCGGCCGGGTCCCACAACCTTAAGGTCCCGTCGGTGCCTCCGCTCGCCAGCAGAGTGCCGTCGCGGCTGAACCGCACGGACGTCCCCTTCTCGATGTGCCCCGGCTTGGCGTGCCCGCTCAAACGCCGGCGTGCCTTGCGCGTTTCCAAGTCCCAGAGACAGATCTCCTGATCGAGATCGCCGGCCGCGAGTATTGTCCCGTCGTTGTTGAAGTCCAGGCTAGAGACCCATGCATCGTGGGCAATCACTCTTCGGGCTTTGCCGGTGCTGATGTCCCAGAGCACGATGCGATGATCCATGGCCCCGGTCGCGAGCAACTCGCCATCAGGAGAAAACGCCAAGCCAAAGACTGCCTCATCGTGAGCAGGCGGTCCCCCTTCCATCGTCCGCAACTGCTCACCGGTAGCGATGTCCCAAACCCTCACGCTGCCGTCGTCGCATCCCGTGGCTAGACTCAGCCCATCTGGATTAAACGCCACCGACCAAACCCTCACCGTCGCCCGAGAATCGAGCATCCACACAAGCTCGCCGGTATCGGTACGCCACAGCCGGCTGGTGCCGTCCCAACTGGCGGTGGCGATGTATTGACCATCGGGAGAGAATGCGAGTGAGAAGATCCGTCCAGTGTGGCCTTTGATGAGTGTCGGCGGCGTTCGGAGTCTCAGGCGCCACAAGCGCAGGATCCCATCTTCACCGGCCGCGGCCAGCAGTGTCCCATCGGGACTGAACCGAACTGGATGGACATCACCAATGTGGCGTTCGAAAGTCTGCACCCGCTTCCCGGACGCCGTGTCCCACACGCTGATCCGGCCGTCGAAGTGACCCCTTGCTTCTCCCGTAGCCAGCAACGACCCGTCCCGGTTGTAAGCCACGGCCGGCACCGCGTCGAAACGGGTTTCCAGTCGCTGTTGTTCCTTCCTGGTGTTTTTTCCCCAGACTCGAACCGTGCCCTCCCAGGCTCCCGTCGCGAGTGAGGCGCCGTCGGGTCTGAACGCAAGGGCGACGACGTTGCGGTGATGGCCCAGATGCGACTGGACTCGGGTTCCGTCTTCGGTCCGTCGCACATCGACGGCGTAGGTCTCGAGTGGATGTTCCGCGGCCCCCTTTCCTTGTCGGCCTCCCAGGATGATCATTTGTCGGGTGGTGGCACCGCCCACGGCAAACCGTTTGCCATTCTTGTCGAAGGCGATCCCGCCAGGCGTATCGTCCGAGTGGAACTCGTATCGCAGCTTTTGCGCCGGCAGATCGAAAGCTGCAACCGTGTAGCGATCGTATGGACGGATAGCCATCCGACCGTCCGGACTGACTATGACCAGTTCGCTGAGGAGCGACGTCATGCCGTCTTCTTCGAAGAGTATTCGCGCCGTGTTCACGCATGTCCGTTGCCCTAGGTGCAGCCATCGGATCGTGCCTTCGTAACTTGCGCATATCAGGAGTCCGTCCGCCACCGCGGATGCGATCGAGACTCCGGTATCCGGCAACCCGACGAGGAATGTGTGAAGCAGCTCGCCGGTTCTTATGTTCCAGAGCCGCACTGTGCTATCCCTCGCGCCGCTGGCTAAAATGTCTGGTCCGGCAAAGATGAGGGAGGTGATCGTGTCGTCGTGGCCGCGCAAGGTGCGCAGCTCTCGACCGGTCGCGCGATCCCAGATATCGATGTTTCCATCTTCGGTGCCACCCGCGAGAATAGTGCTGTCCTCATTCCACGCGACACTTCGCAGTCGATGTGACGGTCGCGTCCGGACGGTCAGTACCGGTTTCCGCGATCCCTCCTCCGAAGAGACTGGTGGTTCGGGTTGCTTTGGGAACGAAGTCAAACTCGTTCGCGGTGTGCGTGTGCGTGTGCGTCCGCGCGCTCGCCTCTGACCGACTGATGGCAAGATGGTGGGATCGGGCGGCTGCTCAGGCACCTGCTTCACAGGTACCGGCGCTCGTGTGCCGAACGCCCAGTGAATGTACTCGAGACCTCCGCTCGACGCATCGAAGCGATCATCGGGCGTCACCGCCGCCCATTGATCGTCGCCAAGCGCGATGAGCGTCACCAACTCCTCAAGCTTGCGGCCGACGTCCCAGATCTTAACGATCCGATCGAGCCCTCCAGACGTGGCCAGCATGCTCCCATCGTGGCTGAACGCGACCCCAGTCACGTAATACGTGTGCGCATTGGTGAAATGAAGTAGAGACCCGGATTTGGCTTTCCACACCGCCACGCCGCCACCCACCGTTCCTCCAGCAAGTAGTGAATCATCGCATCCAAAGGCGAGGGACAGTACCAGGTCAGGACCGGAGCGACCTGCCTCGCCCGCGCTGGGACGGCCGTCCGCGGACCGCCGCAGTATCGACCGGCCGCGTTTTCCTGGCACCGATTGACCGAACGGGCGGGAGATTTTTCGCAAGAGCTTTGCGGTTCCGGTACTCCAGAGGCGCACAACGCCGTCGGATCCGCCGGTGGCGAGGATTGCTCCCTCCGCGGCAAAGACTGCGCTGTTTACCCAGACATCGCCCGGTATATCTCCCCGCCGTTGCGCGCCCCTACGCGTATCCAGGAGAGTGACACCGCCGTCGCCGCCGAGGGCGACGAGTCGCCCGTCAGCGCTGACGGCGCACCCGTCGACAGACAGCTTTGGAACCGGAACCGCGCGCAAGAGCTTCCCAGGGGAGACGCTCCAAATCTTCACCGCGCCATCGAGCCCGACAGAAATGACGGCGTCGCTCGCAGGATTAAACTTGAGACTGGCGAAGCCTTTCGAATGCGCGAGGACAGACCAGAGACGTCGACCGGAGGCGAGTTCCCAGACCGCCAATCGCCCCTCCCCCGAGGCGGAGGCCAGCAACCGGCCATCCCCACTAAACGCACTTAACGTTGCCCCGGAACCTTCCACTAGGAAGGTACGCATCTCGGCGGTCGGGCCAAGCGTCCAGACTTTCACGCCGCCTGTCGTCGCCGCTGCGATCATTCGATCGTCAGGGCTCCACGCCACGTCCGCGCACCGGTGTGGGCGAGCACGGGCATCAACTATGACGTGAGGGCGATCGTCGCTGCGCCATAGAGCTTGCTCGAACGACTCACATCGCCCCAGCTTGAGACGATTCCTTGGCCTCGGTGAGATGATCATTAGGACCTTAACCTCGTAGCCTGGATTTGGTATTAAGCGCTAGTGGTTTTCGTGAACAACTATGAAATAGACTCCAAACGCTAAAGGTTCTCCGTGTACACCACCCTTCCGCCGTCGAGGTCTTCGTAATAGGAGATCTTCGCACTGGGACCGTCGAGTTTGATCATTACGTAGCAGTGCTGGTAAAAAGCCGAACCCTTGCTTAATGCCACGTCTTGGTTGAAGGGAACGTCTGGGTTGACATGCGTTGTCGGCATCTCGAAATTGCCGACAGGGAAGGCCGAACCGCCGATGCATCGCCCGCGCTTCAGACCTTTATACTCATCAAAGAGAACGAGGTCGTGCTCGTGTCCCCACAACCACATGTCAACTTTCGGCAGAATGGCAGAGAGCTGATCGTAGAGGTTTTGGTTGTAACTCTTGCCGTCGAACTGCTCATTGGTCGAAAACAACTGATGATGAGAGAGCAGTATAGTGCGCCTCTTCCCCGCATTCTCAATCTTGTCGATCAGCCACTCGGCTTCGGTTGGGTCAAGAGCAGTTGGCTGGCCTGCGAGTCTATCGTTAAGCGCAGTGTCCAGACCGATCAATTGCCAGTGCTCATTTCTCAGACAGAAGAAACTCGCCCCCTGGCCAAGCCTCTCCAGCAAGTCATAGAATGGCTTTCCACCAGCGTACAGATCGTGGTTGCCGGGGAGCACCAGAGACAAAATCTTCGATGTATCGAGTTCGAGGACACGCTTCCACGGCTGGTAAAAGTAGTTCTCAACCTCATGCTCGGTTCCGGCGTAGTAAATATCGCCGAGATGCATTACGACTTGCGGGTTATGACTCTTGACCTGCCTTAGAACCTCTACCGCCTCCGGCTCACCTGTACCCCAATCGGCGACAATTCCAATCACGGCATTTGCCGGCAGCTTTTCTTTATCATCAATCACGAAATCGCTTTGTAGCTTCCACTTGATGTAGGGAATCTCGCCTTTATTGGCTAGGAATTTGGCATATTGGATCAGGGCGTCCCTGTACTTGGTATCACAATCGCCGAAAGGTTTCGTTAATGCGGCCTGGTATTGATTGTATAGCGTTGTATCACCGCGGAACTTCGCCGCCCACAGGTTTTTGGCCATCCCGACGGCCATGCTCGCGCAGTATTTCACCTGGTCAACCGCCCCACGCTCCTGAGCCTCCCCCAGTGCCCGCGATTGTCCTGGAGTTAGTTTGTTGTCCTGATCGAGTGAGGGCAAATCATCAGGCGAGATGTCCCCGTTTGCCACTGCCAGGCAGTACTGCGTAATTTCGCTGATTATTGGATCGCTTAGTTCTGGGCGTCTAATTAACTCTTCTCGACCGCCGACGCTTCTCGTTTTTGTTTCCCCATCCGTTTTAGCGATCACTTCGTCGAAAGCGGATTGCAGTAAAGAAATGCTCGGATCGTGGACATGCGCAATGGTTGGACGGCGGACGCGCACCTCCACTTCAGCCGTACCCCAGCTCTTGACCTTCGGAGCGGTAAGGTTGACGACCTGCCGCGTAAGCTGGTCTGAGGCGAATGCTTTCATCAACTCTTCAAGCGGGTTGGCTGGCCCCCTGGTGATTCCCTTGGTTGAAGATGGCTGATCGAGGGACTGGAGTTCCAGCCAACGAAAACTTGTGCCTTCGACGGCCGCGATGGCCTTAATTACGTCCGTCCCTTGCTGATATCCCTCCGGGAGATCAGTTCTAAGCGGAATGAGGAGCGCATTCTCGTCACCCGGCTCAAGAAGCTCGTAGTCCTTTGCCTCCCCGGTTTCGGGATTAGGTGGAGGATGTACTTGCGAGATGCCCCAGTCGGGTTGTAGATCGAGTACGGTAACGTTAACAGCTTTATTCGACAGATTCTTGACGCGCAAGCACACCACTTCACCAATCGAGAGTGGTCTTGACCGCAGACCAAACGTTTCTCCGAAGGTGCCAATACCTTCCTCACCGTTCGCCGGCGGATTTCTCGTCCCCAATTCAATGATCAATTTTCGCGCCAGTGTGGAGTTCGGATCCGGGTTGTCGATCAATCTCACATTCCGATACTTGGTTAGGTGGATCAGCCTCCGCAATACCCTGGCTGCATTATTTTTATCGGCGCCCTGCAGAGCTGGACGCAAGTTGGGGACGGCTTTTCCGTCCGCGTCCCAGATTTCATATTCGCCGTGGGCATTGATCGCCACCTGCAAATCCGCCTCCTCATCTTTGGCGACGAGTCGCACCCACTTGTTTTCATTTGCCGCCCCGTTCTCGTTGAGCTCATCTTGCAAGCGTTGCAGCGGCGACTCCTGATCCACAGCAGCCGGCAGCGTATCCTGGCGCACTAACCGGATTCTGCCCCGCATGCGAATTCCGACTCCCAACAATAAGGCCTGCGCACCCTCCTGGATTTCGCCTTCGCGTAACTGCTGTACGATGTTGGCCCATGTCTCGGTCTCCGTAGGATCCTCCAGCTCAACCACCGCCAGCCGCTTCTCGGTATTGTTGAAATCGGCGCCCGCCGGATATACGGCAAATTGAGTTCCTTTGCTGATCCCCTGCGTCCGTCCCGTGTTTAGCAACAGCCGTTTCTTTTGCGGATCAACCTTCAGTATATTTACCGCATATTGGGATTTCATCTGATCGCTGCCGAAGATTTCACGATTGCCTTCGCCTTCGAGTTGCGGCGTCTGTTCCACGAACTTGGCATGAACCTTCGCCACGATCCGGTTATAAAGCATGCGATAGGTTAGGCCTGAACCGTTCTGCTTAAGGGCGTCAAGTAACCAGTAGGTGAGCGCTCCGTTTCTTTCCTTGCCGTCGAAGGCATACTCATTGGCCAACTCATTAGAGCGGCAGGCGGCGAGCAGAACATATCCTTTCATCTGAGGCAGCCATCCACTCGCGGCATTGACGCTGCGGGTTTTGCCGGATGTAACGCCGAGCCAGGTTTGTGATAACTCCTCGTTGGTTGCTACCAAACTATCGGCGGGCCGCTCGGTGGTGTCTACGCTGGATATGCCTCTGACCGCTCCTCCGCCCAGGCCTCTGGTGGCTCCGCCGGAGTGGCAGCTGTCAAGCACCATTGTCACGAGCAGCCCTTTGTCGCTCATGGCCTTGAGCAAATGCGACATTTCAACATCGCGCAGATAGCGCGTACCCTTGTCGCCGATGTCTGTCGGAACGAGCGACTCGTCGAGCCCATTGGCTCCTTTAAGCTTGGGGAACAGGGTCGGCGTGCGTCCGCCATGGCCGGAATAATGGATGTAGACCTGATCACCTGGGCCTGCCCTGGAGGTCAACTTCTTAAATGCCGCCACCATATTCTCGTACGACGGCCGCTGATCTTCCGGCTCCTGGGTGGTCTCACCTTTGGTTACGGGCGCGGTGAGCTTGAAGATGCGATCGTCAGGTAAGCCGAGCGTGTTGCGGAGCATCTGCTCGACATGCGTGATATCGCGGACGCAGCCGCCGAGGTCTGGGTAGTAACCGCCATCGGGCAATGTGTTCGGCATGTAGCGGTCGATGCCAATCAATAACGCGTAGAGTTTGGAGTTGGTGTCGGCCATCGTTGTCTCCTCGACACGGGCGTTAGTTGAAATTTGGAAAACGGCTTTCGGGAAAAAGGATCAAGGGATACTCTTTTGGCGCAGGCGCATACTCTACAAATAAAAAGATTCAGTGCTACAAGGGTTAGTCTCTGGACTCAAGCACGGAACACCTTTTTACGGCTGCTCGACAAAGTCGCCTCAGTAAGGAATTCCAAGAGTTTGATGAGGCGAACAAAGGTCCGACAGCCTAGAGAGAATGAGCTTTTAGGCGAGCCGAACAGTAATACTGTGAAGACCTAATGTCAATGGTTGTTTTGGACGCTAGCACTAGACGTGTAAACCTCAAGTCGGACGTAATTTCATGGCTATGAAACGTGGCTGCCTTCCTCCTTTTCAGTACCACTCTGAAAGATCTCGTAAGCTGATAATCAGGCTGAGACGTCCGGTGAGGGATTGAACTTCAAGGTTGAACAACTATTGACATATTGCAGCGTGGGACTTATGTTTTGCGCAAAGGAACAGGCCCTTACTCGCACCTGCTGGCTACCACCCTCGGCATTCTATTTCACGGTTTCGTTCCTTTCCCATAGCTGCTGTTACCTTCTGGCGCACGGGCAATAAACACTTTGATAGTCTTTGCAATGAATGCTCTGATCCTTCACCTACTCTTAAGACCCGATGGATGCAAATTTGTGTGTCCGTAAGCGGTGAAGAAAGCTGATTGAGCCAATGATCATAAACCCCAATTTGTATGCCCTACTAATCGGTATTGACCGTTACACGCCGAACAAATTGCCCGATGGCAGTTACTACCCAGACCTCAGCGGCTGCGTCCGTGATGTGCTCCAACTTGAAGAGGTTCTAAAAAAACGTTGGGGGCGCAAGAGCGAGCACATCTTGAAACTAACAGCTCCAAGTAGTGCTGCGAGTTCCGTTGAGTCCCAAGAAGACTGGCCCACCTACGAGAACATGGTCGCCGCCTTCAAAAAACTGACCGATGTGGCCCAGCCTGGCGATCAGGTCTATATCCATTATTCCGGCCCCGGTCGACGCGCCTCGACCATGTTTCCTGAAATCAAGGGGCGGGACGGACTTGACAACTCGCTCGTTCCGGCCGACATCGGCAAATTGCCGGGGCGTTATCTGCGCGATGTCGAACTGTTGTTCCTAATCAAGAGGATGGTTGCTAAAGGATTGATCGTGACACTGGTGTTAGATACCTGCTACTCAGGTGTATTAACCAGAGGCATGGGAGGTGCAGCAGTCAGATGCATTCCCACCGTTGATACAACAAGGGCCTCGACCGATAGTTTGGTAGCAGCACGCGAGGAGCTTATTCAATCATGGCCGGATAGCGCCTTCCCCCAGACAGGTCGCGACTACGGCGGAAGTGGATGGTTTCCCGAGTGGAAAGGTCATGTCCTGCTCGCCGCCTGTCATTCCTCCGAATCAGCTTACGAGTACGCTTTCAACGGTCAGGAGAGAAACGGTGTGCTGACCTACTGGCTTCTCGATTCACTACGAAGGAGCACGCCTGACTTAACGTTCAGACAATTGCACAACCGAATCGTTGCCAAGATTCACAGCCAATTCGTCCAGCAGACGGCACAATTGGAGGGGGAGTTTGACCGGACGGTGTTTTTCGGTCAGCAGGAAGAATTGCTACCTTTCGAGGTACTTCAGGTCGACACTCAGAGTCAGCGAGTGTTGATCAAAGCCGGGCAAGACCGAGACATCAGACCGGGTTCAAGACTTATCATCTACCCACCGGGACAACCCGACCTGGGTCAAACGGATAAATCCCTTGTCCTCGCCGAAATTGAAAAGGTTGGCCCAACCGAATCATGGGCCAAGCTGTCATTGATGTCTAATTGGAGTAAAACGGTTGAACCGGGTGCGCGAGCAGTACATCTTGATCCGGAAGCTCTCCTCCGCCTGAGTTTGCGGGTGCGTCTCGTGCGCCAAAGTGAGAATCCCTTGACGCCGTCGATTGATCAGGACAGCGCGCTCAATCAAATAGCAGAAGCTCTGAAGCAGGAGAACAGTAGACTCATCAATCTGGTTGCTGATGATTATGCCGATTATCAGGTCGCGGTCAACCCTGATAGTGAGTATGAGATCTGGGATCCTGCCGGAAACCTAATCCCCAATCTACGCCCTGCGTTGCGAACTGACGATCACGCTGCTCCGGCGCGTCTGGTCCAGCGTCTGATCCACCTTTCTAAGTATCGCAACGTCCTGATGTTTGAAAACAACAATGTACTGTCACCTTTGGCGGGCAAAATACTGATCGAACTGAACAGATTGCCGCCGGATTACGAACCGGGGAGCCACCCTATTCCCCAGATGCCCCTTAACTCTGGTAGTCCCCTGACTTTTAATGTCGGTGACCGCGTTATGCTTCGCGTGTGCAACACTTCGCAGCGAACTCTTGCCGTTTCTTTGCTTGATCTACAGCCCGACTGGGCGATTTCAGAGGTTCATCCAAACGCGGATGTTGACCACGCGCTCCTTGAACCCGGCGAGCAGAACGCGTTGACAATGCCGTTGCAAGTAGCGCTGCCGTCTGGATTCCAGCAAGGTACTGACGTCATCAAGGCCTTCGCCACGATTGCAGTCACCAGCTTTCGCTGGCTGGAGCTTCCCCCAATAGACCAACCTTCGATCCGAACCCGAGGCATTGGACGAGGATCGGCTAACCCCCTTGAAGAACTACTTGCGGTGAATCCACAGGATGCAGAGACGCTGGATCAGGCACTTCTTGCTGCCCAAAGCGTGGAATGGACGACAGCGCAAATCGAAGTCCGGATCCAGGCACAGAAGTCACCTGAAGAGCAGATTGAAGAGCTGGATGTTCAGATCGTAAAACTTTTTCTGGAGGGCAACTATGAGAAGGCGATAGAGATCGCCACGCAGGCCCGTGACTTGATTCGTCAACATGTAGGCGAGCACACGACCGCCTTCGCTTCCAACTTGAACACCGTCGCGACGCTTTTCAAACAGGTTGCCAGATATGAGGCGGCTGAGCCGCTTTACTTGCAGTCGTTGGATATCCACCGCGCTTTAGGAGAAGAAGATAAACCGGAATATGCCGAAAGTCTCAATAACCTCGCTGAACTGTATCGTGAGACAGCGAGGTATGGTGAAGCTGAGGCGCTATATCAACAGGCATTGGAGATTCACCGCGTCCGCTTTTCACAAGGAAGCAATAAACGTGACTATTCCATCACTTTGAATAACCTGGCTTTGCTGTACGAAGCGAGAGGCGATTTCCTTAAGGCCGAAGAACTTCTCATACAGGCAAGAGACGTGGTGAAAGACCTTTCCGGCGAGAGTCACCCGGACTTTGCCGCAGTCACCGGTAACCTTGGGGAGCTCTATCGCTTGATGGGCAGATACGATGATGCTGAGGATCTCCTTAAACACTCACTCAAAATTATTCGCACCGCCATGAGTGAGAACAGCCCGGCCCTACCCAGCAAGCTGAACAATCTGGGCCTCCTATACAAAGACATCGGCGATTATGATGTCGCATTGCCTTTGTTCGCAGAGGCGATGAGTATTTTGCGAACCTCGCAGAAGACGAACCATCCCGATTTTGCACAAACCATCAATAATTTGGCCGAACTGTACCGGGCGATCGGCCGTTACACCGAAGCCGAGACCCTCTACAAACAAGCGCTCGAGATCAAAAGTCGTTCGCTTGGGCCAACACATCCGAGCTACGGCGAAAGCCTGAACAATCTTGCCGAGTTGTACACCGAATTGGGAAAGTATTCGGAAGCCAATTCCCTCTACTCGGATGCCCTAAAGATCCGCAGCGTGCTGGGAGATTCTCATCCTGATTATGCCGCCACGCTGCTAAACATGGCCAAGCTGCAACACGTGTTGGGGCGTTATGATGAGGCGGAACGTTTGTACCAGCAGGCACTCGATATCCAACGCAAGGTTCTGACTCCAGACCATTTGGACACCGCCCGCACCCTCAGCAATCTCGCGGAACTCTATCTTGAAACCTCGAAGCACGCCGCCGCTCAATCGCTCTACGAGCAGGCATTGAAAATCCGCCGGACGGTCTTAGGTTCGGATAATCCTGAAGTGGCTGTCAGCTTCTGTGATTTGGCCAGGGCCCATCGCAGAATGGGAGATTATGCCGCCGCCGAGCCTCTCTACCGTCAAGCGTACCAGATTCAACGTATCAGTCTTGGAGAGGAACACCCCGCCTTTGTCCAGACGCTCAACAGTCTCGCCGTCGTCCTTGCTGCCACCGGACGCGAAAAAGATGCAATGGAGTTGGCGCAACGAGCCCTGGGCATCGAAGATTCGATGATCGAGCTGATTTTTTCCATCGGCTCAGAGCGCCAGCGGAAGATGTACATCACGGCCATTGAAGACAATTTCAATATGTTTCTCTCGCTGGTCCTCCAATACTTTAAAGGATCGGCGGCGGCGATTCGCGAAATCTTCGATCTAGTCCTACGGCGCAAGGCCATCATGGTAGAAGCTCTGGCCGCCCAGCGTGAGTTGACCTTGATTGATCGTTATCCCGGGTTGGATGTGAAGCTGAGAGACCTCATCAGCTTGCGCACACAGATCGCCCAGAAGATTTTGCAAACTCCGGGGGGGCTGATCGCCCAGCAACAACTTTTGAATGATTGGAACACCCAGAAAGAACGGCTTGAAGGTGAATTGGCACACGAAATTCCCGAAATCAAGTTATCCCGTCGACTCCGGAGTGTGGAACGCCGAAGCGTAGCCCATGCTTTGCCTGAAAAGTCTGTATTGGTCGAATTCGTAAGGCTCAACGTGTACAACTTTCAAGCGAACCATGCTCTGGGGGAGCCGAGCTGGAAGTCTCCGCGCTATCTGGCCTTTGTTCTTCCGGCCAGAGAACCCGACAAGGTGCAGTTGGTTGATTTGGGAGAGGCTGAGCCGATTGACAAACTGGTCAACGCGTTTAGGGCGTCTATCTCAAATACTTCAAATGATCCCCCAACGGCCGGCGGGGGTCTCATACCGGAATCAGGATCGGCCTCACTATCTGCCGGCGAACATGCTAATGATCTTCGGACAGCAGTTTTCGATCCCTTAGTCCCTTTACTCGAGGATCAAACATATCTGTTGCTGGCTCCTGCTAGTAACCTCGTCAACTTGTCATTCGCTGCGCTGCCCCTCAACGAAGGATACCTGATCGATAAATATCATTTCAGCTATCTTCATACTGGCCGTGACGCGCTGCGTTTTGAAATCCTCCCGACAAGTGTACCCACCGAGACACTCATCATCGCTGACCCGGACTATGATCTGGCGACGTCGACCAAGAAAAAGGTGAGACGTTCAGGGCACGGAATGGAGGGCCTTTCCACTTTCGTTCGATTGCCAGGCACACGCGTTGAGGGAGAGCTTGTCGCCTCGATTCTACAAGTCCGCCCGTGGCTCGGCGATAAGGCACTGAAAAAGAGTCTCAAGGCTTTCCGCTCTCCACGTATCTTGCACGTCGCTGCGCATGGATTTTTCCTCGCGGATCGCCCCAGAGAAATCAACCACACTTCTCTGGACTTCGGGACCATTGGCGGGCCCGGTGGTGATGGGTTGGCCCGCCTGCGCAGTCAAGGGGCAGAGCATACTCTGCGACAGTCAGGTATTGCTCTGGCTGGCGCCAATACCTGGCTGCGTGGCGGGGATCCGCCCTCGGTCGCTGAGGACGGCCTCTTGACCGCGGAAGAGATTCTGAACCTGGACCTCTCAGGCACCGAGTTAGTGACACTCTCGGCCTGCCAGACGGGTTACGGGGAGAGAGTTACTAACGAGAGTGTTGTTAGCTTGCAGCGAGCTTTTCTCCTCGCCGGAGCAAAGATGCTTGTCATGAATCTGTGGCAAGTGCCGGACGAGCAAACCGCCGAATTGATGCAGGAATTTTATCGGCGCATCGCAGAAGGGAAGAGTCAGTCGCGAGCCTTACAGCAGGCGCAATCGGCGATCCGGCAAAAATTCCCCTCCCCCTATTATTGGGGAGCTTTCGTCTGTCTCGGCGACCTCGCGCCGCTGCCCGTCCAGAAGACCGAATTCGTCAGAGCCAGCAATCCGTATGTGACGGGCCTGCCGGTGACTAGCGATAATTTATTTGTTGGCCGGGGCGACGTCTTGAAAATTATTCAAGACAATCTGGCGCCGGCCGCCGGGCAAAATATTCTCTTGCTCCGGGGACAACGCCGGACTGGCAAGACTTCGGTTCTCTTACGCCTGGCTGCCCTCCTGAAAAAGGACACGCAAAGCACTTACCTCCCTGTATATATCGACGTCCAGGGCCTGACTGGCAGCAAAGATGAGAGCGAGTTCTTCTCTGGCATTGCTCTTAATATGGGAGCGGATTTGCTGGAGGTCGATGTGCAAGTTCCCCAGTTAACCGGCTCCGATTTCGATGAGTCTCCGAGAAATACCTTCAAATTCAAGTTTCTCAAACCCATCACGGAGAGACTCGGCAATCGGCGCCTCCTTCTGATGCTTGATGAGTTCGACCGCATCAAAACGCTCATTGATGACAAGAAACTGAATGACCATGTGCTTGATTTCTTCAGGCATTTGATGCAGCACGCTTCGGTGCTCTTTCTCATCGCCGGAACCTACAAACTACTTGAGCTGACAGGTGAGTATTACTCTGTCTTCTTCAATCTCGCTGTGCCGATTACAATCGGTAAACTGCCGGAGAAAGATACGCGCGAGCTCATCACCGAGCCGGTCAAGCCCTGGTACACAATCGAATCATTGGCGGTCGATGAGATCGTGAGAGTCGCCGGGTGTCACCCCTACTTCACACAGCTCGTGTGCAAGACACTCCTGGATGTCCGTAACGAGTCCGGCTTAAATGAGATGACAATTACTTACGTTGAAGAAGCCGTCAAACGGGCCCTGGAAAGTGGAGAGCAGAATATCGGTTATCCCTGGACGGAAACGGATTGCAGCTCCGATGAAAGACTCGTGCTTGCGATCATGGCAAGCGAGGATAAGCCGACCACCCATGTCTCATTAGCGTCAATCTCAGAACAACTCGCTGCGGCCAAAATCAGTTTAACTATTGGCAAGGTGGTCAAGCGCTTGACGGAGCGTGGCATCATCCAACAAGACGATCAAACGAGGCTCACGTTTGTTGTTCCTCTCTTTCAAAGATGGCTTGTGCAAAAGCGGTACGACAGTCTCGCGACGGCCATAAAATACAATGACGAGCACTCGACACCCACCAACGGCGGAGGTCACACTGATGTCTAATCCTTACACCCTCAATCCGGTCAAGTCCCGTTTCTATTTCAATGAGAGACTCGGTCCACATGGCGCGCTGGCCAACAGAATCCTCCGGAATATAACCAGGGTCGACCCGCTGCCTGATTCCATCTCTGTTCTTGGCGAAAGGCGATTCGGGAAAACTTCTCTGCTGAGATATCTTGAAAGCGAGGCCGCTGCCACGCCGGACCTCGTCGTTGCCAGTATTGATATGCTAAGCCTAAATCCGCAGAGTCCCGCAGGCTTCTACCGGATGCTTACACTATCTCTCGTTGAAGCCGGTGAACTTGTGACGGATGACCCGCCATTAGATTACACCGGCTTCTATAAGTTTCTCATCAAGCTGAAAAAATCTGGGAAACGTTTGATTTTGCTGATTGACGAGTTCGATCTGGTGGCGCGCGCCTCGGAATTTGATATGCCCTTTTTCGAGAATCTGCGTTCCTTGGCTATGAGATACCCTCTGGGGTTCGTCGTCGCATCGGTTGCCCCGCTCAATAAAATCGCGCATTCGGATGTCCTCGGCTCTCCCTTTTTCAACTTTTTTTTCCAGGAGCGCCTCCAGCCGCTCAATCAACGCGAGGCTGAGGAACTGGTAAAAAATCTGCCAGGCAGCCGCTTCAGCGACGCCGAAGCGACTGCAATCATCTCTCTGGCGGGGACCCACACGTATTTTCTCCAGTTGTGCTGTAGCCTCGCCTGGGATTTGCGCGAAACAAATGGAGGACACCTCGACACTAATCAGTTACGTCTCTCTTTCGCCAAAAGGGCAAGCCCACAACATCAATATGTCTGGGATCACAGCAGCGACCCGGAGAAGCAGGTGCTTTATGACCTGGCACACGGAAAGGCCCCGGCTGAACAGGGACTTAAAGCTCTCATTACACGCGGGTATGTTCTGGAAGGCCCGCCCCCGCAATTGGCCGGCGAGGGTTTTAGCGATTTCATCAAACAGCACGGCCTCGTAGACGAACTTCCAGCGCCAGAGCTCAGTCAGCAGGATAAAGGAACAGCTCCTCAGAGAGATCGTCAACTTGCGCCGGGTCCGATGAAGGTAGACCCAAACGCGCCGGAGAAACGGCTGGCCCTTCTGGTGGGCGTCAACATATACCAGCATCAGGAGAAGGGTGATTATATCTTGAACCCGTTGAGCTATGCTGAACAGGACGTTCTCGATATGGAAGCGCTGCTGATGAAATCAGGTTTTAGCGTCACCAAAATAACCGGTAAAGATGCGACGTACAGCTCAATCAAAGATGCTTTCAAAGCTTTACATCAGGCCACCTTGGCTGATCCGCATCCTGAGAGTTGCTTTGTCTTTCATTTCTCCGGGCACGGTCAGATCGACCCCGGAAATAATGAGACCGCATATCTGATACTTTACGATACGGATCCGAGCGCGCCCGCCTTAAGCGGTCTTGAGATGGAGAACCTGGTTTATACCTTGATGGCGCGGGTGAAAGTGCCCAACTCATTGTTACTCCTGGATTGTTGTCACGCTGGATTTGCCGCCAATATCAAGCAAGTCGTAAATGTCAGAGACCGTTTACAAAATGTAACTCAGCAAATCTTCGCCGGTGTGCGCGGTAGGTTGGTGCTGGGAGCTTGTGCCGGTAATGCCTTGGCGCGAGAGATGGTCAAATTGAGCCACGGGGTATTTACTCATCACGTACTAAAACACTGGCGCGACCAGGATGGTTATAATCCACCCGATCCTATTACCGAATTGTCCCTTGCGAGGTACATAACCGTCGTCATGCCGCGCGACTATCCTGACTTACCCAAGCCAATCTGGGGCGGGGGCGGTGCGGGCTCATTCGTTTTGCGCCGCCTGCCTTAAAGATCTTCTTTCCAGCTCGATGTCCTCAACCGGCGGTAAAGGCCTGGGACCTTCAGAACGGAACGGAAATAACGACCGCCGAAGACATCGGAGCGCCGGTGCGAAGAATGGTCTTCTCTCCCGACACGTATTCCGTAGCAATACGGACGCGCGACTAGCAACCATGACATCAAATACTGCACAAAATGACGTATATACCCGACGTATCAATACCGTTATAAGCCATGTTCGTCAAAACTTGGATGGTGATTTATCGTTAAGCACGCTCTCGCGGGTGGGGTGCTTTTCGAAATTTCACTTTCACCGAGTTTTCAAATCGATTACGGAAGAAACTGTCAACGATATGGTGGTGCGTATGCGGCTGGAGCGCGCGGCAAATTTACTGCGAACGGTTCCGAGACTTTCGATCACTGCCGCCGCCCTTGAAGTTGGGTTTAGTTCCGTCTCGGTTTTCTCGCGCGCGTTCAGAAAGCACTTTGGCGTCAGTGCTCGGCAGTGGGACAGAAAGAGCCCTTTGGAAAATAGCAAGAATGGTCAATTCAGAGATGAATTTCCTCGATATACTTTAGAAGACTTGGAGAGCTACGGGTTTGAGGTGAAGATTCGCTCCCTGCCGAAACAGAGATTGGCGTATATACGGGTACACGATTCATACCGTTCATTTAGTCGGATAAAGAATGCTTACTACCGCTTGATCGAATGGTATCGCCAGAAGGGCGGCAGTCTTGACAATGTCTCGCTCTACGGCATGTCGCAGGACAACCCTGATGTCACTCCGCTCCAATTGTGTCGTTTCGATTGGTGCGTAAAAGTGCCGGCGGATTGGAAGGGTGATGGCGACGTGGACGTTACGGATTTTCCGGCTTGCCGTGTAGCGGCGATCCGATGTGTTGGCGACTTCAGTCATGAGAACAAGGTCATTCAGTATCTTTTTCGCTATTGGCTCCCGCGTAGTCGTTATCAACCCGCAAATCTTCCCGGTATGGAAATATATCGGCGACAACCAGCCGAAATGGGGTGGGAAGAATATGACATAGACTGCGCGGTGCCGGTAGTACCTCTATAACAGAGAAAGTGATATGGGATATTAACAGGAGGAAAGTGCATGGCTAAGGTAACAGGAATTGGCGGGATATTTTTTAAAAGTCGGAACAAGGGCTCCGAGCTGGCGTCGTGGTATCAGAAGAATCTCGGCCTCGATCTTGAGAGTTGGGGCGGTGCGATATTGAGGTGGCCTGACGATAAGGCCGAGGACAACGGCCTCACGGTATGGAGCGCAGCAGACAACGACACCAAATGGTTTAGCCCTAGCGAGTCTGCCTTTATGATCAACTACCGAGTTGATAATTTGGACGAATTGCTCGATCAGCTAAAGCAGAACGGCGTCGAGATCGTGTCGGGGCCGGAATCGCACGAAAACGGAAAATTTGCACATATCATGGATCCGGACAAGAACAAGGTCGAGCTATGGGAGCCGATGATCCCGGACGAGAAGAATAAGAAATAAATCATGCCCAGACTCATGTTTGTGGCACCCCTTAAATTAGAAAATGTAGCGTAACCTGGCAGTCATGCACGGAGTTCGACCTTTCTGTCGCACGTGCGGTAACCCAACCCCGTGTACATTGGCGACTACGAACCAGTACTTACTGGTCTAGCGGTCGTCAAGCTATCGCTTCGTCTGGTTTCGTATCAACACGTCCCCGCCTCCGTCTTACCCCCAACTTGCACCCCGTCATATAACGCGCAGTCCACGGATTCTCCTACATTGATCCAAAGGGAATTTCTCCGCGCTCTACACTGGGAACTCGCAGCCCTTGCAATAATCTGGTAACACTCGTTACAATACGCCACCTGTTACTTTGAAGGTGTTATTATGACAACGAAAGCAAGCACGACTGTAGCGCAGCAGTGGATTCTGCTTATCCATCAGCTGCCGCCGAAGCCTACTAATTTGCGAGTACGCACTTGGCGCAAGTTACAGAAACTCGGCGCTGTCGCAATCAAGAATTCCGTCTACGTTTTGCCAGCGAGTGAAAAAGCGCATGAAGATTTTCAGTGGTTGAAGCAGGAGATCGAATCGACGGGCGGTGAGGCTGCGGTTTTCCGCGCGGATTCCGTTGAAGGCACGACAGACGAAGAGATAATTGCTGCCTTTCGTAAGGCGCGTGATGAGGAGTTCGCGGCTCTCTCTGCGGAATTCGACGGCTTGACGGGGGCAATTCGGGAACAATCTCGTGGCAAGCATCTATCCGCAGGCCGTCTATCTTCTCATGAGGGTGAGATCGACAAGTTGCACAGTGAACTTGAGCGCGTTGCTGCCAACGATTTCTTTAACGCCGACGGCCGAAACGTCGCGTTCAGTGCTTTTGAACGATGCCAGAAAGTCCTTCGCTCCGCTCAAGGTCCTGCAGAGAAAGCTTCTCTTTCACAGACTAAAGGCGGAACTCTCGCCGTTGCAAAGTACCAGGGTCAGCGCTGGGTGACACGGCGCAACCTGCACATCGACAGACTGGCTTCTGCCTGGCTAATCAAACAGTTCATCGACAAGCGTCCGCGCTTCTACTTCGTTGGTGAAGGAGAAACGGTCGAAGGAGCGATTCCTTTCGATACTTTCGGAGCCAAGTTTACTCATCACGGAGAAGACTGCACCTTCGAGACTATGCTGAAGCAATTCGGTTTGGCTGAGAGTAAAGGTCTCCGCGAGATCGGTGAGATCGTTCACGACATCGACTTGAAAGACGAAAAGTTTCACCGGCTGGAGGCGGTCGGTCTAAATGCAATCATTGATGGGTTAAGCAAAGTATTGAGAGACGATCGCAAGCTGCTGCAACAAACCAGCGTTGTCTTTGATGGGCTTTATGCATTGCTGAGCCAGGCGTCAGAGAAAAAGAGCGAGGCGAAGACACGAAAAAGAAGGCGCTCTAAAACCAAATAGGACGAGGAATGCCACCAAAGCTAAGGTACTGAATGCCGGAAGCAAAAAGCGAACAAACCGCAATCCGCGACAGCGATCAGATGCCTCCCTGGAGAGAAGTGTTCCTCTACTTTCTGATGCTGGGCTTCATCAACGTTGGCGGTCCTGTTGCGCAGATCACGATGATGTACAACCACATGGTTGAACGCCGTCACTGGCTGTCGGAAGATCGGTTCGTGAAGATTATGGCTTTCTGCCACATGCTCCCCGGTCCCGAAGCGCTGCAATTGGCCATCTACGTTGGTTACTTAAAGCGCAAACTTCTGGGCGGTATGCTCGCTGGTCTGACATTTATTATTCCTGGCGCAGTAGTGATGATCGTCTTGAGCTGGCTATATGTAGCTTACGGCAGCCTCCCGAAAGTAAACAATGTGCTCTACGTTTTGAAGCCCGCGGTGCTCGGCATCATCGCGGCAGGCATTCTCAAACTTGGTCGAGCATCGATCCGCAACTTCTTTCTCGCGGCGTTGCTTATCGTCGCGTTTGTAGGAATGCGCTTCGCGGGCTTCAACTTTCTCTTAATCCTGCTTCTAGCCGGTCTCATCAACTTATTGATCGCTGAAGGCTGGCCCACCATCTCGCGCACACGGGCGACACTCCCAACGATGATCGGCGCTCTGATCGTGTGGCCGTTTGTCGACTCCCGCTGGTTTCAAATGGCGTGGTTGTTCTTCAAGACCGGCCTGTTCAGTTTTGGAGGCGCATACGCGTCAATCGTGTTCCTGGAACGTGGTGCAGTTCAGCAGCATCACTGGTTAACCAGCAGCCAATTGCTGGATGGCGTGGCTCTAAGCGTGGCTACGCCGGGGCCGTTCATGCTCTTTACCACCTTCACAGGTTTTCTCGCGGGTGGATTGAGGGGAGCCATCATTGCGACGTTCTTCGTCTTTCTGCCTTCGTTCGTATTCGTTCTAAGCGGCGCTCCATATATTGAGCTGGTGCAGCACAATCGGTGGATCCAAGCCTTTCTCGCCGGCGCAAGTGCCGCTGTGGTTGGCCTGATCATTCGTCGTTTCGCTTGAGCTGATTCCTGCGGCCCTGAGGGATCTGCCAACCATCACGATAGCTCTGGTCGCTTTCTTCCTTATTGTTGTATTGAGGCTTGATGTGGCTAAAGTGGCGCTTGGAGCCATGGTCTGCGGCATGTTGTACGCGGGTACGCGAGAACTCCTAGCACGGCAATGAACCAGGCGATTCTGACCATTCGATCGGCGAGTTGGCGTGCGAGGGTGGCGGACTACCTCGGTCTTGAACGAAATGTTGCGATTGCCTCGGCTGCGATCTTCCTGCTCGGATTTGGCGAAGAGCTCTGGAAGAAATTTGTACCCAAGTATCTTGAAGTACTGGGCGCGACGACTCCAGTCATCGGTCTCTTCGGCACGATGGAAGATTTCTTCGATGCTATCTATCAGTATCCCGGCGGTTTTGTTGCCGATCATCTGGGCCGACGCAGAGCGTTTCTGATCTTCATCACGCTGGCTTCTCTCGGCTATCTCGTCTACCTCATCAGCCCTTCCTGGCCATTCTTGTTTGTGGCCCTCGCGCTGGTGATGGCGTGGCAAAGCATGGCGTCACCGGCAATCTTTGCGATCATTGGCGATTCTCTGCCACGCGAACGACGTGGAATGGGCTTCACACTCCAGTCGATTCTAAAACGTCTGCCAATCGTGATCGCGCCAATCATTGGCGGAGTCTTAATAGCCTCGGTGGGCATCGTGAGGGGTGTTCGTATTGGACTCCTGATTACACTCGCATTGGCGGTAATCACGATCTTACTGGTACTGAAGATCAACGTCACTATTAGCGCGGCCAGGGCAACGAACATTCAAGGGGTCTGGCGGTCGTTTCATGGCGCGCTGAAGCGTCTACTGATATCCGACATCATCATCAGAACCTGCGAAGGCATGACTGGCGTGCTGACGATTCTGTACGTCACCAACGTTCACCGATTGAGCGTGGCCTGGTACGCAACGCTAATCGCGATCCAGATGATCACTTCAATTCTCGTGTACCTTCCCGCAGGTAAGATCGCTGATCGCATAGGACGCAAGCCGTTTATCGTTATGACCTTTTTGAGTTTCGCTCTATTTCCGGTGGCGATAATCGTCGCTTCAAACTTCACTCTCCTGGTTGTCGCCTTTGTAATTGGCGGTTTACGTGAGATTGGTGAGCCCTCCCGCAAAGCGATGATCGTGGACTTTGCCGAGGACAACATCCGCGCAAGGTCAGTTGGGCTTTATTACCTTATACGCAGTCTGTCGACCACACCGGCAGCAGCGGTCGGCGGACTGTTGTGGAAAGTTGCGCCGCAGGTACCTTTCGTCACGGCGGGCATCATCGGACTGATTGGAACAGTGGTCTTCGCCATGACTGTTGAGGAACGGTACGTCAGCTAGGAAGTTCAGGAACGGAGAACAGCATGAACAGTGCAAGCGAGCATAAACGAGTTCTGCTAATTAGTAACTCAACGCTTTACGGCAGCGGATACCTCGATCATGCCGAAGGAGAGATTCGGAGCTTCTTAGGAAGCATTAAGGGTATTCTCTTCATTCCTTTCGCCCTCTTTGACCGCGATGCGTACACCTCTACGGCCGCCGAACGTTTCCGAAAGATGGGATACGATCTGGACTCGATCCACACAGTTACCGATGCGAAACGCGCGGTCAATGAGGCAGAGGCAGTTTTCATCGGCGGTGGCAACACGTTTCGACTGCTCAAGGCGCTCTACGACACGGATGTTTTGCAGGTGATCCGGCGACGAGTAGCCGAAGGGATGCCATACATCGGATCGAGCGCCGGCTCAAATGTCGCAGGTCCAACAATCAAGACCACGAAGGACATGCCAATCGTTCAGCCGCCATCATTTGATGCTCTCGATCTGGTTCCTTTTCAGATCAGTCCGCACTTTCTCGATCCCGATCCAAACTCAACGCATATGGGAGAAACGCAGGAAGAGCGCATTCTTCAATTTCTTGAGGAGAACGACACCCCTGTCGCGGGCTTGCGGGAAGGCGCGATGGTTCGTGTTGAAAGTGGTTCGCACACTCTGAAGGGATCTTCAGGCGCCCGAATATTCCGTAAAGGACTCGACCCGGTTGAAACGAAGCCTGGAGAGAGGCTTGATCATTTATTCGTCTAAAGAGCGGACTCGATGAAACCTGAAGGAACACTGTTGCTAACTGGTCATGATGTTGCGGACCTGCTTTCAATTGAAGAATGTATGGCGGCAGTTGAGCATGCTTTCAAGCTCTATGGAGAGGGCAAGACGCAAGCCCCCGGTATTTTGGGAGTCAATGCTCGAGACGGCGGCTTTCATATTAAGGCTGGGCTACTCGAACTGAACCGTTCCTACTTCGCGGCGAAAGTAAATGCGAACTTTCCGGCAAATGTGACGCGATTTGGGCTGCCTGCGATTCAAGGAGTAGTCGTTCTGTCGGATGCGGAGAATGGTTACCCGCTGGCACTGATGGACTCAATCGAGATCACGATTCAACGGACCGGCGCCGCGACAGGAATCGCAGCGAAATATCTCGCTCGACCAGATTCGACGACTGCGACGATCTGCGGTTGCGGTAACCAGGGACGCATCTCGCTTCGGGCTCTTACAAAAGTTCGTCCCATAGAAATGGTATGGGCCTACGACCTCAATCAGTCACAGGCACAAAAGTTTGCTAGTGACCTCGCGGAAGAGTTCGGAATTAACATAGAGGTCGTTGATGATCTTGAAACTGCAGTTAGGCAAAGCGACGTGTGCGTTACTTGCACGCCATCGACACAGCCTTTCCTAAGGGAGGCCTTCGTTTCGCCCGGAACATTCATCGCTGCAGTTGGGGCGGACAATTCTGACAAGCGGGAATTGGAAACCGCACTCCTTGGTAGGAATAAGCTCGTCGTTGACGTGCTGGAACAAGGCGCGACGATCGGAGAGCTTCACCACGCCCTCGACGCCGGCGTTATCACGCGTGACGACGTTTACGGTGAACTGGGTGAGGTGATAGCCGGAATCAAGCCAGGTCGCAC
The DNA here is from genome assembly GCA_023717565.1 of Pyrinomonadaceae bacterium. Lineage (GTDB taxonomy): Bacteria > Acidobacteriota > Blastocatellia > Pyrinomonadales > Pyrinomonadaceae > PSRF01. The sequence goes on along the minus strand of JAMQPI010000408.1, from coordinate 18,031 downwards.
ATCATCGAACGAAATCATAATTTTCGATTCAACCGGAATGGCCCTACAGGATGTTGTGACGGCCGCCGCGGTGTACGAGAAGGCAGTTAATAAAGGTGCGGGCACGCTGATAAGTTTTGCCCAGTAGTCCCATGTCTTGGGTAGTGTTTTGGCATGGAAGAGACCCTCAATAAAGTGATACGGCATACCGCAATATGGGAGGATACTGATCATGGAAGGCTTGCTCACAGACATTCGTTACTCTGTTCGTGGACTAAGCAAACGACCGGGTTTCACTCTGCTCGTGGTGCTGGTATTGGCGCTAGCCATCGCCGCTAACAGCTCGATCTTCAGTATCGTGAACGCAGTGATATTGAAGCCTTTGTCTTTCAAAGATCCAAATGAGTTGGTGTGGATTTGGTCGACACGTAAAAACGTTAATCGAGCGTTCTTCTCAATTCCCAATTTCATCGACACACGCGATCAGAACCAGACGCTGGCGGAACTTGCTCCACTGGGCATTTGGGCCGCGAACCTGACCGGCCAGGGCGAAGCCGAACGATTGTTGGGAGTGAGAATCTCGGCTAACGCGTTGCAGATGCTTGGCGTCCAAGCGGTCGCAGGGCGCGCGTTAGTGCCCGAAGATGACAATCCAAACAGCGCGCGAGTTGTTATGTTGAGCTACAGCTTGTGGCAAAGGCGTTTCGGCGGCACGAGCGAAGCGCTGGGCAAAACCCTTACGCTCAACGGCGACCCTTACACAGTAATTGGAATTCTGCCGCCGCGTTTTGTCATTCCCAATGCCGAGACTGAAATCATGATCCCGTTAAGGATGGATCAGGACCCGAGGCGGACCGAGCGGGGCTCAAATTTTCTACGCGTATTAGCCAGGCTCAAACCCGGCGTTACTCCGGCACAGGCCCAGGTCGACCTCACCGCGATTAGTAATCGGCTGCGTGATCTGTATCCCGATAACAATGCCAATCTGACGCCGCCGCGCATACTGGCCTTGCAGGATGAAGTCGTCGGCAGTTATCGCGAGGGGCTGTGGTTGATACTCACAGCGGTGGTAATGGTGTTGCTGATTGCCTGCGCGAATCTGGCGAGCTTTCAGTTGGCCCGGGCGGCGTCACGTCACAAGGAGATGGCCATTCGCGCGGCGTTGGGCGCCAGGCGCCTGGTCTTGATGCGTCAACTGATTACTGAAAGCATGCTGCTCGCAACGCTAGGCGGTGGGTTAGGTCTGCTGCTGTCCTTCTGGGCCAAGGATCTATTGCTGGCGGTGAGTCCTGCCGACTTCCCGCGCGCGGCGGCAGTGAATATCGACGGGCGTGTGTTGCTCTTCTCGCTACTGCTCACCTTGTTTGCAGGATTCGCTTTGGGCCTCGCTCCGGCCATTCAACACACCAAGAGCAATCTCAACTCCTACCTGAAGGAAGGCGGGCGTGACGCTGCGAGTGTGACCAGGAATCGGGTTCGCAGTTTGTTGGTGGTGGTTGAGATTGCGCTATCACTAATGTTGCTGGTGGGAGCCGGCTTGCTGCTTAAAAGCTTCGCGCGGTTGCGCGGGGTAAGTCCAGGCTTCGATGCCAGCAATGTTCTGGCCGTGCGTCTCTCTTTACCGTCCGCGCGCTACTCAAGCGGCGCATCTGTGAAGCTCTTCTATGACAAGATATCGTCGCGCATTGCTGTATTGCCTGGAGTAGAAGGGGTTAGCGCCGTCAGCGCGTTGCCCCTGAGTGGACTGATTGCGCGCACCACCTTCACGATTGCCGGCCACCCTCCCGCCAACGTCACTGAGGTACCAGCGGCGCAGCATCGCTGGGTTGGCCCGGCCTATTTTCAAACTATGAAAATCCCGCTCGTACGGGGACGCGACCTCAGCGATCGCGACAGCGATCACTCGCCGGGTGTCATCGTCATCGATCAAGCTTTGCAGCGGCGATTCTTCGGCTCTCAGGAACCGTTAGGCACACATGTGCTCATCGACATGGGTGATGGCAATCCTGCCAGGGACTACGAAGTCGTGGGCATCGTCGAAGACGTCAAGCATATGGGTTTGACCGACGAATCTACGCCGACGCTGTATGGTCCAATTCCGCAGGCCCCAAAATCCGCCGTGCCATTCCTGGCGAATAATCTGAGTTTGGTCGTGCGAACCGGGGTTGACGCCGAGGCCCTGAATGTATCCGTGCGTAAGGAGTTGCATAACCTAGATGTGAATGTGGCGACAGCCGGAGTCAAACCGATGGGCCAGTTTCTAGCTGCTTCGGTGGCCGCGCGCAAATTCAATCTGGAGTTGTTGGCAGCCTTTGCGGTAACGGCGTTGCTGCTGGCTGCGGCGGGCTTGTATGCGGTGATCGCTTATCTCGTTTCGCAGCGGACGCGAGAGATTGGGATTCGCTTGGCCCTCGGCGCCACCCCACGCGACATCCTGCGTTTGATAATTGGCCAAGGAATGAAATTGACAGCGATCGGGGTAGCTATCGGGGTTATTGGTGCGATAGCGCTTACACGTCTAATGAGCAGCCTATTGTTTTCAGTAGCGCCAACCGATCTGGTGACTTTTATCGTTTCGGCTATCGCTCTAACCCTCGTCGCGCTGTTGGCTTGCTTTCTTCCCGCGCGCCGCGCAACGAAAGTCGATCCTTTGGTGGCACTGCGATACGAATAAGGTTAACCGCCGAATGGAACAGATGCGCATTGGAAAATGAGGTCGCTTGTCGTGTCTCACAAAGGTTGGAGGAAAGATCGTGCAGATTGTGTTAAGTGATCACGCCCGATTGCTGGCGCTGGTAGGGTTATGCGGTCTTCTATGGCTCCTGGAGACCATCATTCCTCTTTATCGCTATCAGCACAGTCGCGTCCGACATGCAATACCGAATGTTGCACTCGCGGTGATGTTGGTGCTGACGAACCTTGCCCTGTCGTTTGCCTCAGCTTACCTGGCTGGCTTTACTATTCATAATGGCGTTGGTCTGTTCACTTTGTTGGCGCTTCCACCGTGGTCCAGAGCCCTTTTAGGTATCGTCGGATTAGATCTGTTCGCTTACTTTGCGCACGTCATGCTTCACAAGTCGTGGCTGGGATGGCAGTTCCATCGAGTACATCATTCCGAAAGTGCAGTTGATGTGACAACTACTTTCCGCCAACATCCGGGTGAAACTCTTTGGCGAATTCTTTGGCAGTTAGCCGCCATCCTTGTTTTCGGTATTCCGCTGTGGGTTGTCATCGTCTATCTCATTTTGTCGAGCTTGAACGCGCAAATGGAACACGCCAACATTAATATGAATCGTAGTCTTGACCGTTTATTACGACTGTTGATTGTTACTCCACACATGCACAAGGTGCATCATTCGCAAGACCAGAGGGAAACCGACTCGAACTATTCAAACATCTTCTCATTTTGGGATAGAGGTTTTCGTACGTATCTTGGAGAACTAGACTTTCGGAAACTTCGGTATGGGCTAGATGGCTTTGACGTTAAGGAAAGGCAGACGCTAAGAGGGCTTTTGAAAATGCCTTTCACGAACTATACACAGAGCTGAGCGCGTGTGGTGTGACTCACTGGCGTTCCGCCAGTGTCATGTAACGAATTCTGCGCCACCCCAATCACCTTAACAAGTGACCCCGACGCTTATTGCAGCATTTTAGACACCAAGAGCGATACTTACACTTGACTCTGGACCTAGCTTCAGGGTTTAAACTTTCGAGCTGTGAGGTGATTTTGATGGAGCGGACCGAACTTATGATCGGAGAGGTAACGTAACGCAATACCAGCAACTCAAGAGTCTTAAAACTATGGGAATCGATATCGCGCTGTTGCAAATGACGGGTTGTGGTCTTAAGCGAGACGACAGTCTCGATAAGGGCGAAGTCTTTTGTCGCCGCGCTCAGACGATGGGAGCAGATATCGCTTTGTTCCCGGAGATGTGGAGCGTCGGTATGACCTTCTACGATCCAAAGAAAGCTAATGACCGTGAGCGCTGGCAAGCACAAGCAATCGGTAGGGATGATCTTTTCATCCAGCACTTCCGAAGGCTCGCCAAGGAATTGAAGATGGCAATTGCACTTAGCTACCTTGAGAAATGGGAAGGTGCGCCACGCAATTCCGTTTCTTTGATAGATCGACGCGGCGAGATCGTTCTTACTTACGCCAAGGTTCACACTTGCGAGTTTGACGTAGAGTCGGAGCTCACGCCCGGCGATGGATTTCCAGTTGCCGAATTGGAAACCGCTGCAGGGCCAGTAAAGATTGGTTTCATGATTTGTTACGACCGTGAGTTCCCGGAAAGCGCACGAATGTTGATGCTGCAAGGCGCTGAACTAATTCTGACTCCAAATGCCTGCACCTTGGACGACCCTCGCATTGGTCAATTCAAGGCGCGGGCTTTTGAGAACATGGTTGGCGTAGCTATGACCAACTACGCGGCGCCGCAGAATAACGGTCATTCAGTGGCGTTTGATGCAGTGGTTCACCCGATTCCCGATGGAGAATCGCGGGACACAACCTTAGTCGAGGCAGGAGAAGAGGAAGGCGTGTATGTCGCAACGTTCGACCTGGACAGCATTCGTTCCTACCGTGAGCGTGAATCGTGGGGCAATGCGTTTCGCAGGCCGCGTCTTTACGACCTTCTTACGAATGAAAAGGTCGAGCCGCCCTTTGTTCGTTCGACTGCTACGCGCTGACAACAACTAGTACCCAGTTCGCGCAATGAAGCGTTCGCGAAACACATCTATGCCAAAAGCTGAAACATACTTACCGCTCCGCATCACCGTCGTCAATCCTCCTGCGGGCGTTGTGTTCGCGTTACAGCGCGGGAAGTCGGAACTCGAAACGTCCGCCATGGCCAGCGGAAACGATTTGTCGTTCGACTTTTCCGTGCGCGTCGGAGCCCGAGAAGATGAGTCGCCTAACTTTCTCGGTCCATTCGTTCAAGGACCACGAGTTGGACGTTTCGTGTATGTGAATTCAGGGACTTTAGCCGGCCAGGCAGCCTCATGCTGGACCAGGCGAGCAAAGATCGGGTTGAAGGAGATTGGTTGGGATCTAGTCGATCGCGTACTTGCTGATTCTTCCAGCCTCCTCGAAGCAAAGTTCGCCGGAAAGGCCGGTGATGGTGGCCCAGCGTGCGCGACCGTACGGCTGTTAGGAGGCGGATGGACAATCAATGCCCAAACACTGAAATAGCGCCTTCGAATGAAGACAGGACGCTAGTTGCCAATTAAGAAATTACTTGAATGACTATGAATTGTTGTGCTAACGAATCCGTCACCGGCGACGATGAGAGTCAAGAGATGCTCGCAAATGAGATCTCAGCCTTGCGCTGCAGAAAGTGCCTGGGTCAAAGCCGGCCGGTATCGGTCAAGACAGTGCTGCTTATGCTAAAACCTGAATTACTGGAACATGCAATGTCCGGAACCTATAGCTTCTGCTCAAAAGCGGATTGTCCGGTCGTCTATTTCGAAGAGCAAAGTGGGCATAGTTTCACTGTCGACGATTTGCGAGTAACGGTAGGCGTTAAAGCCACCCGAGATCCGATCCCTCTCTGTTACTGCTTCGGTTTCGATGAGAGCCATATTCGCGACGAGGTGTCCCGAACAGGAAGGACCACCGTTCCTGAGAGAATCTCAAGGCTGATTTGCGAGGGTTTATGTGCGTGCGAGGTGCGCAACCCGGCAGGAGTGTGCTGCCTCGGCGAAGTGAACAGAGCCGCTAAGCGACTTACGCTAACGTGAGCTCTGTTTCAATTTCTCCTTGGCTCTTGAGTCATGACCGGACTGTGGACTGGAGACTCGGGACCAGAGATCCTCGCAGATCTTGATACCGAACCGTGAAAACGCTACCCGTCTACTTCACCCTTCGAAAGCGAGTTTCAGAGTAAGTCTCGAACTCTTTACCTGGTCCGGCTAAGGCGAATGTTTCTACAAACTCGTCATTGCTCAGAAACCGGTACGTTTCGCGCGCAACCCAACCGGAACTAATGTTTTCAATGGTGGTGCTCTTAAAGACCAAGGTGCGGCCATCCTCTGACTCACTGTCCAAAGAGTATTGGACGACGAAGCCCTCAACATGAAATTGGCGAAAGCTAAGTTTCTTCAGGGCTCGATCATAACCGAAGAAACCCAAATCCTCATGAACTTCACCCTTGGGATTCTTCTCCTGCGGCGGATAGAGTGCCTTGTTTGAAACTTGAATAAATCGGTTCTTTAGCACTAATGAATATTCGCGTTCCATTTTTCCAACCCCCGGTTGCCCTTGCGAATCGCCTTCCCATTTTCCGATGAAGAGCTGGAGCGGTTTTAAGGGATCGGTTTGGCCAGATTGTTTGGTCGGGCCGGGTTGCTGAGTTTGAGCAGCACTGGGCATGGCAAGCGCAAAGCCCAAAAAGACTGCTATTAAGAGAGCACCTTGGGCGAATCCTAACCTGACTGCTGACATATGAGCCTCCGTCAAGGTGTCATTCCGAATCCTTCATGCCTTGTGACAGCGATGATAGGACCAAATCCAGACCAATGCTTGTAAAAATCGGACACCGTCAGAAGGCGACGTTCGGAAACGTGAAGAGTTCTCCGGGCGTCATGCCGGCCATCTCGCGAAACTCGTGATTGAAGTGAGCCTGATCGAAATAGCCGCACGCCAGAGCGACCTCAGTCAAGGAGGAATGCTGACGGCCGCTCAAACAACGAAGGGCTTGAAGGAACCTGCTGACACGCGAGAATTCCTTGGGACTTAATCCCACGGCGTGCTGGAAACGTCGCGTGAGTTGTCGGTTGCTAACGCCCAGATCGGCGGCGAGCTGCGCGACGTTTAACTGCCCGCAGTTTGTTTCCAGGAGTTGCAGGCACCGGTCAACAGTGCGGTCATAACGCCCGTTCTGAGACAGAAGCGCGAGCAGCGTTTCCTCAATCAGCCGCACACGGGCCGCCATGTTGCCGGCGAGAGCAATACGCTCACTCAACTCATGTGCGCGATCCTGCCAAATATCTTCAAGGTCAACGATCCCTGCCGCCACTTCGCTGAGCGGTCTTTGAAAGAAGAGATATGCAGAACGTGCATAGAAACGAATCGCAATAAGGCCCATTCGACCTTCAGGCACAATCTCCAGGAATCTTTTCATTTGGCCTACAACAAAGCAGTGAGGCTGCAGGTCGTTAGTACCGTCAGCAAAATGGGTTCGAAATGGGTCGCGAAAATGAAACACGAGTTCGACGCAACTGTCGGGCAGGATTCTTTCCCGACTTGCGTCAAAGACCTGCTGGTCGCTTTCCTGCGACCAGATGCATTTGACGAAGGGAGCCAGAGCCGGCTGCACGTGATATTCCCGAAAACGAACGCCGGTTTCATTCATTACGGTTTCTCGGTTAACTCCCAAGCCTGGGAGGCTGCGACGAAAGATGGAGTACACCCAACGGCACAATTTTGACGACTGAGCGACGGCTGTGTTACAAGCAAGATGCAAGTTTCTCATATATGAAGTCACACTGGAACATTGGCAAGTTACGGAAAGGACGACTCCTGCGAGTCGGTGCCATCCTCTTATTGCTTCACGCCGGGGTTGACCTTGCTTTTCCCGAACTTTGTAGTGAAGAAGTTTTCCGTGCGGGATTGACTGAAGCTTTTGAACTCTCGTCGCGTGAGAACAGAAATGAGCCTTCGTCAGCAGTTGCGGTTGCGGTGTCAAGCGAATCCAAAGATGAGGAGCGCTCCGATCCACAGCCGCGAGATGAAGATTGCTTCTGCTGCTGCACTCATGTTATGCCCAGCGCGTTATTCGTTGCTCCCAGAAACGCCGAAGTAAGATCAACGAATATTAGGCATCAAAGCAGTTCTATTCCGTCGGCACCTCAAAACAGACCATACCACCCTCCTCGGTTCGCCTAATCAATCGAGTTTCTCGTTAGTCCGTTCGCAGCTCTCGCTCCGGAGTCTGCTGTTTGTTGTGCATTGTGCGAACGGGTCTGACTTCAACCTTCAATTCGATCGCCCTGCTCTCGGTAGCAGGGCCGATACCGGCGCTCATGCTCAGCGCAACTGAGCATTGGTTCGAGGAAAAGCAATGAGGTGGTTTTTGAAGAAACAGCCGCGCCTGTCCAGCGGCTGGCTTGTCGCATTCACAATTATTCAGGGCTTGTGTTCTGGCGCCATGGCCCAGAGTTCTTCCGAGATAGCGAGCGCTATCGCGGCTCGCGAAAACAGCCCTGAAAAGATTGCACCTAAGCGGCCGAATGGATTGGAACCAGGAGCGGGTGAGTCTTCCGCAACGTTGTCACGTTACTTCGATCCGCTGCAAGGCGCATCGTCTAACGATCTCATTCGTCGAGCGTTGGCCTCGAACGGCGATTTTGCTGCCGCGCGCATTGAGATTGAACGTGCGCGTGCGCGTCTTCGACAGGCAGGCTTGCGGCCAAACCCTACGCTTGATTTTGAGCAGTCGACCGGCAGTTATACGGGTTCGAATGGGGAAGGCGAGACCAGCGTCGGAATAGCGCTGCCGATCGAGTTGGGAGGTAGGAGGCGGCGGCGAATTGAACTCGCGCAAGCAGAACTCGAAGCTGTCGAGGCTGATATCGCGGACCGTGAGCGACGGCTCGCCGGCGAGGTGCGGTCGGTCTATGTCGAGGCGTTGGCTGCGTTGCGCGAGTTGGAAACCAGCGAGAAGCTCAATAGTCTCGATTTACAGACAACCCGGTTTGTGCAAGTGCGAGTCAACGAGGGCGAGACCGCACCAATTGAGCTGAACCTGCTGCGCGTGGAAGTTGACCGGCTGAGATCGCGGCGTGCGCTTATCGAAGGGCGACTCAAAGCGACCCTGCTGCGGCTCAAGAATCTCGCTGGCATTGCACCTGCTGAACCATTGCGGTTACGCGAGAGTCTTTTGAGTCCCGCATTGCCGGCGCCACCGGCTTCACTTGAGGCAGCGATCGACGTTGCCTTACGCCATCGACCCGACTTGAAACGTGCTCGGCTCAATGAGGAAGTGGCGCAAGCCGGCCTCAGTTTGGCGAAAGCCAACTACACGCCAGATGTGACGGCGTTCTCCCGTTACACGCTCAATCGCTCAACTTATCAAGACACACCCGTGGGAGTAAGGAATGAAAAAGACAGACTCCTAACTTTCGGTGTCTCAGTCGGAATTCCAGTTTTCAATCGCAATCAGGGAGCAAAAGCGGAATCTGCCGCTGCTATCGCTCAGGCCAGAACAAAACGTGAGTTTCTTGAGACGGTAGTGCGCTCGGAAGTAGAGAGCGCGTACGCGCGATATGAGGCCACACGGGAAGCCGTAGCGACTTTTGAACAGGGCGTCATTGCCCGATCAAACGACAACATCCGTGTCGTCCGCGCGGCCTACGAACTGGGCCAGTTCAGCATTACTGATCTGCTTAACGAGCAACGCCGACTGGTGGATTCACAGCGAGATTTTACTGAGACCCTGTCAGAACAATATCGTGCCTTGGCCGATCTTCAGGCGGCACTCGGGACGCCAGTTAATTAGTAGCGAGGAAGCAATCATGTCAGATCAATCTAAGACAAATAGCGGACGCGAGAGCGACCTCAAAGAAACAGAAATGTTCCCCAGCGAGCGGTCGGTCTACCAAGTTGCGAGCGGGAAGCGTTACCGCTTCGGCTCGATCCGAAATCGCAACATCGCGATTGTTGCTCTGGTAGTGATCTTTGCCATCGTCGCTGTCTTAGCGTTCGTGCTTTTCAGACGCTACGATCCTAAAACCACCGAAGTCAAAGTAAACACTGAGGTCGCTGAAGCTGGTCACGAAGACGAACACGCCGGCGACGAGGTCAAGCTGTCACCTGAAGCTCTGGCGGCGACCACAATCGAGATTGAAGGCGTAACGCAGCGACCGGCCGTGGCATTGATTCGAGTCACAGGCACGGTCGAAACGAATCAGCAGCAGACTCAGCAGGCCACACCGCTCGTGTCTGGGCGTGTGGCGCGCGTCTATGTTGGGCTGGGTGATGTTGTTCGCGCAGGATCAGTGTTAGCGATGATCTCCAGTCCGGAGATTGCGGAGATGCACGGCAAGCTCCATGAGGCAGAGACAGCCAGGGCTCTTGCAGAGCGTAACCTGCAACGAGTGGAGCGTTCTGAGAATCGCGTCGCAGTGCTATCTGCAAAGGCGAAGCTGGACGAAGCCGAGGCAACCCTCAAACGCACTCGACGTTTGATTGAACTTGGGGCCGGTGCTGGCAAAGACCTCATTGCCGCTGAAGCTTCTTACAAGACTGCAAAAGCTGACTACGACTTTCAAAGCAATATTTCGCTTAACCGCGAACTGCAGGAAGCACGTGCTGCCGTCGAGACCACTCGGGTCGACGTTTCACATATCCGAGACCAGCTCCGGGCTTTGGGCGTGATCGTGCCCGAAGGTGAGCACCATGATCACAGCAAGGACACCTCATTAGTCGCATTACTCTCTCCAGCCTCAGGGACAGTTGTCGAACGTTCAGTGAATTCGGGCGCAGGCATTCAGGCGGGCACTGCTTTGTTCACTATCGCCAATATCTCGTCTGTTTGGATTATAGCGAACGTGCCGGAAGCGCAAATAGGAACCATTCGAGTCGGCGCGCCAGCGGAAGTGCGCTCGTCGACCCTAGGCACCAGTGTGATTGCCGGTCGTGTGAATTACATCGACCCGCGACTTAGCGAGGAGACGAGAACAGCACGCGTGCGCATTGAGTTAGCCAATCCTGGGGAACGGCTGAAGTCCGGAATGTTTGTCGAGGTTGGCTTTCAGGCGAGTTCGGGCACAACCACTGGTGAGGAGTTGATGGTGCGCTCCGAAGCAGTCCAGCGTATCGGTGACCGTAACGTGGTTTTCATTCCCAGACATGGAGAGCCAGGAAGTTTTGAAGTGCGTGATGTGGAACTCGGCGCCGGCGCTGATGGCTACCAACGGGTGCTTAGCGGACTCCAGGGTGACGAACGAGTGGTAACCAAAGGCAGCTTCACGCTCAAGACGCAGATGATGAAATCCTCGATGGGAGATGAACACTGAGTCCGGGAATGAAAATAAATGATTAATGCACTAATTCGATTTTCAGTGTCTCAAAAGCTGATCGTGCTTCTGATGGTAGCAATAATGGCGGTGGCGGGCGGTTACAGCCTGGTTAATCTCCCGATTGATGCCGTGCCCGATGTAACCAACGTTCAGGTGCAGGTTTTGACGGGCGCGCCCTCACTCGCTCCACTAGAAATCGAACGACAAATTACGTTTCCAGTCGAAGTTGCGATGAGCGGTCTTCCAAACGTCGAGGAAATTCGCTCGGTATCCAAGTTCGGCATCTCGAACGTGACGATCGTCTTCTCGGATTCGACCGATATCTATTTTGCCCGGCAGCTTGTCCTGGAACGGCTCGCGACCGCTCGCGAACAAATTCCATCAAACATCGGTGCCCCGGAAATGGGTCCGATTGCGACGGGTCTGGGCGAGATTTACCAATATGAAGTCAAAGCCGTGGACGGCAGTAAATACAGCGCTACCGATCTGCGCACTATCCATGATTGGAACATTCGCCGGCAGTTGATGGGGGTTCCCGGTGTTACGGAAGTCAACGCCCACGGCGGTTTCGGTAAGCAATACGAAGTCAGAGTCTCTCTAGAGAAATTACAGTCCTATGGTTTGACTCTGCGCGACGTGTACGAAGCGCTCACGCGCAATAACGAAACGGTCGGTGGTGGCTACATCGAGAAAGGCGCGGAGCAATACTTACTACGCGGCTTGGGACTCGTTGAAAACACTGAAGACATCGGCAACATAGTCGTTAGGACCGGGAAGGAAGGTGTGCCGGTTTTCGTTAAGGATTTAGGCGAAATCGTCGAGGGCAAAGGTATCAGACAAGGTGCGGTTTCAGCCGACGGCGAAGGCGAGATCGTTACCGGAATGGCGATCATGCTCAAAGGCGAGAATTCGCGCGCGGTCGCGGAACGCGTGACCCAGCGCATCGCCGAGATTCGCAAAACACTCCCGCCCGGTGTGCAGATCGAACCTTTCTATGACCGCACCGCGCTCGTCAAACGCACTATTGCGACCGTTACCACCAATCTCGTAGAAGGCGCGATCCTGGTGATCGTCGTGCTACTTCTGCTCCTGGGGAACTGGCGCGGTTCGTTGCTCGTCGCGACCGTCATTCCTTTATCAATGCTATTCGCGGCGATATTGATGCGACTGTTCAACGTGTCGGGAAACCTGATGAGCCTGGGTGCGCTCGATTTCGGGTTGATTGTTGACGGAGCGGTCGTCATGGTCGAAAACGCAGTTCGCCGTCGGGTCGATGCACAGCATTGTCAATCAACCGATCCGCCAGAACGAACGATACTGGACGCGTGTCTCGAAGTGGCGCGTCCCGTCGTTTTTGCCGTCGCCATCATCGGCATTGTGTACTTGCCGATTCTTTCTTTGCGAGGCATCGAAGGAAAGATGTTCGTGCCGATGGCTCTGACGGTTGTTTTCGCCCTGCTCGGCTCACTAATTCTGTCGTTGACCTACGTCCCGGCCATGCTTTCACTCATCTTGCGCGGCAATGTTTCCGAAAAGGAAAGCTTTCTGATTCGGTGGTCAAAGCAGATTTACCGACCCGCGCTCGCTTTCGTAATGCGGTTTCGTACGCCCGTCTTGGCAGCGGCGGTCGGTCTGGTTTTGATTTCAGGGGTGATATTTCCGTTTCTTGGGGGTGAGTTTATTCCGCGTCTCGACGAAGGGGATATCTTGATTGAAACCATACTCTTGCCGAGCATCTCTCTGAGTCAGGCTATGAAAACGACTACCCAGGTCGAAAAAGTTGGAAAAAGTTTTCCAGAAGTTCGCCAGGTTGTTTCAAAGTGCGGTGCTCCGGCAGTCGCCAACGATTCGATGAGCATCAATCAATGCGATGTCTTTGTGCTGCTGCATCCGCCCGCGGAATGGAAAACGGGACGGACGAAAGAGCAACTCGTCGAGGCGATGTCGAAAAAGCTTGAAGCCGAAGTCCCGGATGCAGCCTCATTCGGATTTATGCAGCCAATCGAAATGCGTGTCAACGAATTGATTGCCGGGACTCGTGGTGATGTTGCCGTGAAGTTGTTTGGGGACGACCTTGATATTCTTGCCAGGAAAGGGGAAGAGATCGAGCGCGTCCTCGCGTCTGTGCCCGGCGCGGTTGAGACGAAGGCCGAAACGACGACGGGCTTGCCGCAACTGCAAGTCAAAGCCAACCGAGCTGCAATTGCGCGTTACGGCCTGAATGTCGAGGATGTAAATGACCTGGTCGAATCCATCTTTGCAGGAAAAAAGGCGGGTGAGGTTTTTGAGGGCGAACAGCGTTTCGACCTGGTCTTGCGACTAAACGAGAACGCCAGCCAAACCGTGGAGTCAGTGCGTGACCTGATGTTGACCGCTTCGACTGGTCAGCGTGTGCCGCTTACGGAGGTGGCGGATGTCTCGCTGGTTGAAGGCGCCGCCCAAATTTCTCGCGACGATACGCGCCGCCGCATCGTCGTTTCGACCAACGTCCGCGATCGCGACGTCGCGAGCTTTGTCCAGGAAGCTAAAGGACGAATGGAGCAAGAGGTGAAGTTGCCACCCGGCTATTTCCTAAAATGGGGCGGCGGGTTCGAGAATCTCGAGCGCGCCACGAACCGGCTGTTGATCGTTGTGCCGATAGCGCTCTTTCTGATCTTCATTTTACTGTTCACAGCTTTCAATTCAGCGAAGCAAGCAATCTTGATTTATACGGGGATACCGTTTGCGATTGTTGGTGGCGTTCTGGCGCTAGCATTGCGCGGCATGCCGTTTTCGATTTCCGCGGGGGTCGGGTTTATCGCGCTGTTCGGCGTCGCGGTACTGAACGGCGTGGTGATGGTCAGCTATATCAACCGACTTCGTCAGGAAGGCAAATCCGTAAAGGAGGCTGTGCAAGACGGCGCGATGACCAGGCTTAGACCTGTGTTAATGACAGCGCTGGTCGCCAGCCTTGGTTTTATTCCGATGGCGCTTGCTACCTCGGCCGGCGCGGAAGTCCAGCGTCCACTGGCTACCGTGGTGATCGGAGGACTCATTACATCGACGCTCTTAACGTTGCTTATTCTGCCGACGCTTTACGGCTGGTTCGAGCGCGAGCGTCTTGAATCCAGCCTTCGCGTGTAAGTGTCATATACCAATTCCATTCCCAGGTGCGACCGTTGTCGGCAGAGAAAGCTTGAGACCAAACAGGACTATGGGGGGCGCGGACGTCCCAGCGAAACTGCACCACGATCGCTTTTCCTTCATAGGTGTCGCGCGCATAGAACGTGCCGATTCCGTCAGCAAACGAGCCGACCTGCGGAACGTCCAGAATAACCGTGTCGCTGTTTGCCCAGTAGATACTCCAAAGTCGCGTTTTTGGATTGAAGAGCCGCAGCGACATGCCTTCAAACGGTTGACCATCCACAGTCGTGAAAAAGGAGTCGACATTTCCGAACCCATTCAATATCTTCCGGCATTCTGCCTGCGCTTCGAACTCCGTCCAGTCAGAACAGTTGTTCAGTCTGCTGTTCAGCTTGCGGTTGTGAACCTTCCACCTTCCCTCGAGAAAGTCGAAGTCAGTCGACGACGAACTCGGCGAAGCGACGATCTTCAAATCTTCCATCTTTAATACTCCGTTCGTCAGCGACGGTTGAACAAGCGATAGTAAACGTCTTGTGCGCCTTCGGGTGCTTCTGTGGACAGGTTCGGAAACCACAACTGCGAGCCTGGCGCAGCGCTTGACGAACCAGCAAAATGTTAGGCGGTAGGCGGATACTGCTAAGCCTCGGCATCGCCCGGAGAGGAGTGGTCTGCACGTGAACGGGCCAGTTGGACAATCTGCTTATTCATCGCATCCGGCAACATACAAATAACCCTTCTCAGCGCGCAACGCCCCGGCTTGCTCATACGCTGCGGCATCTTCGGGAGCCCAGGTCCCCAAGCCGTCAACGTACCGGTTGAACATACAGAAGGCAGCGGCGGTCAATACGGTATCGTGAATCGCCTTGTCATCCGCCCCGGCAGCGCGAGCAGCCGCGACGTCGTCCTCCGTGACTCCTCGGCCATCCTGCTGCACCTTGCCGGCAATTACCAGCAACGCCTTCATCTTGTCGCTGAGATCCGCTCGTTGAAAATCAGCGATGGCGTGGTCGACCAGATCACGATCTGCCCCGAATAGACTTCTCGCGATAGCAGCGTGCGAGTTCATGCAAAAAACGCATTCATTCTCTGCCGAAACAAAGGTGGCAATCAGTTCGCGCTCCGCGGAGGTTAGCGAGGAAGGTCCGCGCAGCAGAGCCTCTGCGAACCCTCGAAGGTGTTTTGCGGTTTCAGGATAACTGGTGAGCAGCCCGGTTATTCCCGGCAACCCTGGAGGAAGATCGATATGTGCCATTTTGTGAACTCTCTGTTTTCTAGCCTGATAGTCTTCTATCTTGCCGGTCACTATAACGCGTCCCTACGGGTCAAGGAAACAACTCTGCTTTCGGGGTCGAAAACGATGATGCTCGCGCCCATGGATTCGAAGTGCAGGAGGACTACTTGCGGCGTCGGTTAACCAGCTTCGTTTCCGCCTGCCCGAATTTCAGGTTCCTCGTACGCTATGTCGGTCCCCCAATTCCTACCGTTCGCAGCTGAAACTGCTCACTTCACCCCAAACAACCTCGCTCTCAATAGCAGCAGGGTTAGACTACACCCAGGTTCTATTTTCCCTTTTTGATCGAGCCCGAAAGTCAGTTAGGTAAGGACAACTCATTGAGGATGTCCTCTTAACATGATGCTCTTGATTCTCGGCAAGGCTTGCTCAAGCCTATTGAAACTGACGCTTCGCCAGGAAAGGAAGGATGTCATGATTTGGAAAGACGGTTTGTCGGCCCTTGCCGCTGTTTTGCTGCTGCTGATTTCCCTGGGGGTTGGGGTGAGAGGGCAAACTGCATCCCCCTTAGTACCTCTTGAAGGTCTCGATCCGGTCGAACTCATCAACGGTAAAGAAGTGGGCGGGAAGATGGCTATCTCCGTGACTCGAGGCCGCTTCCAATATATTTTCGCAAGTCAGGAGAACAAAGCGATCTTCGAAAAGGACCCTGCGCGATATGAGATCCAACTCGAAGGGAGTTGCGCAAGGATGGGCAGAGGCGTCACGGGCAATCCTGATCTCTACTCCGTCTATAAAGAACGCATCTATATTTTTGGTAGCGATGCCTGCGTGTTAGCGTTCAAGTCATCACCGGAAAGCTATCTCGAACCTGCGGCCTCGAAGTTTGCCCCCTCCGCCGAGGCATTAAAGAAAGGCCAGGACCTGATCACCAAGGCGGTTGAGGCCATGGGCGGCGCGGCCAAGGTGGACGGCCTGGTTAGCTACCAGGAGAAGGCGATCACAAAAAACGCTCAGGGTGAGGTCGCGGGCCAGATTGTGGTAACCAGAGGCTTCCCGGATCGATATCGCTCCGACCGGATGACAGGAGCGAATGCCTTTTCCTCGGTAGTAGCGCCTAACGAGTCATTCATACTTGCGCAAAAACAAACCTTCCCGATGATTCCGGAGCAACGCAAGAACGTCGAAAGGAACTTCAAGCGGAGTCCCCTGGAACTCTTGCGCGCCCGGACGGGTGCCGATTTCAAAGCCGCGGTTTTCGGGCCGGGCGAAGCGGGGATTGAGCAGGTTGCGGTCGAACTCGAAGGTGCTCTGATGACCTTAGGTATTGATCCTACGACCGGCCGCATCCTGACTCTGTCTTACTCTGACCGCGCACCCAACCATATGTTTGGCAACATCACGCTGACGTACTCGGACTTCCGCGCGGTTGACGGCCTGACCCTTCCTTTCAAAGTAACAGCCACTATCAACGGTTCTCCGTCGCCTCCTCTATCACGCGAGGTTGAATCGATCACCGTAAACGGCAAGCTGGACCCGACATTATTTGAGAGACCGAAAACGGCTGCCGGTGGATAAGCACACGGCATAGGTAGAAACCATGAGATACACGCGCGCCCTACTGCTACTTCTTTGCTTATCCGCCGTCTGCTTCGCTCAAAATTGGCCATCCTTCCGAGGCAGGAATGCTTCGGGCGTCGCCGACGGAACCAACCCGCCCGCAAGCTGGGACGCGGAGAAGTCAGTCAACGTCTTGTGGAAAACCGCAATACCCGGAGTCGGGTATTCGAGTCCCGTGGTGTGGGGCGACCGCGTGTTCATCACAACTGCCGTAAGCACCGACTCTAAGACGGTTTTCGTGCACGGCCCGACGCAGACCGCAGAAACGTCGGATGACACGTCAAAGCAGATTTGGCGCGTTTACTGTTTAGACAAGAGCACTGGCAAAGTCATTTGGTTGAAGGATGCCTACGTGGGAACTCCTCAGGTTAAGCGTCACGTCAAAGGCAGTCATGCAAATTCCACCCCGGCGACCGACGGTAACTACCTGGTAACGTTCTTCGGCTCTGAAGGTTTGTACTGTTACGACTTGCGGGGAAAGCTGATATGGAAACAGAGTCTGGGCACATTAGTAGGCGGGTGGACTTCAGATCCCACTGCTCAATGGGGATTCGCAAGTTCCCCAGTCATCTATCGCAACCTGGTTATCGTGCAATGCGACAGCCAGAAGGACTCATTCATCGCAGCCTTTAACCTAAGGGATGGCAAACAGGTCTGGCGCGCTGCACGCGACGAAGACACTTCGTGGAGTAGCCCGGTCATTTATGAAGGCGGGGCCCGCGCCGAGTTGATCGCTAGCGGGACGAAATATTATCGCGGCTATGATCCGTTGACTGGAAAAGAACTGTGGCGGCTGGCCGATGGGGCGGACGTTAAGATCCCGACGCCGATTGCAGCACAGGGACTACTATTTCTTGGCGGCGGCAGTGCTCACATGCGGAGACTCTTCTACGCGGTGCGGGCCGGGGCCAGTGGGGATATCACGCCTTCCGAAGGCCAAATATCCACCGCCCATATAGCCTGGCAGAATCCAGCGAAGCCGCACATTGTGACTCCTATTGTGTACGGAAGCCACGTGTACATCTGCACTGATAACGGCGTCTTGAACGTTTACGATGT